>NZ_JODF01000005.1:0-286540 GCF_000717945.1 Streptomyces sp. NRRL S-920
CCGTTCCACCCTCCACCCTCGTCACCCCCGCCCCCTGGGAACCCCCCACCGGGCCCACGGGCCCGGTGACCTTCGGGGCGGGGGCCGGGCCGGTGGCGGGGGCGCCGGCCCGGCCGCCCGTGCCAGGGTCGCGGAGGCCCGGGGCGCCGAGGGGCGAGGCTGCCCCGGCGCCCTTCGGTTCCGGCGGTCCCGCCTACGTGGGGGACCGGCCACCCACCTACGAGGCCGAGCCCACCGCCCTGCCCGCCGCCGACCCCGACGATCTGGGCGATCTCGTCGCGGACACCGTCCTCGACGGGGCGCGGTACGGCTCGTCCACGCTGCGCGCGGCCTCCGTGCGCGGCGACTCCGCCCGCTACCGCGGCGAGCCCCGCCGCGACTCCCTGCTGACCGCCCGCTTCGGCACAGGAGAGGACGCCCTGGTGCTCGTCGCCATGGCCACCGGCGCCCGGGCGACCCCCGGCGCGCACCGCGCGGCCGCCGAGGCCTGCGAGTGGATCGGCAGGGCCGTGGGGCGCAGCCATCAGCGGCTCGCCGAGGACATCAGGGCCGCCCGGCGCGGAGACCTGAAGTCGGGCCTGCACCGCCTCACCGACCGCAGCCTCGGCAAGCTCCGCGCGCACGCGGTGGACCTCGGGCTCCAGCCGGACGAGTACGCCGCCTCCCTGCGCTGCCTCCTGCTGCCCGCGGACCCCCAGTGCCGTACGCGCGTCTTCTTCGGCGTCGGCGCGGGCGGCCTCTTCCGGCTGCGCGAGGGCGAGTGGCAGGACATCGAGCCGCGCGTCGCCGACGCCACCGGCGAGGCCGTGGTCGGCTTCGGCTCACCGCCGCCCCAGACCCCCGAGGGCGACCGTCTCACCATGGACCTGGGCATCACCACACCCCCGAGCCCCTACGAACCGGCCCCGGAACCACCCCGCGACCCCTTCCGCTTCCGGGCCTCGGTCGCCCGGCCGGGTGACACGCTCCTGCTGTGCAGCGGCGGCCTCGCGGAACCCCTGCGCGGCGAGCCCGAGCTGGCCGAACACCTCACCCTCAGATGGCAGAAGAGCGGCCCGCCGGGGCTCGCCGCGTTCCTGGCCGACATCCAGGTCAGGGTCAAGGGGTACGCCGACGACCGCACGGCCGCCGCGGTCTGGGAGGCATGACCGCCGCACCTGTGAATTCATGGAGCAAAGGGTCCAAGCGGTTACAAGGGGCCCAAGGGGTTACAAGAGGCCCAAGGGCTCCATGATGCCCAAAGGTTCCAAGGGTGAAGAGGTGCGTACCGCATGGCCAAGCAGAACGTCGCCGAGCAGTTTGTCGACATCCTCGTCCGGGCGGGCGTCCAGCGCCTGTACGGAGTGGTCGGCGACAGTCTCAACCCGGTCGTGGACGCCATCCGCCGCACCAAGGAGATCGACTGGGTCCAGGTGCGGCACGAGGAGACCGCCGCCTTCGCGGCCGGCGCCGAGGCCCAGATCACCGGCAAGCTCGCCGCCTGCGCGGGCTCCTGCGGTCCGGGCAACCTCCACCTCATCAACGGCCTGTACGACGCCCACCGCTCCATGGCCCCGGTGCTCGCCCTCGCGTCGCAGATCCCGTCGAGCGAGATCGGCCTCAGCTTCTTCCAGGAGACGCACCCCGACCGGCTCTTCCAGGAGTGCAGTCACTACAGCGAGCTGATCTCCAGCCCGAAGCAGATGCCCCGGCTGCTCCAGACCGCCATCCAGCACGCCGTCGGCCAGTCCGGCGTCAGCGTCGTGTCGCTGCCCGGCGACATCGCCTCCGAGCCCGCCCCGGACAAGGCCGCCGAGACCGCCCTGGTGACCTCGCGGCCCACCGTGCGCCCCGGCGACGAGGAGATCGACAAGCTCGCGAAGATGATCGACAAGGCGGGCAAGGTCACGCTCTTCTGCGGCAGCGGCACGGCGGGCGCCCACGCCGAGGTGATGGAGTTCGCCGAGAAGATCAAGGCCCCGGTGGGGCACGCGCTGCGGGGCAAGGAGTGGATCCAGTACGACAATCCGTTCGACGTCGGCATGAGCGGCCTGCTCGGCTACGGCGCCGCGTACGAGGCCACGCACGAGTGCGATCTGCTGATCCTGCTCGGCACGGACTTCCCGTACAACGCCTTCCTGCCCGACGACGTCCAGATCGCCCAGGTCGACGTGCGCCCCGAGAACCTCGGCCGCCGCTCGAAGCTGGACCTAGCCGTCTGGGGCGACGTCCGCGAGACACTGCGCTGCCTCACCCCGCGCGTCTCGCCGAAGAAGAACCGCAAGTTCCTCGACAAGATGCTCAAGAAGCACGCGGACGCCCTCGAAGGCGTCATCAAGGCGTACACCCGCAAGGTCGACAAGCACGTCCCGATCCACCCCGAGTACGTCGCCTCGGTCCTGGACGAAGTCGCCGCCGACGACGCGGTGTTCACCGTCGATACCGGCATGTGCAACGTCTGGGCGGCCCGCTACCTCACCCCCAACGGCAGGCGCCGCATCATCGGTTCCTTCAGTCACGGCTCGATGGCGAACGCCCTGCCGCAGGCGATCGGCGCCCAGTTCGTCGACCGCAAGCGCCAGGTCGTGTCGATGTCGGGCGACGGCGGCTTCTCGATGCTGATGGGCGACTTCCTCACCCTCGTCCAGCACGACCTTCCGGTGAAGGTCGTCCTCTTCAACAACTCCTCCCTGGGAATGGTCGAGTTGGAGATGATGGTCGCCGGACTGCCGAACTACGGCACGGCGAACCACAACCCCGACTTCGCCGCCGTCGCCCGCGCCGCCGGGGCCTACGGCGTCCGCGTGGAGAAGCCCAAGCAGCTCGCGGGCGCCCTGAAGGACGCCTTCGCGCACAAGGGCCCGGCGCTGGTCGACATCGTCACCGATCCCAACGCCCTCTCCATGCCACCCAAGATCAGCTCGGACATGGTGACCGGCTTCGCGCTCTCCGCCAGCAAGATCGTGCTGGACGGCGGGGTCGGCCGGATGGTGCAGATGGCCCGCTCGAACCTGCGGAACGTGCCGCGGCCCTGACCCGGACCCCGGCCGCCCCCGCCCGGCGGCTCAGGCGGGACGCAGTCGCAGCGTGACGATCTGGAAGGGCCGCAGCGCCAGGGTCAGACCGGCCTCGCCCGTGTCCGCCTCGCGCAGCGGCCGTTCCATCAGGTCCGTCACATCGGCCCGCGCCACCGGGAACGACGTGCTGAGCGTGGCCGCGGCCCGCCCGCCGCGCGACTCGTAGAGCCGTACGACGACATCGCCGCTGCGGTCGTCGGCGAGCTTGACCGACTCGACCGTGACCGCCGGATCGTCGACGCTCACCAGCGGCGCGAGGACAGGCGCGTCGGCCACCCGCAGCGGCAGGTTGAGCGCGAGCCCCTCCGCGACCGCGTCGCCCGTCGCCGCGCCGGGGAGCAGGGCGTACGTGAAGCGGTGCGCGCCCTGGTCGGTCTCCGGATCCGGGCTGTGCGGGGCCCGCAGCAGCGTCAGGCGCACGGTGGTGCCGAGGACGCCGCCGTGCTCCGTACGCGTCACATCATGGCCGTACGTCGAGTCGTTGAGCAGCGCGACGCCGTACCCCTCCTCGGCCACCCGCAGCCAGCGGTGCGCGCAGATCTCGTAACGCGCCGCGTCCCAACCGGTGTTGGCGTGCGTGGACCGGTGGACGTGGCCGAACTGGATCTCGGCGGTGGACCGTTCGGCGTGCACGTCCAGCGGGAACGCGGCCTTGAGGACCTTCTCCGACTCCCGCCAGTCGACGTCCGTGACCACGTCGACGCGCCTGCTGCCCGCCGCGAGCCGGATCTCCTGCGTGATCCGCGAGTCCCCGAACGCGCGCACCACCCGCACGGCGACCCTCGACGGCCCGTCCTCGACCAGCTCGACGGAGTCCGCGTCCGTCAGGTCGGTGTGCCGCCGCCGGTAGTGCCGGTCGAGGTCCCAGGCGTCGTAGCGCGTGGGGTGGTCGGGGTGCAGCTGGAGGAGGTTGCCGGGGGCCGCGAGCACCTCACGGTCCGCGGCGAGGTCCCGCACGGAGATGAGGAGCCCGGCCGCGTCGACGGTCACGCTCAGCCGTTCGTTGGTGAGGACGATCGTGTCGCCGGTCGTGTGCGCGGCCACTCCCGGACCCGGTGCCACGGCGCCGTCCAGACTCCGTGTGCCGAGGGCGGGGACGTCCACGCGCACCAGCGTGCCGTCCCCGCCGTCCACCACCTCGCTGCGGGCGTACGGCGAGGCGTTGAGCACCGCGGGCCCGCCCGCGCCGAGCGCGCGCACGGCCGACGCGGTGATCCCGTCCAGCTCGGCCAGCACCCGCCCGTAGGTCTCACGCGCCTCCCGGTGCACCCACGCGATCGACGAGCCGGGCAGGATGTCGTGGAACTGGTGCAGCAGGACCGTCTTCCACAGCCGGTCCAGCGCGTCGTACGGATAGGCGTACGCCGGATCCCGTACCGCCGCGGCCGTGCACCACAACTCCGCCTCGCGCAGGGCGTGTTCGCTGCGGCGGTTGCCGCGCTTGGTCGCCGCCTGAGTGGTGTACGTCGCCCGGTGCAGCTCCAGATACAGCTCGCCCGACCAGACCGGGGCGTCGGCGCCGTACTCCTCCTCGGCCGCCGCGAAGAACGCCGACGGCTTCTCGATCTCGACGCGCGGCGAACCCTCCAGGGACCTCAGGCGCCGCGCCCGCTCCATCATCTCGCGGGTCGGACCGCCCCCGCCGTCCCCCCAGCCGAACGGCACCAGGGAGCGGGTCGCCCGCCCCTTGTCCGCGAAGTTCCGCTCGGCGTGGGCGAGTTCGGCGCCGTGGAACTGTGAGTTGTACGTGTCCACGGGCGGGAAGTGGGTGAAGACCCGGGTGCCGTCGATGCCCTCCCACCAGAAGGTGTGGTGCGGCATCTTGTTGGACTGGTTCCAGCTCAGCTTCTGGGTGAGGAACCAGCGAACACCCGCGAGCTTCGCCAACTGCGGGAAGGCGGCGGTGTAACCGAAGGAGTCCGGCAGCCAGATCTCCTCGGTCTCCACGCCCAGCTCCTCGCGGAAGAACCTCCTGCCGTGCGTGATCTGCCGGGCCAGCGCCTCACCGCCCGGCATGTTGGCGTCCGACTCCACCCACATCGAGCCGACCGGCGCCCACGTCCCGTCCGCGACCGCCTTCTTGATGCGCTCCCAGATGTGCGGCTGGTGCTCCTTCACCCACGCGTACTGCTGGGCCTGCGAGCAGGCGAAGACCAGCTCCGGATACTCCTCGGCCAGCGCCGTCACATTGGCGAAGGTGCGCGACGCCTTGCGTACCGTCTCGCGCAGCGGCCACAGCCATGCCGAATCGATATGCGCGTGACCGGCAGCCGATACGCGGTGGGCGCTCGCGTGCGCGGGCCTGGCGAGCACCCCGGCGAGGGCCGCGCGCCCGGCCGCCGCCGTGCCCGGCACATCGTGCAGATCGAGCGCGTCGAGCATGTCCTCAAGGGCCCGGAGGATCTCGTGCCGCCGCGGACGGTCGGATTCCAGTTCGCCCATCAGCTCGGAGAGGACCTCGATGTCCAGGGTCAACTGCCATACGTCCTCGTCCAGTACGGCGAGATCGGCAGACGCGAATCGGTAGATCGGACTAGTACTTGCGGTCAGGATGTCGCCCAACGGCGTCGGCATGAAGTCGTGCAGAACAGCCGGATTGGCCGCCGCCTCCAGAAGGAGGTGCACCGGCTCACCACCCCGTGCGGGGGAAGCCACCGGAATATGCCGATTGCGCGGGTGAACTCCCTTCAGCGGGACGCCCGCCGCGTCGTACACCAGCCCCTCCGCCTGGAACCCCGGCCCTTCCTCCGTGAACCCGGGGTCGATCACCACCTCGACGCGGCGCCCCCGCCACTCCCGCGGCACCTGCCCTTGGAGGCGGAACCAGCTGGTCGACCAGGGACTTCCCCATGCGCTGCCGGCCTCGAAGGGTTCGTACGACGCCTCCAGAGCGGCCGATACGGGTACCGTTCCCCACGCTCCCGGCTCCGCTCGACCAGGGGAGGCCCCACTTCCCGGCGCGTGCCAGACGGAGAGGGCGAGTGGCACCTTGTGCGGGTACTGGGCGGGACGGATGAACTGGCGCAGCGCCCGCTCCAGGCGGCCTTCCACCAGCAGTCTGTCGTCATGCACGGAGGCTCCTCGAACGCTCGGTGGCGGGGGTCCACCGCTTCACTTCCCCTCAGCGCCCCGGCACACCCCCGCCATTGGTTGATGATTCGACAGGAGTGCCGTCATGGGGCCGGGGCATGCATTCCGTGAGGTTGTTCGACCAAGGAGGCAAGGTCATCGCTTGGTGGGCGGGGGTCATGACGAGGCAGTCAGGTAGGAGCGGCCCGGGGGGAATCGGGTCCTCTTCACCGAACGTACGGGACGAGATCGCCGAGGGAGCGCAGGCCGGACCGGACCGGGCCCAGCTCACGCGGAGACTGGGGAGGTCCGATCTGTCGGCGGTACCCGAGGTCAGGGCCGCCCTGAGGGAATTCTTGAGACGCTGGGGGCAACCGGCACGGGCCGACATAGCCGAGCTGCTCACCAGCGAACTGGTCACCAACGCACTGGTGCACACCGATCACGACGCGATCGTGACCGCGAGCCTGGGCCCACGCGGGCTGCGCGTAGAGGTGCGGGACTTCGTGGGCCGCCGCCCCGAGCCGCGGGTACCGAACGCCGACGACGGTACGAACGGCAGGGGCCTGGTCCTCGTGCAGTCCCTCGCCGACGCGTGGGGCGTGCGCGCCCACGGGGTGGGGAAGGCGGTGTGGTTCGAGCTGAACGGCGGCGGCACGGCGTGAACCCTGCCGCCACCGCCAGGACCCGGGTGTGATCAGCCGAACTGCTGCTCCAGGTCCTTGAGCTTCTGCTCCAGCGAGTCGAGCCGGGGCAGGGTCTGCGTGTCGTCCTCGGCCGTGAGGTCGACGGTGACGGGGGTGGCATTCTCGGCGTCACCTCTGACGGCCTGGAGGGAGGGGCGGGCGCGTACCGGCAGCTCTTCCTGCGGCGTCGCTATAGCAGGGTCCGCGCCGACCTGCGCGGACCCGGCGGACGCGGAGACAGCCTGTACCTCGACCTGCCTGCCGCCCCGGGCGTAACCCCGGTGGCCGCGGCTGATGGCCTTGAGCCGGGCGCGCTCCAGCTTCTCGTGGTCGCGCCTCTGTAGCCGCGTGCGCTCCTTCTCGCGGCGGTCCTCCCGCACCTCCTCCACGGCCTCGTCCAGCGTGCGCACGCCTTCGAGGAGCATCAGCGACCAGGCGCCGAACGTCTCCCGGGGCGCGCGCAGCCACCGCACGATACGGATCTGCGGCAGCGGACGCGGCACCAGACCCTGCTCCCGCAGCGCCGCCCGGCGTGTCTGCTTCAGCGCGCGGTCGAAGAGCACCGCCGCCGACAGTGACATCCCGGCGAAGAACTGCGGGGCGCCGGCATGGCCAAGACCCCGTGGCGCGTGCACCCAGTTGAACCAGGCGGCGGCCCCGGCGAACGTCCACACGAGCAGGCGCGAGCCGAGCGCCGCGTCGCCGTGGCTGGCCTCGCGCACGGCGAGGACGGAACAGAACATGGCCGCGCCGTCGAGGCCGAACGGCACCAGGTACTCCCAGCCGCCGGAGAGGCTGAGATTCTGCCGGCCGAAGCCGACGAGGCCGTGGAAGGAGAGCGCGGCGGCCACCGCCGCGCAGCAGAACAACAGCACGTAGGACGCGGTGCCGTAGATGGCTTCCTTGCGCCTGCGGCGCTCCTCGCTGCGTTCCCACGAATCGTCGCCCGCGGCCTTCGCTGCTCTGTCGTGGCCTCGCTTGCCGCGCGCGAGCACCGCCACCGCCACCAGCATGCCCAGGAGCAGGACGCCGCCGGGGAGCAGCCAGTCCAGCGATATGTCGGTCAGTCTCATCTGGGGTCCCTTGCATCGCGGTAGGGCGTTTCGGCGCCATAGTGACCCGATCCCGACGACCCTCAGGAGGGTTTCGGGACAAGAGAACGCCAAGGGGGTGCGAGGGAGTGCGCAGAACGCGATTTAGCTCGAACTGACGCTTGATGACTGGCCGTTGCGTTCGATTAAACAGGCCCGAAGGGGTGGTTCAGCCGGACGTGGCGGCGGTGGCGCTCAGCCGCGCGACCCGCTCCGCGTCGCAGGTGCGCGGGCAGGTGACGCAGGTGTCGTCGGGGCGCAGCGTGTAGAACATGCAGCAGCTTGCCCGGTCGCGGGTCGGCAGCGTCTCGCCGTTCGGTCCCGTCAGCTCCCGGAAACCGGCCGTGCCCACGTACGGCTTCGTGGCGCCCGGCAGCAGCCGCTCCAGCTCCGTCATGGCGCGCCGTTCCTCGCCGAGGAGGTGCGCGATGTACCAGAGGCCCTCGACGATCTCGTCGGTGGCCGCGCTCCACAGGGCGCGCGAACGGCGCCGCATCCGGGGGCCGAAGCCTTCCAGGAGCGGGCCGAGGTGCTCGGCGGCCGCCGCCCGTACCTCCGCGCGCAGTGCCTCCTCGTCGGGGACGACGCGGGCGCCGGGCAGCGCGGCGGCGGGGTCGCCCGGCAGGCAGGCGAAACCGTCCGTGCGGACGGCCATGCGGCCGAGGGCCCGGTGGAAGGAGACGTTGGCCACCGGCAGGCGCGGGACGCGGCGGTGCAGGAACCAGGGGACCGTGATCAGCAGGGTGGCCGGCCAGGCGTACCGGTGCAGGCCGAAGCTCGCCACCACGTCGGGGCGCGCCTGGGTGCCGTAGTCCTTCAGGACCTGGGCGTTGTCCCACGCGAGGAACGCGTCGAGGTCGGCCCCGCCCTCCGCGAGCCGGGCGGCGGTGACCCAGCCGCCGCCCTGGGGGGCCTGTTCCCCGGCGCCGAGTTCGGTGACGCGCAGTCCGGGAAACACCTCGGTGAGGCGGGCATAGGAGTCCGCGACGGCGCTGGGGGCGCTCTGGGCGGGCGCGGCCAAGGTGGGAACGGACATGCGAGGACCACCGAATCGCGATCGATTGCAGGTAAGCCTTACCTTACCCGACGTGATCGAGGTTTCAACCGCGGTCTCGTCCGCCTATGGTGCCTCTCGTACCTTTCACAGCAGGCGAAGGCGGGGCGGGCGGACGTCGTGGAGCAGACCGGAGCGCGCGGGGCGGATCCCCTCGCGGGGACGCCTCGCGCCCGGGTGCCGGAACAGGCGGGCCGCGAGGCCCGCGGTCCCGCCGCGCGCCGGACGGTGCGGCGGAACTCCGTACGCGGACAGATCCTCGACGCGCTGCGGGCCGCGCTGGTGGGCGGCGAGCTGACGCCCGGCGAGGTGTACTCGGCGCCGGTGCTCGGTGAACGCTTCGGCGTCTCGGCGACGCCCGTGCGCGAGGCGATGCAGCAACTGGAGATCGAGGGCGCGGTCGAGGTCGTCCCCAACCGCGGCTTCCGGGTCGTCGAGCGCGGGGCGCGGGAGCTGGGGGAGCTGGCGGAGGTGCGGGCGCTGATCGAGGTGCCGGTCATGCTGCGGCTCGCCCGTACGGTGCCGACCGCGCGGTGGTCCGAACTGCTGCCGCTCGCGGAGGCGACCGTGACGGCGGCGGCGGGCGGCGACCTCGCGCGCTACGCCGAGGCCGATCGCGCCTTCCACGGCGCGATGCTCTCCCTCGCGGGCAACCGGCAGCTGGTGCAGGTCGCGCAGGACCTGCACCGGCGAGCGCAGTGGCCCCTCGTCAGCGGCCCCGTCTCGGCCCGCCGGGCGGACCTCGTGGCGGACGCGGCGGAGCACATGTCGCTGCTGGAGGCGTTGATCGCCCGGGATATCCCGGTGGTGTCCACGCTGGTGAGCGAGCACTTCGCGGGGGCGGGCGGCCTCTGATCTGCCTGGTGGTGGCTGTCCCTGTCCCGCCGCTTCTCGGCGGATTCCTCCCACCCACCCACCCGTTACCCCGCGTCGGCGTACGTCGAGTGACCGCCCCTCCTCGCCCGTCAGTGCGGGTGGGAGAGATCCGGCGGGAGGGCAGGGGGCCTAGGTCGCCGGGGTCGGAGGTGTGAGGTGGGGGGTGAGCCACGCGGGGACGCCGCCCAGCAGGCGGAAGAGCCGCGCGGCCTCCGCACGCAGCCGCGCCGCCTCCGGTTCCGGCTCCGCGTCGGCGAGCGCGGCCAGCGCCGGCGCCGTGCCGACCAGATAACCCAGCTCCTCCCGAAGCCGCAGCGACTCCGCGAACCCGTGCCGCGCCTCCGCCAACTCCCCGTCCCGCAGGGCGAGTCCGGCGAGGTGGCGCCAGGTGAAGGAGAGCAGGAGAGGATCCGCGTGCGCCGTGGCCCCCGCGTGCGCCCGCCGGTACGCGGCCTTCGCGGCCTGCGCCGAGTCGGCGATGTGCTCCGCGATCAGCCCGCGGCGGAAGTCGAGCAGCGGCCGCCCCGCCGCGTTCGGAGCGAGCAGCGCCGCCGCCCTGCCGAGCGCCGTACGCGCCTCGTCGGCCCGGTCCCGTACGCCCAAGACCGTGGAGGCGTAAGCGAGTTGGCCCCGCTCGCACGCCGCAGCCCCGCGGTCGTCGTCGTCCTCGGCCAGCGCCTCCGCGGTCCGCAGGGCGTCCTCGGCCTCGCCCCAGCCGTCCCCGGTGAACAGGCACCGCTCGACGAGCAGCGCGGCCCGCTGGAGCGCGGGCGCGGCCCCGGCCCGCGAGGCGAGCAGCGCGGCCGCGTCGGTCCAGCAGCCGCGCGAGCGCAGCCGCCATACCGCGGTCTGGAGTGGATCGTCCCCTGCAATCGTTCCGGTACCAGACATGGCGGTATGCGCCACGTTGCCCTCCCCGAGCACCCCATTGAGCTGTTGAGTCGTGGGCGAATCTCAGCATGGATGGCGGGGTCCGGCCAAGAGGCTGGGTGAAAGAATTCACAAAGGGCGGGAGCGGGACGGGACTTGGGCCGTCCGGAGTCCGGACGGCCCGGCCCGGGCACATCCGGATTTCCTCAGCTCATGCGCAGCGCGAGGAAGAAATCGAGCTTGTCCTCGAGGCGCGAGAGGTCACGACTCGTCAACTGCTCGATACGGCCCACCCGGTAGCGCAACGTGTTGACGTGCAGATGCAGTCGCGCGGCGCAGCGTGTCCACGAGCCGTCACAGTCGAGGAACGCCTCAAGGGTGGGGATCAGCTCCGCCCGGTGCCGCTGGTCGTACTCCCGCAGCGGGTCGAGCAGCCGTGCCGTGAACGCCCGGCGCACGTCGTCCGGGACGAAGGGGAGCAGCAGCACGTGCGAGGCCAGCTCCTGGTGGCCGGCCGCGCAGACCCGGCCGGGGCGGGCGGCGGCGACGCGGCGGGCGTGCCGCGCCTCCTCCAGGGCGCCGCGCAGCCCCTCCGCCGAGTGGACGGCCGCGCTGACGCCGAGCGTGAGCCGCCCGTCGCCGTCGAGGCCCGCCGACAGCGGGTCGCGGACCGACGCCAGGAGGGCGTCGGCGAGCAGGCCCGTCTCGGAGCCGTCGTGCTCCGCCGAGACCGCGGGGAGCGGCACCAGCGCGATGGCCTCGTCGCCGGTGTGCGCGACCGCGATCCGGTCGGAGGGCTCGGGCCCGGAGGACAGGGGGCCTCCCGCGCCCGAGTCGGTCCGCAAGCTCAGGGAGGGGTCGACGAGGATCTCCTCCAGGAGCGACTGGGCCACCGGTCCGCCGTCGATGTCACCGCCGTCCCACTCGACCCGGGCCACCACGACCTGCCAGTGCGGGGCCGCGCCGAGCCCGGGAAGCAGCACGGGCGCGGCGACCCGCAGACGTGCCGCGATCTCCGCGGGGGCCGCGCCCGTCTGCACCAGCTCGAGGACCTCCTGAGCCAGGCGGCGCCGCACCGTGCGGGCGGCGTCGCGCCGGTCCCGCTCCACCGCGATCAGCTGCGTGACGCCCTGCAACAGGTCGAGCCGCTCCTCGGGCCAGTCGCCCGCGTCGGCCTCCACCGCGAGCACCCAGTCGGAGAGCACCGTCTCGCGCAGGTCGCGCGAGGCGGCGCCCGCTCCCCGCCCACTGGTCCGAATGGGGAACAGCGAGTACGTCACCCCGTCCACCGAGACGCGGTACGGTCCGCGCCGCCCGGTGCGCGAGGCGGCCAGGTGCTCCCCGGCGAGGCGGGCGCAGACGGCTCCGGGCAGGGCCGTGCCGCCCGCCGTCGATCCGGCGATGGGCCGCCCGGCGGGGGAGAGCACCCAGGCCCGCAGGTCCAGGTCGGTGCCGAGCAGGTCGAGTACGACATCGGGGCCGCCGCCCGCCGGGCCCGAGGTCATCAGACGCCGGTGCCGGTCCACCACCGCCGCCAGGTCCCCGGCGCGCTCGCCGGACACCTGACGTACGACGTGTTCGGTGATCGTCGCGAAGGCCACGGATTCGTTGACCGCGAAGAGCGGCAGGCGGTGGCGGGCGCAGGCCTCGACGATGTCGTCGGGGATGTCGCCCAGCTCGGCCTCGCCGGCGGCCAGCGCGGCCACTCCGGCGCTCGCGAGGATGCGTACGAAGGGTTCGGTGTCCGAGGCGTCGCGGCGCCAGGCGAGGCCGGTGAGGACCAGCTCGCCGCCCGCCAGATAGCGGCTGGGGTCCCGCAGGTCCGTGGTCATCACACCGCGCACGGTGCGGTCCAGCTCGTCCTCGCCGCCGAGCAGCCGCAGGCCCAGCGCGTCGGTGTCCAGGAGTGCGCGCAGCCGCATGGTGTCGTCGCCGCCGATCTGTCTCGAATGGTGTGTACAAACATGTGCGCTCCGTAGCGCCGGGACCCTGTGCCGCAGGGCGTCTCCGGTTTCCCGGGGGAATCCGCGAGGTTACTGGGGCCCGTTCTTCATACGAATCTACAAGACGCGCGGCTTGGCCAGCCAACTCCTTCATGGTTTCGGTGACTGACCCCATCGGACGAGCGGGCGGTGTACTTGCCCCACTCCGCGTTAACAGCACATGAACGAGCAGTCGAGGGACGAACGGCCCGAGTGGCCGAAACGGAATCCTCCCGTCCCCCGAAGCGAACGACCCTCGATACGAAGAAGAGAGCCTCATGGACTTCCTTCGCCCCGCCAGCTGGGAGGAGGCGCTCGCCGCCAAGGCCGAGCACCCCACGGCTGTGCCGATTGCGGGTGGCACCGACGTGATGGTCGAGATCAACTTCGACCACCGTCGTCCCGAGTACCTGCTTGACCTCAACCGCATCGTCGAACTGCGCGAGTGGGAGGTGGGCGAGGAGACGGTCCGGCTCGGTGCCTCCGTCCCGTACACCCAGATCATGGAGGAGCTGCGTACGGAGCTTCCCGGCCTGGCGCTCGCCTCGCACACGGTCGCGTCGCCGCAGATCCGCAACCGCGGCGGCGTCGGCGGCAACCTCGGCACGGCGTCCCCGGCCGGCGACGCCCACCCGGCGCTGCTCGCCGCCGACTGCGAGGTCGAGGTGGAGTCGGTGCGCGGCTCGCGCCTGATCCCGATCGACGACTTCTACACCGGCGTGAAGCGCAACGCCCTCGCCGAGGACGAGCTGATCAGGGCCGTCCACATCAAGAAGGCGGACGGCCCGCAGCAGTACTCGAAGGTCGGCACGCGCAACGCCATGGTCATCGCCGTATGCGCGTTCGGCATCGCACTGCACCCCGACACCCGCACCGTGCGGACCGGCATCGGCTCCGCCGCCCCGACCCCCATCCGGGCGAAGACCGCCGAGGAATTCTTGAACGCGGCGCTCGAAGAGGGCGGCTTCTGGGACAACAAGAAGATCATCACCCCCTCGATCGCCAAGCAGTTCGCGGAGCTGGCCTCCGGCGCCGCCAACCCGATCGACGACGTGCGCGGCACGGCGAGCTACCGCCGCCACGCCGTCGGGATCATGGCCCGCCGCACGCTCGGCTGGACCTGGGAGTCGTACCGCGGCAAGGGCCGCAGCACTGAGGGAGTCGCATAATGCGCGTGAACTTCACGGTCAACGGCCGTCAGCAGGAAGCGGACGACGTCTGGGAGGGCGAGTCCCTTCTGTACGTGCTCCGCGAGCGTATGGGGCTCCCGGGCTCCAAGAACGCCTGTGAGCAGGGTGAGTGCGGTTCCTGCACCGTCCGTCTCGACGGCGTGCCGGTCTGCGCGTGTCTGGTCGCGGCCGGTCAGGTGGAGGGCCGGGAGGTCACCACCGTCGAGGGCCTCGCCGACTACTCCAAGCACCGCGAGAGCGCCCACCCCGGCGGCGGCTGCGCCTCCGGCGCGTGCGGCACCTCGCTCCAGGACGCCCAGCAGTGGAAGGCGCACGGCACCGACTCCCAGACCGGTGAGGGCACCACGCTCTCCCCGATCCAGCAGGCGTTCATCGACGCCGGCGCCGTCCAGTGCGGCTTCTGCACGCCGGGTCTGCTGATCGCGGCCGACGAGATGCTGGAGCGCAACCCGCAGCCCACCGACGCGGACATCCGCGAGGCGCTGTCCGGCAACCTCTGCCGCTGCACGGGTTACGAGAAGATCCTGGACGCGGTGCGTCTCGCCGCCGCCCGCCAGGACCGTCAGGGACTTCAGGAAGGGGCGGTCTGATCATGGGTTCCACCCGTACGACCGGCGTACCCACCAAGCTCACCCAGGGTTCGCAGACCAAGGGCGGCATCGGCGAGTCGACGCTGCGCCCCGACGGCACCCTGAAGGTCACCGGCGAGTTCGCGTACTCCTCGGACATGTGGCACGAGGACATGCTGTGGGGCCAGACCCTGCGCTCCACCGTCGCGCACGCCGAGATCGTCTCGATCGACACCTCCGCGGCCCTCGCGATGGCGGGCGTCTACGCCGTCATGACGTACGACGACCTGCCGGCCGAGATGAAGAACTACGGCCTGGAGATCCAGGACACGCCGGTCCTCGCCCACGGCAAGGTCCGCCACCACGGTGAGCCGGTCGCCCTCGTGGCCGCCGACCACCCGGAGACCGCCCGCCGCGCCGCCGCGAAGATCGTGATCGAGTACAAGGAGCTGCCCCTCATCACCGATGAGGCCTCGGCGACCGCTCCCGACGCGGTACTCGTGCACGAGGGCCGCACCGACAGCCACATGAAGCACGTCCCGCACCCGAACATCGTGCACCGCCAGCCGATCATCCGCGGCAACGCGGCCGAGGCCGCCAAGAAGGCCGACGTCATCGTCAAGGGCGAGTACACCTTCGGCATGCAGGACCAGGCCTTCCTCGGCCCGGAGTCCGGTCTCGCCGTGCCCGCGGAGGACGGCGGCGTCGACCTCTACGTCGCCACCCAGTGGCTGCACTCCGACCTCGAACAGATCGCCCCCGTCCTCGGCCTGCCCGAGGAGAAGGTGCGCATGACGCTCTCCGGCGTCGGCGGTGCCTTCGGCGGCCGCGAGGACATCTCGATGCAGATCCACGCCTGCCTCCTGGCGCTGCGCACCGGCAAGCCGGTCAAGATCGTCTACAACCGCTTCGAGTCCTTCTTCGGCCATGTGCACCGCCACCCGGCGAAGCTCTACTACGAGCACGGCGCCACCAAGGACGGCAAGCTCACGCACATGAAGTGCAAGATCGTCCTGGACGGCGGCGCCTACGCGTCGGCCTCCCCGGCGGTCGTCGGCAACGCCTCGTCCCTGTCGGTCGGCCCGTATGTGATCGACGACGTCGAGATCGAGGCGATCGCCCTCTACACCAACAACCCGCCGTGCGGCGCGATGCGCGGCTTCGGCGCCGTCCAGGCCTGCTTCGCCTACGAGGCCCAGATGGACAAGCTCGCGGCCAAGCTGGGCATGGACCCGGTCGAGCTGCGCCAGCTGAACGCCATGGAGCAGGGCACGCTGCTGCCGACCGGGCAGGTGGTCGACTCGCCCGCGCCGGTCGCCGAGATCCTGCGCCGCGTGAAGGCCCGCCCGCTGCCGCCCGAGCGCCAGTGGGAGTCCAGCGAGGGCGCCGACGTACGCCAGCTGCCGGGCGGCCTGTCCAACACCACCCACGGCGAAGGCGTCGTACGCGGTGTGGGCTACGCGGTCGGCATAAAGAACGTCGGCTTCTCCGAGGGCTTCGACGACTACTCCACCGCCAAGGTGCGCATGGAGGTCATCAACGGCGAGCCCGTCGCGACCGTGCACACCGCGATGGCGGAGGTCGGCCAGGGCGGTGTCACCGTCCACGCGCAGATCGCGCGGACCGAGCTGGGCGTCACGCAGGTGACGATCCACCCGGCCGACACCCAGGTGGGCAGCGCCGGTTCGTCATCCGCGTCGCGTCAGACGTACGTCACCGGCGGTGCCGTCAAGAACTCCTGCGAGCTGGTGCGCGAGAAGGTCCTGGAGATCGGCCGCCGCAAGTTCGGCTCGTACCACCCCGCGTGGGCCACCGCCGAGCTGCTGCTCGAAGGCGGCAAGGTCGTCACCGACGGCGGCGAGGTCCTCGGCGACCTGGTCGACGTCCTGGAGGACGAGAGCGTCGAGGTCGAGGCCGAGTGGCGGCACCGCCCCACCGAGCCCTTCGACCTGAAGACCGGGCAGGGCAACGGCCACGTCCAGTACTCCTTCGCCGCGCACCGCGCGGTCGTCGAGGTCGACACCGAGCTGGGCCTGGTCAAGGTCATCGAGCTGGCCTGCGCCCAGGACGTCGGCAAGGCGCTGAACCCGCTGTCCGTCCTCGGCCAGATCCAGGGTGGCACCACCCAGGGCCTGGGCGTGGCGGTCATGGAGGAAATCATCGTCGACCCGAAGACCGCGAAGGTGAAGAACCCCTCCTTCACGGACTACCTGATCCCCACCATCCTCGACACGCCGACCATCCCCGTCGACGTGCTCGAACTCGCCGACGAGCACGCCCCCTACGGGCTCCGTGGCATCGGCGAGGCCCCGACCCTGTCGTCCACCCCGGCGGTCCTCGCGGCCATCCGGAACGCGACGGGTCTGGAGCTGAACAAAACTCCGGTACGGCCCGAGCACCTCACCGGCACGTAACCCCTGGCCGGGTGGAGGCGGAGCACGCAGCGCCCGGGGGCTCTCGCCCCCGGGCCCCCTCCTCAACGCCATGTCGTTCGTCTCGGGCCGTCCCCCGGGTCGTGCAGCCAACGCACCATCCCAAATCCCGCAACTCCGCGGGTGCCCCTGTGAACCTTGGGAGTAGGCACCATGACCCAGTCTTCAGTGGAGCCCAAGACCACCGCAGAGGACGCGGGCTCCGGCTCCCGCGTCCCGGCCGGCCGGTCTTGGCTCGATCGGTACTTCCACATATCCCGGAGAGGATCCTCGGTCGCGCGCGAGGTGCGCGGCGGCGTCACCACCTTCATGGCGATGGCGTACATCCTCCTGCTCAACCCCGTGATCCTGTCCGGCAAGGACGCGGCCGGGGACACCATGGCGACGAAGGCCGTGATCACCGCGACCGCGTTCGCCGCGGCCCTCACCACCCTCCTGATGGGCTTCGTCGGCAAGGTGCCGCTGGCCCTGGCCGCCGGACTCTCCGTGTCCGGCGTGATCTCCTCGCAGGTCGCACCCGAGATGACCTGGCCGCAGGCCATGGGCATGTGCGTGATGTACGGCGTGGTGATCATGCTCCTCGTGGTCACCGGGCTCCGCGAGATGATCATGAACGCGATCCCGCTCGCCCTCAAGCACGGCATCACCATGGGCATCGGCCTGTTCATCGCCATCATCGGCCTGGTCAAGGGCGGCTTCGTTCACCCGGGCAAAGCCACTCCGCTCTCGCTCGGCCCCGCCGGTGAACTCTCGGGCTGGCCCGTCCTGCTCTTCGCGGGCACCCTGCTCCTCATCTTCATGCTCCAGGCGCGCAACATCCCCGGCGCGATCCTGATCGGCATCGTCACCGGCACGTTCGTGGCCGTCATCCTCAACGCCTTCGACGTGATCGACCCGAAGCAGTGGGCCAACGGCGCCCCCGAGCTGCACGGCAGCGCGATCTCCTCGCCGGACTTCTCGCTCTTCGGCGAGGTCGAGTTCGGCGGCTGGGGCGAGGTCGGCGCGATGACCGTCGGCATGATCGTCTTCACGCTCGTGCTCGCCGGGTTCTTCGACGCGATGGCCACCATCATCGGCGTCGGCACCGAGGCCAACCTCGCCGACGAGAAGGGCCGCATGCCCGGCCTGTCCAAGGCGCTGTTCATCGACGGCGCCGGCGGCGCCATCGGCGGTGTGGCGGGCGGCTCCGGCCAGACCGTCTTCGTGGAGTCCGCGACCGGCGTCGGCGAAGGCGCCCGCACCGGCCTCGCCTCGGTCGTCACCGGCCTGTTCTTCGCGGCCTGCCTCTTCTTCACACCGCTCACCGCGATCGTGCCGCAGGAGGTCGCGTCCGCCGCGCTCGTCGTCATCGGAGCGATGATGATGATGAACGCCCGGCACGTCGACTGGGCCGACCGCGCCACCGCCATCCCGGTCTTCCTGACCGTCGTACTCATGCCCTTCACGTACACCATCACCACCGGTGTCGCGGCGGGCGTCGTCTCCTGGGTCGCCATCAAGATCGCCCAGGGGAAGGCCCGCGAGATCGGCGCCTTCATGTGGGGCCTGACGGTGATCTTCATCGTCTACTTCGCCCTCAACCCCATCGAAGGATGGCTGGGCGTCCACTGACGCCGGGCCCTCCGCACATCCGCAGAGCCTGAGGAGGCCGCACATGCTGGACATCGCCGAAGAGCTGAACCGGTGGGTCGAGCAGGGACGTGACTTCGCCGTCGCCACCGTGGTGGCGGTCGGCGGGAGCGCGCCCCGGCAACCCGGCGCCGCCCTCGCGGTCGACGCCGACGGCACCGCCATCGGCTCGGTCTCCGGCGGGTGCGTGGAGGGCGCCGTCTACGAGTTGTGCCAACAGGCGCTGGAGGACGGCGAACCCGTACTCGAACGCTTCGGCTACAGCGACGAGGACGCCTTCGCCGTGGGCCTGACCTGCGGCGGCATCATCGACATCCTGGTCACCCCGGTCCGCGCGGACTCCGCGTCCCGCCCGGTGCTCGCCGCCGCCCTCGCCGCCGCCTCCTCGGGGCGGGCGGCGGCGGTCGCCCGCATCACCTCCGGACCCGCCGACCTCATGGGCCGCGCCCTTCTCGTCCATCCCTCGGGTGCGTACGAGGGTGGCCTCGGCGGACACCCGGAGCTGGACCGCACGGTGGCGGGGGAGGCCCGCGCCCTTCTCGACGCCGGGCGCACCGCGACCGTGGAGATCGGCGAGGACGGGTCGCGGTGCGGATCGCCGCTGGTCGTCCTGGTGGAGTCCAGCGTGCCGCCGCCCCGCATGATCGTGTTCGGCGCCATCGACTTCGCCTCCGCGCTGGTGCGGATCGGCAAGTTCCTCGGCTACCACGTGACCGTGTGCGACGCGCGGCCCGTCTTCGCGACGCCGACCCGCTTCCCCGACGCCGACGAGATCGTCGTCGAGTGGCCCCACACATACCTGGAGAACACCGAGGTCGACGGCCGCACCGTGCTGTGCGTGCTGACCCACGACGCCAAGTTCGACGTACCGCTGCTGCGCCTCGCGCTGCGGCTGCCCGTCGCCTACGTCGGTGCGATGGGTTCGCGCCGCACCCACGAGGACCGCAACGTCCGTCTCCGCGAGGTCGGGGTCACCGAGCTGGAACTGGCGCGGCTGCGCTCACCCATCGGCCTCGACCTCGGCGCTCGTACGCCCGAGGAGACCGCCCTGTCCATCGCCTCGGAGATCGTCGCCAGCCGGCGGGGCGGCAGCGGGGTCTCGCTCACCGGGGCGCACACGCCCATCCACCACGACGGAACCCGCGGGCCCGCGGGGCGCATCGGCTCGGTCGCCTGAGCCGAGCGGCGCACAAGGCCTACGTACCCGGCGGCGCGGTCGCGGTGAGCCGGTCCACCACCCGGCCGAACATCCGCCGGGCCGCGAAGGCCAGCACGCGGTCGAACAGCCGCGGCAGCAGGCGCACGGTCAGCTCCTCCTGCCAGAGCACCGTGGAAGTGCCGACGGACGAGGGACGCACCTCGAACTCCGCCCAGCCCGTCACGAACGACCCGCGCTTCTCCAGTCGGCACCGGCCCGGCGAGGCGGCCTCCGGCGGGTGCCAGCCGACGACCTCCATCGGGTCGTCGAAGCCGACGGGGCCGAGCGCGCTGCGGGCGACGAAGACCGTGCCCACGCGCGTGGGCGGGGGAGTGCGGACCGTGACGCGGGTGAGCGGTACGGCATCGCCGTGCCGTTCCCACGTGGTCAGGCGACGCCACGCCTCGGCGGCGGGCAAGGACGTTTCCCTGGCGAACCGGAAGAGAACCACGTCGCCGAGCCTAGTTCCCGCCGGTGCGTGCGGCGCGTGATCAGCGGTAGACCTTGCCCGGCTCGGCCTTGCCCGGCGCGAGCAGCTGGGAGACGGTCACGAAGACGTAGCCCCGCTTCTTCAGCTCGGAGATGACGCCCGGTACGGCGGGCACGGTGCCCTTGTAGATGTCGTGCAGCAGGATGATGCCGTCCCGCTTGGTCTGGTCGACGACCCGCTTCTCGATCAGCTTGGAGTCATTGGTCGTGTAGTCCTTGGCCGTGACGGTCCACAGGACCTCCGAGAGGCCCAGCTCCTTGGAGAGCTTGTTGACGTCGTCGTCGGTGCGGCCCTGCGGCGGGCGCATCAGCGTCGGCTTCTTGCCGATGAGCTTCTCTATCGCCTCGTTCGGGCGCTCCAGCTCCCGGCGTGCCTCGGCGGGCTCGATCTTCGTGAGGATCTTGTGCGACCAGGTGTGACTGGCGACCTCGTGGCCCTCGCGGTCCATCCGCTTCACCAGCTCGGGGTACTTCTCTATGTGGTTCTTGCCCAGCGTGAAGAAGGTGGCGGGGACCTTCTCGTCCTTGAGGATCTTGAGCAGGCGGGGTGTGTTCTCGCTGGGCCCCGCGTCGAAGGTCAGCGCCACGCACTTGGCCTTGCGGCAGTCGACGGTGCCGAACTTCCCCCGGTCCGCGGCCTTGGCTTCCGCGCCCGCCTTGCGGACGGTGCTGGGCGAGGTGGTGTCGAGCGAGGCACACCCGGTCAGGGCGAGGGCGAGGGCCGCCCCCGCCGCGAGAACGGGAGCGGTGCGAGGCAACCTCTTCGAGGTCCGTCTCGTCTTGAAGGCAGCGGCAGGCATGTGAGGAGTGGGCATGGAAGCACTATACCCTCCGTGTATACATGGAGTGTATAGCGGCCCTCCGCCTGCCGGGGGCAGCGGCAGTCAGGTGAATTCAGCGGTGATTTTCCGTGGGTGAATGCCTGAATCGGCAGGAGTAATCCCCAGCTATTTTTCGGGTGGGGCGGGTACAACACTCATATGGAATCCATGGAGTGGGAACTTGCTATTTCGCACACCGCCGCCCTCCTGATGTGGATCGCCGGTGTCGTGGTGGTCGCGGTTCTTCTCGGCGCCTTTTTCTGGGGGCAGCGGGTTCGCGCGCGCGAGCCCAGACCGCCGCGTCCGGACGAGCAGACGAAGATGCCCGAAGGCGGCCCGGTCAGGGAGATCCGCGAGTACCGGGACCCGGACGAGGTGCCGAGGGACGGCCACCGGCTCACCCCGCACGAGCTGAAGGAGGGGTACGGCCAGTCGAGCACGCACCGCAGCCCCTCGCAGGACCCGGCCGACCACAGGAAGGGCGACGGCGGCAGCTTCGGCAGCGGCGGCCTCGGCAGCTGACCTCGCCGTTCAGGCGCGGCCGTCGCCGTTCAGGCGTGACGGTCGGCGGAGGCGGCGGCCGTCACGGCTTCGTCGTGCCCGTGCCCTCGCAGGTGGTAGACGTTGAACGCCTTGCGGATGACGGGCTGGGCGACGTTGCGGACGGGTACGCCGCCGCTGGTCATGCCGTGCTCGGTACCGGCGTGCGCGTGGCCGTGCACCGCCAGGTCCGCGCCCGCCGCGTCGACCGCCTCGGCCAGCAGATAACTGCCGAGGAACGGATAGATCTCCAGAGGCTCCCCCGCGAGCGTGTCCGGCACCGGCGCGAAGTGCGTCAGCGCCACCCGGGTGTCGCACCCCTGCTCGGCCAGCTCGTGCAGCGAGGCCCGCAGGCCCTCCGCGCAGCGCCGGGTGTACCGGATGAATTCCTTCATCAGGGGTTCCCCGAACTCGCTCCCACTGCGGCCCACGAACCCGCCGCCGAACCCCTTGGTCCCCGCGACGCCCACGCGTGCCCCGTCGACCTCGACGACCGTGCCCTGCCCTTCGAGCACCTGGACGCCCGCATCGCGCAGCACGGCGGTGACCTCCTCGGGCCGCTCGTCGTGATGGTCGTGGTTGCCGAGCACGGCGATGACCGGAACCGGCAGGTCCGCCACCTCGCGGGCGACCACCCGCGCCTCGTCCGGGGTGCCGTGGCGGGTGAGGTCCCCGGCGAGAAGCAGCAGGTCGGCGCAGTCAGGAAGTGTTTCGAAGGCGGGCCTGAGCAGCCCCTGGCTGTCGGCCCCCATGTGAATGTCCCCCACGGCAGCGACGCGGATCATACGACTTCCTCCGGGTGGTCCGGGGCCGCCGAGCCGGCGACCACTACATCGAAGTGCACCGTCTGCCCGGCCAGCGCCTCGTGCACGGTACGCAGCAACTCCTCGCGGCAGTGCGATGTGGGGACGGTCCCGACGACCGCCACGGACGACCCGCGGCTCTCCACGCGGATGCCCAGTTCGCCCAGCTCCTCCGCGGCGAGCCGCTCTTTCAAATGGGCGATTCGGTATTCGACATTGGCTGGGTCGTTCACCGGTCTCCTCCTCGCGGTGCGATGACTTCAAGGCGTTCCAGCAGATAGAGGAAAGCGGCCGGCATCGGCGCGTCCCCGCACTCGGCGCGGACGGCCTCCCAGTCGACCATTTCCCGCAGCTGTCGCGCGATCGGCAGTACGGCTCCGAAGTCGCAGTGGTGCTCGGAGAAAGCCGCGAGCAGGGCCCGCATCAGATCGGTCGGTGCGAGGACCGGCATGCGCACCGAATCCACCGGCAGTTCCACGGCCCGCCCCAGCAGTTCCGGGGTGACCGGCTGGTGAGCCAGTTCGAAGATGAGGTCGATGTCCTGGCCCAGGCACTTCGCCTTCAGGAGCCAGTCCTCGGGCGGCGCGTACACCGTCAGACCGGCCTGTTCCAGCGTGGCCGCGACCGCTTCGGCGTCCTCGGGCCTGATGCAGAAGTCGGCGTCGTGCTGGAGGTTGCCGGTCCCGCCGTGCGCGTACACGGCGACGCTGCCGGCGAGGGCGAAATCGTGCTCGTGCCTCTTGAGGATGGCGGCGACCTGCTTGGTCGCCTCCAGGATGGCCTGGTTCAGGTCGGGCGGAAGCTCTTCCGCGCACAGCTCGTGCTGCGGGGACCCACCGGTCGGCCCCGCGGCGGTGCGCAGCTCGGTGACCGGCTTCCTTCCGTACCCGTCGGGAGTGGTTTCTTCTGCGTTCGGCGTCACCTGCTGCTCCGTTTCCGGACGCCGGCTGCTGCACTGTCGTCGTGCAGGTCGGCGGTCTCCGACGATCGCTGCCCAGGCAGCACCGGTACCCGGACCGCCGGGTTCGACACGGGCCAGTTGTCCGTGCGGCACCGTGGCGCACAAATGCGCGCGATGTTGGATTTCCCTTATACCGCAGGGGCGGGCGCGCCACCTCTCCGTACGGCGTACGGCGTACGGGCTTCGGGTCCCTTGGGCAGATGGCCGAGGGGTACCCGGACAGAAGGGCGTTCAGCCCATAACTCCCTTAGCGTGAGAAACCGGAGCTAAAGGAACGCACACGGGTCAAGGAGTCGACGAACGTGACGGACGTATCGAGCACGGGCCCCGCCTCGGGCGAGAGCCGCGAGACGCTCACCAACCGGCAGGGCCACCCGGTCCACGACAACCAGAACCAGCGCACCGTCGGCGCCCGTGGCCCGGCGACGCTGGAGAACTACCAGTTCCTGGAGAAGATCAGCCACTTCGACCGCGAGCGCATCCCGGAGCGGGTCGTCCACGCGCGCGGGGTGACGGCGTACGGTTACTTCGAGGCGTACGGCGCCCTGGGTGACGACCCCATCGGGCGCTTCACCCGCGCCAAGCTCTTCCAGGAGCGCGGCAAGCGTACGGACGTCGCCGTGCGCTTCTCGACGGTCATCGGCGGCCGTGACTCCTCCGAGGCGGCCCGGGACCCCCGGGGCTTCGCGGTGAAGTTCTACACCGAGGACGGCAACTGGGACCTGGTCGGCAACAACCTGGGGGTGTTCTTCATCCGGGACGCGATCAAGTTCCCCGACGTCATCCACGCGCTCAAGCCGGATCCCGTGACCTTCGAGCAGCAGCCGCGCCGGATCTTCGACTTCATGTCGCAGACCCCCGAGTCCATGCACATGCTGGTCAACCTCTTCAGCCCGCGCGGCATCCCGTCGGACTACCGCCACATGCAGGGCTTCGGCGTCAACACGTACAAGTGGGTCAACGATCAGGGGGAGTCCCTCCTGGTCAAGTACCACTGGATGCCCAAGCAGGGCGTCCGCAGCATGACCGAGGAGGACGCGGCGAACGTCCAGGCCGAGGGCCTCGGGCACGCCACCAAGGACCTGTACGAGGCGATCGCGCGTGGTGATCACCCGGAGTGGGAACTGCTCGTCCAGGTAATGGAGGACCACGACCACCCGGAGCTGGACTTCGACCCGCTCGACGACACGAAGACCTGGCCCGAGCAGGACTTCCCGCCGAAGGCCGTCGGCCGGATGGTGCTCGACCGGATGCCGGAGAACTACTTCGCGGAGAACGAGCAGATCTCGTTCGGCACCGGTGTGCTGGTGGACGGCCTCGACTTCTCGGACGACAAGATGCTGGTGGGCCGCACCTTCTCCTACAGCGACACCCAGCGCTACCGCGTCGGCCCCAACTACCTCCAGCTGCCCGTCAATCAGGCCAAGAACGCCCAGGTGCGCACCAACCAGCGCGACGGCCTGATGACATATCAGGTCGACGGGGGCGGCGGGAACCCCATCGTCAACTACGAGCCGTCCATCACCGGCGGGCTGCGCGAGGCGCAGTCGCAGGTGCACGACGAGCAGGGCCCGGAGATCCACGGCAGGCTCACGCGCAAGCGCATCCCGCGGACGAACGACTACCTCCAGGCCGGCCAGCGGTACTGCCTGATGGAGCAGTGGGAGCGCGACGACCTCGTACGCAACTTCGTCGCGCTGCTCTCCGAGTGCGACCGGGTGGTCCAGGAACGGATGGTCTGGCACTTCCTGCTCGTGGAGAACGAGCTGGGCCTCAAGGTCGGCGAGGGGATCGGCATCGGCCCGAAGGACGTCGCGGGCCTCCAGCCCCTGGCCGGTCAGGACCTGACCGAGGAGGACCGCAAGCGGCTCGCCAACCTGGGGGAGAACCCGCCGCGCGACGTCAGCGGCCTGACCATGACGCACTGTGTGCCGAACGAGAGGCACGTGGTCAGCCGCTGAGGGCTCTGCTCCCGCACGGAAAGCGCGGTCGACCGAGCACCACTCGGCCGACCGCGCCCGCACTGACTGCTCAGCCGGGGCCCGCCCGGTAGGCCGCCGCCTTGCCGTGACCGGCGGCCGAACTCTCTTCCGCACGGACGGCCGCGCTGGCGGCCAGGCCCAGCAGCAGGGCCACCGCGCCGGTGATGACGTTGCAGACCACCGACCTGGTGGTGCTCATGTCACCCGCCACGACCCACGGGGCGACGATCGTCCAGGCCCCCAGCGCGCAAGCGGCCCACGCCATGCTGTGGGTGCGCTCGTACGCTCGGCCGAAGCCGCCGCTCATCAGCAGGGCGTAGGCGATGCCGACGACGAGGTTGGTGACCGTCAGCCTCGTCAGGCCGTTGAAGCCCACGATCCAGGGCGAGCAGGCCAGGAAGAGGCCGGTGAGGAAGGCCATCGTCTCGACGGCTTGCACTTTCGGTGTGCTCGCCGCGCGCTCGGCGATCTCATGTCGAGCGCGGATGTCGATGATGTCGGGGTGCGTCTCCATCGATGACGGGGACCTGGGGGACGTTGTCATGACGCCCACCTCCAGCTGAGTGGTGGTACTTGGTGCGTGTGGTTCCAGATGCGTGGGGCCGCGCGAACCGATCACACGCGGCCGAACCAGGACGCGGGCCGACACGGTGGTCCTCGGACTCATCGGCGGACTCATCGGCCGGCTCAGGCATGGCGATCACCATCCAGAGTACTCGCGGAGGCGTCCGGTCGCCCCCAGGGTCGAACAGGCGCACGCTGGAAACAGTGGAGCCGGGGCTGGCGAGCGGAGTTGGCAGTTTCGGAAGCTCCCGTACGCGCGTACGCGCATTGTCGGAAGGAGGTGCGACGCCATGTCCAAGTTCATGGACGTCCACCACGGGATGAACGGCATCACGGCCGACCAGTTGAAGGAGGCCCACCAGGCCGACCTCGCCATCGAGAAGGAGGAAGGCGTCCACTTCGAGAAGGCCTGGGCGGACCCGGAGTCCGGCACGGTCTACTGCCTCTCCGAGGCGCCCTCGGCCGACGCCGTCCAGCGCATCCACGAGCGCGCGGGACACCGGGCCGACGAGGTCCACCCGGTTCCCCTCACCGTGTGAGTCCCCCGCCCGGCGACCGGCGCGGGCGGCGGGTCGTCAGGTCGTCAGGCGACCGATCTCCCGCGGATCGATGCCCGTCAGCTGGGCGATGCGCTGCGCGGGGATGCCCGCGGTGAGGGCCCGGTGCACGAGCGCCTCCCAGTCCTGCGTCGTGTCCCGGTATTCGAGCAGCTCGCTCTCCATGTCCGTGACGGCCTGGGGCGCGCACTCCTGCTGGACCCGCAGCGCCTCCTCCTCGCTCAACGGCACGGGCAGGCGCTCGGCGTCCTCGGGAATGAGCGCCTCCGCCTCGGCGGGCAGGATCCTGACCTGCTCCGAGGAGGCGGAGACGTCGTGGGCTTGCAGCCAGCCGTGCACAGCTGGCGTCTCCGTGCACTCCAGGCCCCCGAGTGCGGCCAGGGCCGCCCCCAGCCGCGGGCGCCGGTCGGGAAGAAGGAACAGGTATGCGTCATCGGCCATCGCGGGAAATCGCCTTCTCATTCGGTCATCACAAGCGCGCACGGATGCTAGTGCCCCGCCTTGTGTGATCTCACGCGCCGCGGCTCACACCGGTTCGGGTTGGGGCTCCGGCCGGAGCGCCGGTGCGGGCTTCGGCTCCCACCGCCTGGTGGTCCGTAGGTAGCCGTAGATCACGGAGGCCATCGCCAGCAGGAGAAGCGGCCCGGACACCGCGGGGTGCTCGGCCATGTCCAGCGGCAGATAGCGGTACGACACCAGGAGCCCGGTGAAGACCGCCGTGCCGTAGGCGACCAGCTGGATTCCCGAGCGGTCCCAGCCGCGGTCGAACGTGCGCAGCGCCGCCTCGACGGTGAGCGCGAACACCACACCGGCGATGAGATCCACGCCGTAGTGGTAGCCGAAGCCCAGGGTCGCGCTGAGCGTGGCGACCAGCCAGAACGCCCCCGCGAACCGCAGCAGGCGCGGGCCCTTGCGGGAGTGGATGAAGATCGCGGTGGCCCACGCCGTGTGCAGGCTGGGCACGCAGTTGCGGGGCGTGATCCCGTCGTACGGCACCGGGTGCGGGAGGCCGATCGGCGGCGGTGTGTTCGGCCACAGGTCGGCCACCGCCCACTCCACACCGCCGGTGCCGGAGGTGCCGGGACCGTAGGCGAAGATCGGCCCGACCACCGGGAAGACCATGTAGATGCCGGGCCCGACGAGGCCGATCAGCAGGAAGGTGCGCACCAGGTGGTGGCGGGGAAAACGGCCCTCGGCCGCCACGTTGCGCAGTTGGTACAGGGCGACGACGATCGCGGCCACCGCGAGCTGTGCGTAGACCAGGTCGAGCACGTACGTGCTGACCGGGCCGGAAGCCCTGAGTACGCGGCCTGCCAGCCACGACGGGTCGCCCAGCGCGTGATCGGCGGTGGCCACATACGGGTCGAGCACGGTGGGGCGGGTCTTCGACGTGATGAGCAGCCAGGTGTCACCGGTCTTGCGGCCGGCCACGAGGAGCAGCCCCAGACCGACGCCCTTCAGCAGCAGGAGGCGTTCCTTGCCGGTACGACGCGTGAGCGCGAAAGCCGCACAGCCCAGCATCGCCCACAGCGCGCCGTTGCCGAAGAAGTGTCCCTCGGGCACCTCGGCGCCGACCGCCCACCGCACCGATACGAAGACCACGTCGACGCCGATCGCGGCACCGGCCGCGATGAACCGCTGCCGCCAGGTGAGCACCACCATCATCAACGCCAGGCCGCCGTACAGAGGCCCCGGCTTGGGGGGAAACATGACCTCTCGCGCCTGGTTGGTGATCGGCCCCGGTACGCCGCCGTAGCGTCGCGCGGCGACCTCCAGCGCGATGAGGAATCCGAGGGTCACCACACACGCCGTGGCCCACAGGATCGCTCGCCCCCGCGAAACTATAGGTATCAATTGTTTGACCGATGGTTAGACGTTATTCGGATGACCGATCATGTCACGACCGCCTTCACGGTCTGTGGGCGTGATCCGGCACCGCGGAAACGCCGGGCCTGGCCACGCGGAGGATTCCGTCGGCGAGGCGGGCCAGGGCGAGCAGGGTGGCGAGGGTCCAGATCGCGGCGCCGGGCCAGCCGAAGCCGAACAGCAGCGGCGCCAGGACGAGCAGCATGAAGGTGATGAGCAGGGCGGGGAAGACCATGGCCAGCAGGCCGTACGGGATGCTCCACCCGCGGGTGAACCGGCGAGGCCGCGGGCTCTGGCGCCACAGGTGCTGACTCAGCCACGAGCGGGCGTCGGCCATGGCGCGCGGCCGCACGAAGGGCTCGTCGACGAAGGCCAACAGGAGCAGATAGCCGTCGAGTCTGAGGAACGGAATCAGGTTGATGGCGACCGTGAAGAGGTTGGCCAGCACCAGCCGCCACCAGAACTCGGATGGCCCGGCCAGCTCGGCGGCCGCGAGGAGAGCGGCGAGCGAGGCCACACCGGCGTTGACCATGACGCCGGCCAGGGCGACGACGGCGCGGGCCCTGCGGGGCAGGCGCCAGCTGGAGGAGACGTCGCAGAACAACGCGGGGCAGACGTAGTACAGGAGGGCCACGCCCACGCGGCGCGGGTGGCCGCCGAGTGCGGCGACCGCGGTGGCGTGGCCGAACTCGTGGCAGACGTTCACCACGATCATGGCGAGCAGGATGTGCCACCACATGCCGGGTGAGGGGTCGAGCAGCGACCGGGCCATGTCCGGGAAATGGGTGGCGGCCAGACAGACGCCGACGACCAGGAGCAGCGCGTACAGCAGCTGCGTGATCCGGCCACCGGCGAGGGTGCCCACCGCGGCCAGCGCGCGGGTCAGTCTGTGCGGCCGGTAGAGCGTGAGCTGGATGGTGACCGGGTTCGGCCGCGTGAGTCGCTTCTCGGCGGCTGCGGGGCCGTCGGTCTCGAGCAGGCCGAGGCGCGTGAAGTGCTGGAGTAGTTCAGCGGCTTTCCGCGCCCCGATCCGTGTCGACCAGGCGCGGGCGACCTCGTCGCGGGAGCGCGTGCCGTCCAGGCCCCGCAGGAGCCCGGCCGCGTCCCGGCCCATGCGGAGATACGACCCTTCCGGCAGGCTCACCACGGTTCTCTCGCCGTGATTGGTGAACTCGACGCCGGGGCGAAGAGCGGGCCGGGGTGGCGTTTGCACAGGCGGGGCAGGCGGGGCAGGCGAGACAGCCGAGGTAGTCATCAGGTCAGGTCTCTGTGGGGAGCAGGGCGAGTGATGCCCGTCGGGCCCGGCACGGGCCGCCTCGTGAAACGACGTTGCGCGAGGGCGAGTGAACGCCGGGCGAGGCGGCGCGCGCCGGAGGAGGGAGGGAGTTGCCGGTGGGGGCGTCTCAGTGGCCGCCGTTGTACCACTGGTAGGTGTTGTAGGCGGCCTGGCCGAAGTCTGAGACCGCATGGGCCCCGTGGCTGACCGCGTCGCCCCAGTTTCCCTGAGTGCCGGCGTAGACGGCCTGCCCGGTGTGCGCCACCCCTGACCAGCCCTGCTGCCACGCCTGCTGGCCGGGCCCGTCGAGCGGTGCGACGTGGGCGTCGAGGGGCTCCAGGACCTCGATGTCCAGGTCCAGTGTCGGGTCGAAAGCCTGCGTGCTCTTGAGCGCCTGCATGTGCGTTCCTGCTTTCTGTTCGGAGAGGGTGGCGGGAGCCCGCCTGACGATTCAGAGAAGCAGAACACCGACGCTCTTTCTCCTACCGCCTATTCGCCCCGGCGCGAAGTCGCTCGATTGGCGCCCCCAGGGCGGACCGGTCCGGCGCGTCCGCCACGACGAACCCGCTGGGTGAGCCACTATCACGCCGGGAGATCCAGACGGTTTCCCCACTCGAAGTGTGTGCAGTCCCAGTGTTCGCAGAAGGGGAATTCATGTCCGTAGTACGTCGTGTCGCCGCACTGTCCGTGACGGTTCTGGCGGCAGCCAGCCTGCTCACCGTCCCGGCCCACGCCAGTTCCACCTCCGCCACCTGCGGAAGCCGACTCGAGCACTACAGCGGCACCTTCACCGGAAGCTTCAAGCCCACCGGGAACAAGGCCACCCACCACGTCACCGTGGAGTTCCTCGAAAGCAACGCGGTGCACGCCACCTCGGTCAACAGCAAGACCGGCAAGGTCCAGTCCACGGGCGGCAATTACTTCGTCGCCGAGGTCAACAAGAGCCCTGCGATCGCCCTGAACACCATGGAAGGGACTTTCGCGGGTCTCCCGTCCTGCAACTCCCACGGGGATGTCGTCAAAATCAAGGGCGGAGTCTCCAAGGACGGTTTCAAGTCCGAAGCGCCCTTGACGCTCCGAAGGGTCTGACACCGCCCGATCATTCCCCGCCTCGATACGCCTTTCGTCCTCCCGCCTCATGCGGGATCCGTGACGGTGGGAGAGGCGGGGTTCGGAATGCCTTTCTTGGGGGCGTACTGGGCGGCCTGCGCGGTGAACATGGCGGCGTAGCGGCCCCCGGCGGCCATGAGTTCGTCGTGGCTGCCGTGCTCGGCGAGGCGTCCGTGATGGAGCACGTAGATGCGGTCGGCATGGCGTACGCCTGACATGCGATGGGTGACGAGGACCACGGCCCGGTGGGGGGCGGCGAGGCGGCGGATGCGGTCGAAGGCCTCGATCTCCGCCTCGGGGTCGAGGGCGGAGGTGGGTTCGTCGACGATGAGGACGCTGTCCGCCCGGGAGGTGGAGCTGCGCCAGTGGGTGCGGGCGAGCCCCACCTTCTGCCACTCGCCGCCGGACAGTTCGATGGCTCCGCGGAACATGCGGGCCAGCAGACTCCGCAGCCCGTCGGGGAGTCTGGCGATGACGGGGCCTGCCCCGGCGTACTCCACCGACGGTTGCAGGTCCTGCGGTGAGGCGCCGCGGGCGGGGCGGCCGAGGCGGATGTTCATCGCGGCGGTCACGGGCCAGCGCTGGAAGTCCTGGGTGAGCAGACAGACGCGTTCGAACAGCTGGGAGCGGTCGAGGTCGTTGATGTCCGCGTCGCCCCACAGCAGGGTGCCGTCCTGGGGCAGCAGCAGACCCGAAAGGATCTTCATCAGGGTGCTCTTGCCCGAGCCGTTCTCGCCCACGACGGCGGTGACCGATCCCATGGGGAGGGTGAGCGTCACCTCGGTCAGCGCGGGGGTGTCACGGTCGGGGTAGCGGTAGGTGACGTGGTCCAGCACGATCCGCTCGATGCGGTCGGGGACGGGGGCGCCGCCCTCGGGGATGGTGCGCTGCGCGGCCTGGACGAGGAAGCGCCCGTGGTCGCGTACGTACAGGGACTCCTCGTGCAGCTGGTTCACGTTCATCACCAGCGCGCCCAGACTGGCCGACCCGGTCCGTACGGCGATCACCGCGGTGCCCGCGACGGCCAGACTCATGTGCCCGCTCGTGATCAGCCAGAACATCGTCCCGTAGGTCGCCGCCATCGCGAGCCCGGACAGGGCGGCGGCGACCCACTCGGTGAGGGCCTTGCTCGTGGCCAGTCGCTCCTGCTCGGCCTCGGCGCTCTCGGCCATCCGCCGGTAGCGGCTGAGCAGGAAGGTGCCGACGGCGTGGATGCGTACCTCCTGTGCGGCGCTTCGCTCGGTGAGGAGGTTGCCGATGAGGCGGCCGGCGCGTACGTGCTCGATCCAGCTCATCCGTGACACGTAGCGCTCCTGTGCGACACGCATGGCGCCCCAGCCGCGTGGGGCGGCGATCAGGATCAGCATGGGCAGCAGGGCGGGGTGCAGGACGGTGAGCACGCCGGCCGTGGTGATCAGCGAGATGACGCCGTTGAGCGCGGCGACGCAGGCCCCGATCATGCGGCGGGCGGAGGCCGGGCCGTACTGGGCGATGTCGATGAGCCGTCGGAAGTCGGGGTCGTCGATCGCCTCCAGTTCGACGGAGGCCGCGGCGGCCAGGTACTGGGTGGTCGCGATCCGCTCGACGAGCGGCTCCAGACGTCCCGCCCGGGAGGTGGACCACGCGGCCAGGGCCGAGTTGACGACGCCGACGGCCCCGGCGGCGAGCAGGCCGGGCAGCAGGGCGTACAGCCGCTCGACGGTGCTGCCGGTGCCGCCGAGCAGGGCGTGCATGACGGCGTTGACGGCGAGCAGTCCGACGGCCGCGGCGATGCCCTGGCCGATCTCGCTCGTCGCCACGGCGAGGAGCGCTCGCCGGTCGGCGTTCCAGGCCATGCGCAGGGTCGCTCCGACCAGGGCGGGCATGGAGCGGAGCGCGGAGCGCATGGTCAGGTCCAAGGTGGCGTGCTCGTGCTGGGACCAGCCCATGTCGTAGCGCAAGGGGCCGCCGAACAGTTCCCGTTCGGCGTCGGAGACCTTGGGCTCGGCCATGCGTACCGGCCCGAAGAACCTCTTCACAGGGCGCCTCCCCGAGGGGCGGCGTTTTCGAACGCAGGATGAATGAGGGCAGGGCGGCACAAGCGGTGCATGGGCGCTCCTCGGCGTGCGATGCGGACAGGTGATCGGATAACTGAGCCGTTCCTGTCGCCGTCACGGGTGCACGGGAGCTAAATCTAGAACCGGATTTCGAATAACCGGGCGGCCCTTGGTGTGGTGGAGCGCGCCGCGCCGTGATGCTGCGTTCGACCACTCCTGTGGGTCTGGGTACGTCGTCCGGGGGATTGCCCAGCACGCGCGTCCGGGGTGGGCGGCCCCGTCGGTCGCGCGTTCACCGCGGCGCGGCGGCGATCTCTTCGAGGAAGGGGCCGATCGCGTCGATGAAGTGGTCGTTCCGGTCCCCGGCCACCATGTGCCCGGCGCCCGCCACGTCGACGCGCCGCGCGTGGGGGACCCCGGCGCAGAACTCCTCGGCGATGTCCTCGCGCACCACGTCGCTGATCCCGCCGCGGACGAGCAGGATCGGCGCGCCGACGCGGCGTGCGGCGTCGAGGAGGCGCTCCGCCATGCCGGGCGGGTCCATCCGGCCCTCGAAGCTGTCCAGCAGGCGGGGGTCCCAGTGCCAGACCCAGCGGTCGCCGCGGCGCCGCAGGTTGTCGCGTATGCCCGTCCCCCCGGACTCGGGAGGCGGCCGGTGCGGCAGGTAGGCCGAGACCGCCGCGGCCGCTTCCGCCACGCTGGCGAACCCGTCCGTCCGGCGCATGAACTCGACGATCCGCACGACTCCGCGGGGGTCCGGCCGATGGGCGACATCGACGAGCACCAGGGCGCGGACCGCCGCTTCGGGGGCCTCTCCGGCGGCGAGCAGCGCACTGAGTCCGCCGAGCGAGGCGCCGATGATCACCGGTCGGGCGCCGAGTCCGGCGACGAGCGCGCGGACGTCGTCGGCGAACAGGCCGAGGTCGTAGTCACCGTCGGCCGACCACGCGCTGGTGCCGTGGCCGCGCAGGTCCGGGGCGATGACCTGCCAGCCCAGCGCGGCCAGCCGGGGGCCGGTCCGGTCCCAGGTGTGCCGTGTCTGGCCGCCGCCGTGCAGCAACACGAGCGGGGGCGCCGACGCCTCGCCCCACACGTCCGCCGTGAGCGTGATCCCGCCGTGTCCGGCGAAGCTGCGGGCCCGTGGCGGCGTGCCGGCCGTCATCGCGCGTCCCGGGTCCGCAGCGGCGCGAGGAGCCGGTCGCGGTGGGGGTCGGCGGCCGCCGCGGCGAGCGCGACGTCCAGCGCGAGCAGCGCGCGTTCGAGGAACCGGTCGTCGTCGATCAGAGCGGCCACCCACTCGTGCAGCGCGCCCACGCACGCGGTGCTGACCACGGCGGCCAGCGCGTCGGTGGCGATGTCGGTGCGCAGCAGGCCCCGCGCCCGCGCCTGGGCCAGCGCCCCGCGGAGGTGGGTGTGCGGACTGCGGTGGAGTACGAGGCCGCTGTCCTCCCACTCGCGCACCATGCGACGCGATACGACCGGATCGCCCACGAACAACTGGACGGTCGACCTGACGACCTCCCTCGGGTCATCGGCTCCCTCCGCCCCCAGGCGGCGCTCCAGTTCGTCCATGAACTCGGCGGCGAGTGCCTCCCAGATCTTGTCGCGCGGTCCGACCAGGTTGTACACGGTGGCGGGGGAGACCTCCGCCCGCGCGGCGATCCGCTCGGTACTGATCACCGCTTCCGGGCCCTCCCGCAGCAGTTCGCGCGTCGCCTCAAGGATCCGGCCGCGCCGCCGCGCCTTGTGCCGCTCGCGCAGCCCGCCTTCGACGGCCTCCATACGCGCCCACCCCATTCCTCCGAGCAGAAAACTCAAAACCTAGAGACGTCTCCAACTTTATAGTCCCCTCTGGATTCTGCAAGGCTCTGGCGGCGGCAGTGACGTTTCTCTGGTGAAAGCGCTGGGCCGGGAGGGTGAGGGGAGCGCGGGTCGGTCAGGCCAGCCCCTTATGCCCGAAACCATCCTGTGTCGGCCCCCCACCCCCCCCATGACCAGGAGTCAGGCGTTGAACTACGGAACCGAGCTGAGAGACCGGATCGCCGCGCCGGGCACGACTCCGCTGATCGGCGTGTACGACATGTACTCGGCGTCCCTCGCCGCCGGCCACTACGACGGGCTCTTCGTGTCCGGCTTCGGCTTCGCCGCCTCGTACTACGGGCTGCCCGACATCGGGTTCATCGCCTGGCCGGACATGCTGGGGTTCGTGCAGCGGCTGCGCGGAGCATTTCCGCGGCACCACCTGCTCGTGGACATCGACGACGGTTACGCCGATCCCGAAGTGGCCTGTCATGTGGTGGAGAGCCTGGAGCGGATCGGGGCTTCGGGCGTGATCCTGGAGGACCAGAAGCGGCCCCGCCGCTGCGGGCACGCGGACGGCAAGCAGGTGCTGCCTCTCGACGAGTACCTCACCAAGCTGGAGATGGTGCTGCGGACCCGCGAGGACATGGTCGTGGTGGCCCGCACGGACGCCACGGACGAGGCGGACATCATCGAGCGCGCCGGCCGCCTGGCGGCCACCGAGGCGGACGTGATCCTGGTGGACGGCGTACGTGACGTCGAGTGGATCCACCGGATCCGCGAGGTCACCGACGGCAAGCCGCTGCTGTTCAACCAGATCGCCGGCGGCAAGTCCCCGCGGCTCTCGCTCGCCGAACTCACCGAACTGAGCGTGGACGTCGCCATTTACAGCACGCCCTGCCTCTTCGCCGCGCACGAGGCGATGGAGGCCGCGCTCGCCGAGCTGAAGCGCGCCGACGGCAGGCTGCCGGCCGTCGACCCGGAACGCGGCGTCGGCGTCACCGCCTCGACCCGGCTGCTGGAACAGAACATCGCCCGCCGCCGCGTGGCGCGGGGCGGGGCGGCCGGGGTCGGGGCGGGGGCGGGGGTCAGCGCACCGGGAAGCCGAACGAGTAGCCCTGCTCCTTGAGCCGGGGGAGGAGCACGCGCAGGGCCTCGACGGTCTGAGTACGGTCACCACCCGCGTCGTGGAAGAGGAGGGTCGGTCCGTTGGGGAGTTCGCGCTCAACGGTCGCGACGATGGCGTCCGTGCCCGGTTGCTCGAAGTCCTTGGTGTCCACGTTCCAGCCGAGCGGGCGCATGCCCCGGGAAGCGGCCAGCTTGCGGCTGTACGGGGTGAAGGCCCCGCCGGGCGCCCGGTAGTACATCGGCCGCACGCCCCCGGACGCCTTGGTGATCATGCGTTCGGCGTCGAGTATCTGCCGCGACTGGTAGGCCTGGGAATCCTTGTCCATGGCGGTGTTGTGCGAGACCGAGTGGTCGCACAGCCGGTGCCCGGCCGCGACCACCTTCTTCACCAGGTCCGGGTGAGCCTGGGCCTGCGTCCCCAGCATGCAGAACGTGGCCTTCACCCCGTACTCCCGCAGCAGGTCGAGCACTTGCGGGGTCCACTTGGGGTCGGGGCCGTCGTCGATGGTGATGTTGATGCCGCGCTTGCCCTTCTCCGAGGCGTGCGCGATGGCCGCCGAGACGGGCTTGACGGCGCCGCCCGGCGCGGCCGACGCGGCCGCGTCCGGCGTCGAGTCGCCCGTGGCGCCGGCCTGCGCGGTCCACACCGAGGCCCCGGTGGCAAGCATCGTCACCCCGAGCGCCGCCCCGATCAACTTGCCGTACCAGCCCCGCCCGCCGCCGTGCCGCGCCATGTCCGCCCCTCTCACACAATCCCTCGCCGTTCCCCGGCCGTCTCGCGACCACCCGGCAGGACGAGACTCGGGGGCTACGGGATGCGTCTGTTACCGATCACGGACAATTCCGGGAGATTTCGCGGACAACTCGCGCTGAAATCGGTCAACTCTCCACTCGCCGGTGCAGTGGGGCGACACTGTCGCGTTTGTGATCTGGCGGGTCCCGGAATTCGCCGTGAGGATGCCCGCCGTACCAGCGAACGGGGGGCGGGATGGGGTTCGGGCGGGGGCTGCGTGTGCGGCCAGGTGCGGCGGAGGACGTGGTCCAGGGGCCGGCGGTGCCGGTTCAACCCACTCCTGCCCGCTCTGGCGACGTGGATCCGAGCGCGTCGGAGGTGACCCGGTTGCTGTGTCAGGCCGTTTACGCACGGCCTGACCGCGTCAAGTCCGCCAAGGCGTGGTGGCAAAGGCTCCGTGGCAAGGAGAAGGCGCCGGCCAAACCCCGCCGCAGCACGCGCAGGCGCGTCTACTTGGAGGGCAGCGACGACTGCCCGCCCCTGGGGGAGCCCATGGCGCAGTGGGTTCTGGATCACGTCCTGCACGGGCCGCCCATGCCCGTGCCGTCGTACGGATTCGACCTCACGCCGGTGGTCGCCCACAGTCTGCGTGCACGGCGGCGAAGGTGGCTCCGGTCGGTCGGCCTGCTACTCGCGGCGGCGGCCTTGGCCTACGCGTCACCCCAGGCCGCGGCCGTGTGGGGTGGGGTGTTCCTGGTGGCCTTGGTGATGCGGTGGGCCGCGCTGCGCGCGCAGCGGAAGGGGAAGAAGTCACGGCTGGTGACCTCTCCTCGCTCGGCCTACGTCGTGCTGTGCGTGCCTTGGGTGCTCGCCGTGGTTCCTTTTCAGCCGATCGACGGCGAGTTCGCGGATCTCCGGCTGGGCCTGTTGCTGTTGCCCTTCGCGTTGTTGGCCGGGGCCGCGCTGGTGTGTTCCGGAGACCGGCTGATGGCCCGGGCTGTCCTTGGCGGGATCGTCCGCGACGGTGTGGCGTCCGGCCGGTTGCCTTGGGTGGCAGCGAGGGGCGGGCGGCGGATGGCGCGCATTGGTCGGGAACAGACACGGCAGGAGTTGCCGTACGAGCATCCGGAGCGTTTCGTCGGCGCCGGGCGCGAGGTATGGGGTGCCGTGGACATTGGTATCCCGCTCAAGCCCAGGGACCCGGAGGAGTCGGTCAAGCCGTTCGGTGAGTGGGAGCTGCTGCGAAGGACGGGTGCAGCTCTCCGGGAACTGGGCCACGGGGCCCGGGAGATCACCGATCCGCTGCCCGGGTTCTCGGTCACAGAGGTGCAGGCTCTGCCGGCAGCGCTGTGGCTCCAACGCACTCGCGCGGCCAAGCTGGAAATGCCGGACCTGCGGGGCCGGGGGCGCCGGTCCCCGTCCAGCATGCCCGACCGGCTGTACTTGCGCGCGCAGTGCATCAGCTGGGACGGACAGGTTGTGGTCAGCGTGTTCGTGCACGCCGCGCTGGAAGCGGGAGAACTGCGGCTGACCATCCGGCCCCAAGTGACCACACCCGTGTACAACGAACTGCGGGGCACAGCCGCACCAGTCGCCAAACGCGGGCCCCGCCTGCTCGGCTGGCTCGTGGCTCACTCGGTGTTGGACGCGGTCGCGGGTCCGGTCGCGCTGTGGCGGTTCGCGGCCCGGCTCGGGCTCGGCAAACAGGGTGAGAAGGGCAGAACCGAGGAGAAGGACCCGGTCAGCCTGCGCGACCGGTACTCCACAGAGGAAGTCACCGACATGCACCAGAGCGACGATGCCAAGCGCCACGTCGTACTGATGCAGACCTGCATCTTCCGGACCGTCTCCGAGTACCTCGAAGAGGTGGGTGTCGACACCGCCCCGTACGAGCGGCAGGTCGCCGCGGTCATCACCAACATTCAGGTCTACGGCGACAACAACGCGCCCATCCAGAACGTCGCGGGCAGCGACATCCACGGGGTGGGTCAGAGCAACGGCACCCAGGGAGGCAAGTGATGATCTTCGGACGAGGCCGCCGCGAGGAGGAGCAGGGGCGAGGTTCGGGCATCAGCATCGGTGGCAACAGCAGCGCCCCCAACCAGAACGTCGTGGGGCAGAACATCTCCCACGTGTACCAGTCGGCGTCCGTCCAGGGCACCGTCGACATCGAGACCGTGCGTGGTCTCCTCGCCTCCTTCCGTAGCGACGTGGAGCAGAACGAGACAGGTCTCGCCAACGTGGCGGTCCTGCGGGCCATGGCGGATTCCGTCGACGTCTCGCTGGCAGCCACTGACCCTCAGGCGCGGGTCGGCGCGTTGAGGGGGGTCGCTCAAGCACTGCCCGCGATGGTGGCGGACACCGCTGTTCAACAGGGCGGGCAGGCTCTTGCCAGCGCCCTTTCGGCGCTGGTGGGTTGACATCCGCTCACAGACAGTGACCAACGCTCCGAACTGGCCTAATGATCCCGTGTCCGGAGGGCGTCACCAAGGCGTCCGCGCACGTCTGAACGCAGTCCCTCTCGCGATGTCTACGGGCCATCAGCTTGCCTCAACTCCCGTACAAACCAAGCTACTTACTCGCCCGTCGCCGTCCCGAGGTCACCGCCCCCCGCCGCGAGCCCGCCCGCCAACTCGCCTGCCGAACAGGCATGTTGCCTACGGGCCACAAGTGTCCGAATCCCGTGCCGCACCATCTGAGAGCTGCACTCGCCGGGTTCCGTCACGGATGGCGACGTCGGCCTGCCACGTGGCCGAAACTCGTAGCTGAGCGACCGGACAATCTTGGGATTCTCTGGTCATGCGCCTCTCCAGGCACTTAAGTACCTGTCGAGCACTCGCTACCGGCCAAAAGCGAGAGCCACCGACCCAACCCCCCATCCCAACTGTCCCGAGAGTCCTTCTGCCTATGCTCGCCCGTGCACACCGTTCGGTGTCGTGCTCATATGAACCGGCGAGCCGAGGGATGCGTTGATGGAGAGTTCGACCCCGGCCGGCCGGGCGAACCCGATCGGCCGAGACGCGGATCTCTACGCGGCGGTGCAGGACGTTCAGGCGGGTTACTGGATGCAGATGCGGCAGGTGCTCGCCCGGACGGGCAGCTGGCCGCAGTGGACATCCCGTACCCAGGTCCTTGGAGTCGTCGCGGCTCAGGCCAACGTTGTCGAGCTGTGGCTGAAGGAGGAACCGGAGAGCCTCGCCGCCCGGGTCATGTACGCCAGGGTCGCCACCGAACGTGTGTTGCAGGCCCACCGCAGGGACTGGGCGCGTGACTACCGGCGGGCAGACGACCTGGAGAAACTGGTGGCCAGGGCCCGGGACGCGTGCCACCGGGCGGGCGAGGGGAACGCCGACGACGCGGTGCCCTGGATCTGCCGCCTGGCCCTGGCCGAGGCGGACACGACCGGACGCTACCCGGAGCATCACGTAGCTCCGCCACCCCACGAGTACCTGCTGCCCGGCGGGCCATGGGGCCTGCTGGGGGAGGCGCACCGACGAGATCCGTTCAACCGCGAGGCTTGGCACCGCATGTCCCAGGCGCTCCAGGCCCGCCCGGGTCCCGCGGGCCGCCAGGCCGTCGCGACGGACTTCGCCCGCTGGACGGTCTCCTTCGCGCCGCCCGACTCGCCCCTGCTTCTGCTGCCCCTCTACGCCCGTGTGCAGGAGCACCGGGAGCGACGGGACAACGGCGCCGAGGTCATGCTGAACCTCCTGTGGACCAGGGAGGACACCACCCGGGCCATCACGCAGGCATTCGAGGGCTGGTTCCGGAAGTGCGATCCGGCCACCAGTTCCCAGCTGGATCTCAACTACCTCGCCTACGCCCTGGCGAGGGGCGGCTTCGCCCAGTGGGCCGGCGAAGTGTTCGATGCCATCGGCGACTTCGCCACGCCTGCCCCGTGGCAGTACGACGCCCGGCACCCCGACAGCCAGTGGCGTAAGGCGTTCGAGGAGGACCGCGTCGCCTGCCTGAGATCCCACCCGCGGCGTTCGGGACGACATCCGTGACCGCCGAGCTGTCACCCACGGACGGGTACTGCCACGTCTCGCCGCCGGCCCGGCGGCCCCCCGCCTGCACCCCCCTACTTCAGCTTTCCTGTGCGGAGAACCCATGACCTCGGTAAGAACACCGCGCCAGCAGCCACTTCCGGTCGACGACGACGGGGAGGACGCACGGATCCTCCAGTCGCTGGGCTACACCCAGCAACTGCACCGCCGAATGGGGGCGTTCGGCAACTTCTCCGCCTCCCTGTCGGTCATCTCGATCATGTCGGGGACCTTGCTGCTGTTCGGCTACGGCCTGAACTCGGGAGGCCCCGCGGTGATCACGTGGGGGTGGCTCGCAGTAGGGCCGCTCGTCCTGTGCCTGGCCGCGTCCCTGGCGGAGATAACCTCCCGGTACCCCACCAGCGGCGGCCTGTACTACATGGCCCGCCAGCTCGGCGGCGAGCGGTGGAGCTGGTACACCGGCTGGCTCAACCTCCTGGGCCTGCTCGGCGGGATCGCCGCCCAGGACTACGGCATCGCGACCTTCACCGCCGCGTGGATGAACCTCCAGTTCGGCTACACCCCGACCCCGGGCTCCCTGCTGGCCCTGTACGCCGTCGTCCTCGCGCTGCACGCGGTACTGAACCTCTTCGGCACCCGGCTGATGAACATCTTGACGTCCCTGAGCGCGTGGTGGCACCTGGCAGGGGCCGTCACCATCATCGGCGCCCTGGCGTTCGTGCCCTCCCACCACCAGTCGGCCGGCTTCGTCTTCACCGAGTTCACCAACAACACGGGGTGGAGCGCCCCGGTATACGTCATCCTGCTGGGCATGCTGCTGCCGGTGTTCGCCCTGGCCGGCTACGACACCTCGGCCCACTTGAGCGAGGAGACCAACCACGCCTCCGTCGCCGCGGCCCGCGGGGTCTTCCGCTCGGTGGCGGTGTCCTGGATCGCCGGCGGCATCCTGCTGACCACACTGCTGTTCGCCATCCAGGACTACACCGGAACCCTGGCAAGCCAGACCAACGTACCCGTGGCGCAGATCCTCCTGGACGCGCTGGGCATGGCGGCGGCCAAGGCCCTGCTGCTGGTGATCATCGTCGCCCAGTTCCTGTGCGGCTACACCGTCACCGCCAGCGCCAGCCGGATGATCTACGCCTTCGCCCGGGACGGCGCCCTGCCCGGATCGGGGCTCTGGAAGAAGGTCAGCCACCGCACCGCCATCCCCGCCAACGCGGTCTGGCTCGCGGTCGCCGTGGCGTTCGTCCTCGCACTGCCTTCCTTGTACTCCAACGCGGCGTTCGCGGCGGTGACCGCCATCTCGGTCGTCGGATTCACCTCCGCCTACGCCATCCCGGTGCTCCTGCGCCTGCTCCACCGCGACCGATTCACCCCAGGACCCTGGCACTTGGGCCGCTGGAGCCGGCCGATCGGATGGGTGGCGGTGGTGTGGGCGGCCGTGGTCACGGTGCTGTTCCTGCTGCCGCAGAGCAGCCCGGTCACCGCCACCACCTTCAACTACACGCCTGTCGCCGTGGTGGTGGCCTTCCTCATCGCCGCCCTGTGGCGCCGCTTCGGACGCGACTCCTACCACGTGCCGCGCTCCGGTTCCCCCACCGAGGACGAGCGGTTCGAAGGCATCATCTAATGCCCACGTCCGACCACAACGCAACCTCAACCCAACGACCCATCATGGGAGTACGGTGACCGGCCTCACGGAGTCCATCGAATCGGCGCAGCAGCTCGCCGTGGCCTGGCGTGCCCTGGTGCTCGACCGCACCGCGGACGCGGATGTGCGCGACCTCCCCGGCATCGCCGTCCGCTGGGCCGACTGCCGGTTCTCGTTCTACAACTGCGTCACGCTGACCGACCCAGGAGCAGGAGCCGACCTCCTCGCGCGACGCCTGGGTCAGGCGGCGGACATCATGCGCGCGAAGAAGCACCCGGGCTTCCTGTGGCTCTTCGAAGGCCTCCTCGACGAGGAGGCGCGTACCGCGCTGACCACGGCGGCCGAGCGGGCAGGCCTGGAGTACGCCTTCCCCGGCACGGGCATGGCCGGGGACCTGCTGCCCCTTCCCGACCCGGCCCACCCCGATCTGACGTTCGTACGTGTGCGCACCGACGAGCACCTGCGGGCCTACGCGGACCTCCAGTCGAGCGCCTACGGGTTCCCCGTGGAGGAAGGCCGCGACGGCCTGGTCGGCTCCACGCACTGGAAGAACGAGATGTACGCCTATCTGGCCATGCGGGGCGATGTCCCGGTGGCGTGCGCCGCGACGGTCGAAGCGCAGGGCCGCCTCTTCGTCGCCTTCGTCGCCACCGACCCGCGGTGGCAGCGCAGAGGCTATGGCGAGGCGGTCACGCGCAAGGCGCTGCACGAGGGCGCCCGAGCCACCGGGCTGACCCGCGCCACGCTGCACGCGACCGTCGCCGGGGCTCCCGTGTACCCGCGCATCGGCTTCACGCCGAACTCGCCCATGCACTTCTATGCCTTGAAGGGGTGAGGCCAGAGCCATTCGGTCGAAGGCAGGTGGCCTGCCGCGCGAATTGAGCCAGAGGCCTCAGCCGAACTTGACGTACGTCGGGTACGGGGCCGCGTATTCGTCCGATTGCCGGGATCCGAGGAACCTGCTGGACGACGTGCAGCTGCTGTTCGTGTACAGGCGGGCATCCGTGTCGGGGTCGCTGGTCGCCCGACAGCCACCGCCCGGAATGGCAAGGCACGGCCCGGTCGGCGTCGAGCCGAGGAGTGTCTCGCGTCCGCGCGCGGCACTACTTAACCGTGGTCGGCCAGGGCGTGCGGCGTCCTGGATGGGCGCCGGGAATTTGTGTCGAAGGGCAAGTTCACTTGGTGCTTCTTGTCGGGGAGCAGCGGTGTGGGGCCCGGTTGAACTCTCCCATGACACGAGACGATGCCATTGACCTGTGAGAAAAGGACCCGGATGCTGAGCGGATCGCTCTCCGATAAGCCCCAGACAGACACGCTTACCGGGCCATTACAGCTGGAGAAAGGCGTTGTACTGTGCGTCCGCACCCCCGTCACGGCCACCCCTTCCTGCCCCTGGTGCTCCTTGCGGCAGCCGGATTGATCGCAGCAGCACCGAGCGCTATGCCGCCACATACGCGACCCCCACCGCTGTCGGCGTGGCCGCGCAGGACCCCGAGCCTTCAGGCTCAGGCTCAGGCGAAAACCCCCTCTGTAAGGGCACCCCACTTGCTGCGACCCCGCTGTGCTCTACCCCGCAGGCACCCCCGGAGTAAGGCCCGGAGTAAGGCGACGCCTGGCCCCGTTCCGCGACGTTCGCTGATACGAATCCCATCGGCGCTTTCGGCCCGAGTGCTATAGCCAGTCCCGCTTCTTGAAAATCACGTACAGGCTCGAACACACCACCGCCATTAGCAGGATCGCGAAAGGGTAGCCGTATACCCAGTGCAGTTCCGGCATGTGGTCGAAGTTCATGCCGTAGATCGTTCCCACGAGTGTGGGTGCGAAGAGGATGGCGGCCCACGAAGAGATCTTCTTGAAGTCGTCGTCCATGCCTGGCTGACCTGCAACGATTGACCCAACCATCGCGTTGACCTGGGGCGATGAACATTTCGCGCTCTTTCGTCGTGCTGCCCGTTTACGCGGTCGATTCTCCCCAGAGGCTCCCCAACGGGGCTTCGTTCTCCCCAGATTCTCCCCAGCGATGGTCGGCGGGGGAGTGGTAGAGCGCTGATCCGAGGGGCCCCGCGGACATGGGTGTAGGAGGCAAAGCTCACAGTGCGGGCTGATCTCGATCGTCCCGCGGCTGTCGCATGCCTTCGGCACACGCGGCGGCGGCCCTCGCGAGGCCCGTGAAGTCGGTCTTCAGCGGGCTGAGGCGCTCCAGGCTGCCATCCGGACTGACAACGTAGTTGAGACCGCCCCAGAGCGTGGGTCGGGGGCGGTCAGCGCTGGCCGACAATCACGCCTCGTGCTTCCTGCGGCACGAGAAGTGCTCGGGCAGCCCCTCGGGCCCTGGAAGGCTTGCAGGCTGACCGCAGCCGAAACGGCAGAACGGGATCGCTCGCCCCGACGCGTCGACCGCAACGCTGGCGACCTCGGGTTCCTGGTGGCGGGACTCGAGGACGATCGCGCGGCTGCCACGCCTCGGCTTCGGTTCGGCTCGCACCTCTGAAGCCGGACGGTCCTCGGTGCACCTGTCGCGCCTGACCCCCTGTCGTACGGACGGCTGGCCCTTCTTGTCGTCCAGGGAGGGCCCGTTCGCCTCGACGTACTGCTGCCACTGCTGGGCAGGGAGCCAACCGCGGTGGCCGCCCCGCTGGAACGGGATCCGCTCACCGGCCGCAGCTTCCACGATGAACCGGGTGAGGGTAAGTCCGCCTTCCCCTGTGAAGGCGCTCGACTGATGGGCGGGCATGAGGACGCGGTGCCAGCCCCCGCAGTACCCGGCGTCAGTGGGGTTCTCAGGGTCGTACGGCTTTTCCGGACAGCGAGTGAGCGAGCCGTTTTGGCTGCACTGGCCCTCCTCTAGAACGAAGTTGCCGTCCTGGACCGCGATGGGGTTCCTCTGCACACGGATGACGGAGGCTGGCAGGTTGGGCGTGCGGACGTAGGGGACGGCGCCGATGCCCGCGTGGTCGGGGTCGGCGAAGTCCCAAACCGACTGGATTCCGCCGCGACGCCGGAACCCCTCCCGTACACGCATTCCCCGTGCGGTCTGAGCGCTCAGCTGAGGCTCGTAGCCCAAGACGATGCCATTGGCGCCGTTGATGCGTACGTCGAGGCGCGCGTGCCCGTCGGCGGTCTGCGACTCGATGTCGGCGTGGAAGCCGTGGTCTTCGGAGTCCTTCGCGACGCGTTCCTTGCGGGCGAGGTGCTCGTCGGACTCGTGGCTGATGGGCTTCTCCCCGGGTTTCCGGTAGTGGGAGGCAAGCCACACGCCGTCACGCTGAACGAGGTACATGGGGACGCGCCGGCCGCGGAGGTCCCGGCAGTCGGGGCAGATGAGCCCGCGCTTGTCGACGGGGACACGCCCTCGCATGCGCAGGAGCACGTTCAGGAGGTCTTGGCCTTGCGGGACGCCGAGGTCGGGACGGTCCAGGTCGAGGTTGCGGCAGGCCGGTTCGTAGTAGACGGGGTTGCGGAAGAGGTCTTCGTCGCTGTCGATCTGAAGGTCGTCGTCCATTGCTGCTCCCCGCAGCCGCCACGAGTAGGAATCACAACGCTACGGGGAGGGTCTGACGATCGGGGCTGTCCTGCGGGAACAGGCGCACCGAGAGAGGGCCCGGGGGCCCGCAGTGGGTCAGGCCCGCACAGCTCGCAGCACCTCCTTCGAATCCCCTTCGCTCGTACGTCCTGGGCGATGAACAGCGGAATCACGGGGTGTACGAGTCGACGCTCGTCGTGGTCACCGACCGCATGCGCTGCGCTCGGGGATGGCCCCGGTGGGCGAGTGCCTCCACGACCCTGTCGACAGCGGCGTCGACGGCCTCGTGCTCCCAGACCCGCAGGGGCAGCCAACCAAGGCGGACGAGGTGGGTGTCGGTCTCTTCGTCCCGCCGGGCGTTGCCCTGTAGTTTCTGCTGCCACCACTCCGCGTTGTGCGTCGGTGCGTGCAGGTGGCGAGGACATGCGTGCCAGAAGCACCCCTGAACGAAGACCGCCGTCCGCCACCGTACGAACGTGAGGTCTGCACGACGACGGCGCATCTCCGGGACGGGAAGGTTCACGCGGTAGCGGAACCCCAGCGCGTGCAGGGCACGTCGCAGGGCGAGTTCCGGCATGGTGTCGCGACTGCGCTGTGCCCGCATCAACCTCCGGGCGTTCTCGTCCCGCGGTGCAGGCACGTCCGGGCGGTCACTTCGCTGTTCCACATGTTGGACAACCGTTTTGCGACGGTGTCGGTCACCCTGCTGCCCGGACTCGCTCGTGGCGCTTCTTCGACCGCCGTCCGCTGGGGCCGCGGGAGTGCCTTTCAGCTCAGCTACTCAGCCGCGTAATGGAGAGAAGAGCTGGCTTAGCCGGTGGATTATGGTACTGACCTGGGTCCGGAGTGCCGGGCGGGTTTGAACCCACGACCTCTTCGTCCCGAATGAGGTTCGGGCAAGATCCGGACCTGCCTGTTTGACTTTTCCGCAGGTCAGGGCGTTGGGCTCGGTGGGTCTCGGGTGGTGTCGGGAGGGTTTGGGGAGCGGGTCGGCTCCCAGATAGCTCCCACGTGATGCGCCGAAGGCAGCCCCTTTTTCCGGCCGTGAACCTCAGCCGACCGGACGGCGGGGCGGCAGAAGTGCCAGGCTCGTCGCTGAGGGGCCTCATGCTGTTTGCAGACCGGCACCCAGCTCAGCTCGTGCAACAGGGCTGCGGGGTCAGCCTCATTCCCGGGCCTTAGTCTCGTACTCGTCCTCGCCGAGCTGATCGGTGAACGCCGCCTCGCTCCGCTTCAGCAGGAAGATCCGGTTGGCCCGTCTTGCCGGACCTTCCAATCTTGCGGCGGCGCTCCGTCACCTGCCAACGCTGACGTCGGTGTTCGAGGAATGCCTTCCACAGCTCCAGGCGATGGCGAGAATCCTTCGGCAACGTGAAGCGGAGGACTCCGAGGACAACGGCAGCCACCAGCACGGGTGCGGACGCCGGGTGGTCGGTGAGGAACGGCATGGATCAGCCCTTCCCGTCGCACAGGTCGAGCGAGGCGGTGCCCAGCACCACCCGGTAGGTGTCACCGTGGCGGGTAAATCCCGCGCCCTTGACCCCGGCCTCCCGGTGGGTCAGTGCCAGAGCCAGGTCGCGGGGTTCGGGATAGCCGGTCCAGCGGAACTCCCATGAGTCGCCGGCGCCCCAGAGCCGACGTACGGGACCGTGCCGGATCACTTCCGGTTCCTTCCGGCGTTCGACTCCGGGGCGCTCCAGAGGGTCCCAGGACAGACTGGTCGCCCAGCGGCCACACCGGTCAACCAGGTTGTAGCGGGAAACGAGACCTGCCAGCAGAGTGGTCGCTTCCCCTGAGATCGGGGGGACCGCTGCCAGAGCGCGGCGCTCGCGCGCGGTGAGGTCGTTGTCCAGCGTGAGATAGGGGTGTCGGGGCACGCGGCTGCGCCTGTTGCCGCGTCGGCACCCGGCCGGGTCACCGGTGATGGTCAGCAGTGCACCGGTGGGCAGATGGCGCAGACAGACGGAGCGCTGCCCATGGCACGTGTAGCTGACCTCGTGCCGTAGTCCGGGGACGCCGCGCGAGCCGGCCCCCTCGGTGGCCAGCAGCCGGGTGGCCACGTTCTCCGGGGCACGCTCCGCCACCATCACCAACTGGTCCCTGCGGGGCGACATCACAGGGTCGTACGAGGCGACAACCGAGTAGTTCCACCTCGCCGTCGGACCGGTGTACACGTTGCCGTTGAAAAGCGCGAGCGCCAGAAGGGCCCGGAAGGTGTGCTGGTCGTCCGAGCAGTGGTCCAGGCCCAGCCCGTGGGTGTCGCTGCTGATCGCGGATTCGGCGGCGGCTTCGCTTTCCCCGGTGTACTGGACGCGGAGCGGGATCCGCTCCGCGGGCGCCATGGCGTGGACAGGTAGTCCGCCCAACTCGCGCGCGGCGGTCAACCGTGCCTGCTGGAAGGGGATGACTTCCCTGGACTCGTGCTGGATGCGGCGCGCGAGTTTGACAATGTCCCTGTCGAGCGTCATGTCCGGCTCCCGATGGGCGTGCCTCAGTGCTCCCGCCCACTGCGCCCCATTAGGAGGAACGACAGTTTTCAATCACGCGCGCGCTACGGCACTTTGCGCCCTCAACCCTGGGTAGCTGCGGGAGGAACCCAGGTCCGACGTAACGGCGAGCGTGGTCGCCTAGCCGTAGCATAGCGTCTTGAGGGCGCACATGGACGACGTTAGAAAAGAGTCCTCATGGACGAACGTATGAGTCATTTCGACGGCTCCGTCTCCGCCCGCTACTCACGTCACCCCAGGCGCGCGCAGGCGCCCGTACACAGCCTGACCCAGCAGTGGGAGCTGGCGCTCGACGCTCGGCTCGGGCCGTGCTCCACGTCACCGGTGCGCGGGCTTAATGATCAGCTGCACGTACGTCAGTAGCAGACGAGGACTCTTAGAATGCGCCTCTCAATTGACCCAAGCGACGCGAAGCAGGTCAGGGTGTGCTCCGCTAGCGGAGCACACCCTGACCGCCTTTCAGTGCAGCCAGCTCGCTACTCCCATGACGCTGGCCGTCACCGTGCTCACGAACGCCAGCATTTTGAGTGGCGCGCGATCAAGGGTCACGTGCAAGGGGCCGCAACGGAGCTCGAAGGCCGGCCTGGGCGAGGGCGGCTCCGACGGGTAGGTGGGCTGACTGCCAGGAACAGTACGAGAGTTCAGTTGCTTGGGCACGGTTTCTCCGGTTCTTTGGGCTCACGGCACATGCCGGCCGTAAGTAAGTGGCTGGCTCGGGCATTCGAGCGCGCCCACCTTCGAGCACCTGCTGCCTAGCACCGCAAGTCACTCCGGCCCCCTTCCTGCCGCTGCTGTCGACCCTGCCCACTTCTGAAGCCAACGCCATACGGGCCTGACCTGCTGCTTCTTCACCACTCTGCGGCTTCGAGTCGAGCAGCCGAGCACATCAACTTCCGAAGGCCGTTCTGAGCCAGGCACGTTGCGACAATCACGGTTGTCCTCACCAGGCATGCCGCGACAACTATGGTTGTCCTCATGCGTTCAGCGAGCAGTGACGAGTCCTGGTTCGATTCGAACGCCTCAGCGGAGCCGTGGCGTTCGCCTTGCGCTGCCGAAGTCGGGCGAATACGAGCCCAGTTGAGAGATCTTGCCCGCAATGTCGCGGGATGGACATCAGTACGTGGGCAGGAATGTCTGGACAACGGACACCAACCCTCGGCTATGGCAGAGCTGTTCGCTGACTGGCAGCTCGCCTACCTGCACGCTCTGCGGCAGCTGCATGAAGCCACAGAGGTCCTTGCCGCTGAGGCTGCTCTGATGGGTGGGGGGATGGGAGCTACCTATGGCGATCTGGGAACTTCCTGGGGGATCACCAAGCAGGCAGCGCGTAAGAAGTGGCCCGGCGCGGTCGACGACGGCTCGGGGCAACCAGAGAAGATCACGGTAGAAAGGTACGGCGGGGCCGCCGAGATCACTTACCTTCCAGGCCAATGCGCTTGGGGCTGGACCGCTCACGGCGGCGACGGAACACGCCACGAGGTGGAGGGGGCGTATACAGACCGGTGGAAAGCAATGCTCGCGGCCGAGCACTTCCTTCAAGATCACGTCGATCCTTGGGGAGAACCCGATGTCCCGATGGCGCTTGGCGATCCGAAGAAGTGTTGGTGCTGGGATGGCGGCACCTGGACACAGGAGCCGACCAATGAGACGTGACGACGATGGGTGACGGCGGCGCTTTCGTGGAGCCGCGTACTGGATGGTGCTTGACCGCTCTTCCGGATCCGCGTCCCAAAGGCCCCTGACCTGGTGTTCCTGTAGTCGGGGTGGCGGGATTTGAACCCACGACCTCGTCCCGAATGAGGTTCGGAGGCTGATCTTGCCTGCGAGGATAACGTTTCCGCTGGTCAGTACCATGATTTTGGTTGGTCTCGCGCGGCGTGGAAGGGGCTCCTGGAGCAGGTGGGCTCCCATGAGGCAGAGGAGAGCGCCAGTCGCGTGTCGGTGATGGCACGCGAAGGCATGCGACCCGGAAATGGTCTAGACGATGAACGCGACCCGGTTCTCTGACCTGGGCTTTTGCTATGGGGCAGGTGTCGGGAATCGAACCCGCGCTCTGAGCTTGGGAACCGCCGGTACTTGAGAGCGGATTTAGCCTCTGAGCTGCGGTGATGCCCCCAATCATGGGGGCGTGGAAGCGGCCGTGGTGGGCCCCTATTGACCGCTGCTTACCGCCCTGAATGGCACGTAGTGGCACGAGGTCGCCAGCGACTCGGGGGGAGGGCGACGCGGGTCGCCTGCGCGCCCTTTCGATGTTCCTGCCGCACTCCTGTGGCGTGAGCATTTGCAGGAGCGATCCACCGCAGGGCTCGACACGCTTACCAAACGGTTGGGAGGCGGCCTTGCACTGAGGCGGATGCGGAGAGCATACGACCTGCCCTGGTGATCAGACCCGTGTTGATTTCCGGCAAGCTCCTACCTCACATCAGGAGGTGCCTGGAGCGGCGGGGTCTGTCGCATGCTCTGAGCTTGCAGCCGGCATAGCTCTAGTCCCCGAAGGTGCTGTCCCTGACTGGATGCGTTGCCGATTCGCAGAGACTCCCTATGGTGTGGTCCGCACGAGGACTAGACTCCTCCCATGTCCGAGTCCGCTGCCGCCATGTCCTGGATGGATGTCGGGCTCGTGGAGTCGTCGCTGAAGCTGTCCACCCCACAGCTCGACAGAGGGTTCGACGTCCCACTGGTCGACCTGATCATCGTGGATGGCCAGCATCGTTACGAGGCGCTGCTCGACCTGCGAATGGGTCGCCTTAGCCGAGAAGGAAGACGAGGCAAGGCGCGCAGCCTACTGGACGCGACGCTCTGGCTCTCAGGTGCCAAACGTGCACTTACTGAAGCGCAGAACCAGTGGACGGCCAGTGCACTCACTCGACGCCTGTTGCTCTCGGCCGAAGAGGCGACAGGGCTTCCCGCGATCACCACCCCGACGATCTGCGTTGACTCGGCTGCGGCTGTGGGGGACGGCCCTCTCCTGTCGTTGGGCGACCTGACGCAAGCAGCGGAGACGGTTGAGCAGCTCTGGCGCGTCGCGCTGGACCTGCTCGACGAACTCGTTTGCCCCCGCAGCCACGAATACGGCCCTCATGCGCCGCCACATGAGTCCTCCCCCTGCGGTGTGATCCGGCTCGCTGCGCCTCTGGTCCCTCGCGCGCCTGGGGAACTGGCGTGCTCGTCGGTTCTTTCCAGTCTTGGCGTGCTCGCCGCCTGACTCCCTCCGAGGCAGGTGGCTGCCGCCTGCTTCGAGAGGTACATCAGTGGACAGCCCCACCCTGTGGGTACTGGCCGTGTTCGGGTTCATCAGCCTGGTGTGCGTGATGGGCACGAAACTGGCCAGCGACGTCGAGGAGTTATTCACGGCGTGGATCGGCGTTTTCCAGCGGCTCCGAGAACGCTTGCGCCAACGTAGCCGGACGAATGACGAGGAGGGCGACGGGCAGCCTCACTGATCTACGCGGCGACGGCCCGGCGATGTGAAGGGCCCGGCGACGGCCGGGCCCTCAGCCATGGCGCGTGCTTGGAGGAGGCTTTACATGGTGGTGAAGTAGCAGATGTCCGAGCGGTAGTGGCAGCCTTCGCCGCCGTTGAAGAGCTTGGCGCCCGAGACCTGGTCACGGGTGGGGGTGGGGCTGCCGTCTGGGTCGGGCACGTTGGCCCAGGACAGCACGCCCGAGACCTCCGATAAGGCTCCGGAGAATGAACTGTTCCCGGCCACCGGGTTAGTGAAAATCATGCAGAAACGCTTTGGCGCTCGTCAGAGTCCGCGGTTCGGGATGTGCCCGGGCTCACGGCACCGCGGATCAGTGGGAGTGGCCGTCGGTGCGGTAGGCGCAGGCACGGGGAGGGCTTGCCGTGCAGGTCCGCTTTGGTCGCGGTCTTGGATCAGCACGCCTTTACCGGTATGCACGGACATGGCAGCCAAGGCCGACCGTACGTCGGTGTTCCGAGGGGGTTCATGGCGATCAAGGTGGTGCCTGCGTCAGAGGGGCAGGCTGAACTGATTGAGGCGGCCGTCGCGCTGGGGGACCGCAACACCAAAACGCTGGGGCACATGCCGCGTGGGGCCTATCCCAAGCTTGCCGCGGACGGGGGGCTACTCGTGGCGGTCGAGGGTGAGGAGGTGATCGGGTACGCACTGTTCCGCCTTCCGAAGCGGAGTCCGCATGTGGGCCTGGCGCACCTGTGCGTGGCGATCGAGCACCGAAAGAGGGGCGTGGCTCGACTGCTGGTGGACGCGATCAAGAAGCGCTATCCGCAGCGGCTCGGGATCAAGGCGAAGTGCCGTCGTGATTACTGGTTGAGTGCCATGTGGACGAAGCTGGGCTTCGTTCCGCGCGGCGAGGCTCGCGGTCGCGGACAGGATGGCGAAACGCTGGATGGCTGGTGGCTGGACCTGGGGCATCCGGACTTGTTTGCCGACGTGGAGAGCGACGCCCTCCTTGTGGTGACGGTTGACCATGGCGTCTTCGTGGATCTGCGAGGGCGCACGGCCGGGAATGCGACGAGTGAGTCGAAGGCTCTTGAGGCGGGCTGGCTATCGGACCTGGTGGAGCTGGCCTTCACGCCGCAGTTGCTCCATGACGTCCGAGACATCGGCGACATCGGTGACCGGAAGCAGCAGCGTGCCGCGCTGCATGAACTACGCCACCTCACGCCGGGCCAGGAGGCAGTGGTGGCACGGGTCGAGGACTTGGCGCAGGCGGCGAGGAATGCCTTCCCTGAGCTGCTGCTCGACACCGAGCTGGAGCGACGTCTGCGGTATGTGGCCGAGACGTCCTGTGCGGGCCTGCAGGTGCTCGCGACGCGTGATCCGGAGCTGACACGGCTCGCCGACGTGGCCTGGGAGGTCGCCGGGGTCCGCGTGGTGTCACCGTCTGCCGTGACCTTGCATGTGGACGAACTCCGGCAGGCCCAGGTATACCGGCCGGCTGACCTCATGGGCACGGAGTTTAGAACCGGCGAAGTCGTACCAGGGGCGGAGGAGGAGCTTGTCGGCTTCTTCGAGCAGTCCGGTGACGACAGCGGATCAGCGTTCGCGGACCGGCCGAGGCGGCTGGCAGCGGACACGGTGATGTGGCGGCGGGAGCTGCTGCGTGACGGGCAAGGGCGACCGGTGGCCCTGTATGTGTGGGCTGTGGACGGGCGGACGTTGACCGTACCGGTGTTGCGGACGGCCGCACACGCGCTGGAGCAGACGCTCGCACGCCAGCTCCTGTTCTTGCTCAAGCGCCTTGGACGGGAGTGCGGTGCCCGACTAGTGCGGATCACCGACGCCAGCGCGTCGTCGGCCGTCCGAGCCGCTGCCGGCGATGACGGCTTCTTTGACGACGGCGGTGCGCTGGTCGCTGGTTGTGGATGTGTGCGGGGCCGCGCACGAGGTCGGTGTCATGGCGCGTGAGATCGCCCAGGGCCTGGGGCGAGAGGCGTCTGTCCTGCCCTCCGGGCTGCCCGCAGAAGTGGCCAGCGTGGTGGAGCGCGCCTGGTGGCCTGCCAAGGTGGTTGACTCGCAGCTGCCGTCCTTCCTCGTGCCGATCGAACCCAGGTGGTCCACAGAGCTGTTCAATGTTCCTGCGATGCTGCTGCCGCGAAGCGACGTGCTTGGCATCAGCCGAGAGCACGTCTACTACCGCTCGTCCGGACACCGCGGCGAGAGTGTCCCGGCGCGCTTGCTTTGGTACGTCAGCAAGGGCGTGGCCGGCCAGGACGGCCAGATGGTGGTGGGCAGCTCGCGCCTGGACGACGTGGTCATCGACGAGCCGGACACCCTGCACTCGAAATTCGAACACCTGGGCGTATATGGTCGTGTCGAGGTACGTTCGGTCGCCGACGCGTCCGGCAATGCCATGGCGTTGAGGTTCTCGGACACAGAGATCTTCCCCAAGCCGGTGACGCTGCGGCGTTTGAACTCACTGGCCGAGAGCCTGGGACTACGGTTGTCGCTGATGTCGCTGTCGAAGATCAGCAACGAGCTGTTCCAGGCGGTCTACGAAGAGGGGCACCGAAGGACGTGAACGATCTGGAACGCGCGATGCTTCTGTCCGTCCACCCGCGTTTCGCCACAGCCATCCTGGCGGGAAGCAAGACAGTGGAGGTACGGCGTCAGCGTGTCGCTGCCCCGCCTGGGACGCCGGTGCTTCTCTACGCCACCGCTCCCACCATGGCGCTCGTGGGCATGGCGTGTATCGCCGCGGTCCACGTCGCATCCCCGCGGGAGGTCTGGTCGACGCACCGTGCCCGTACAGGGATCACTCGTAGGGAATACGACGCTTACATGAGCGGCGCCACGCAGGCCAGCGGGATCACGCTGGAAGATCCGGTGTCCTTCGCGGAGCCCGTCCCGCTCGGAACCCTGCGGGCTGCCGGCACCTTCCACCCGCCGCAGAGCTACCGCTACCTGAAGAGTGACGACCTGCAGCAGGTGGCCGAGGTCGCGCCGACCGCGAGCGCGGCGCTTCGGGGGCTGCTCAGCAAGCTGGTCCCCGCCTGATACCCGGCGCGCGCGGCCGTGCATGGAATCAACCGGTGTTCGAGGTTAGAGCTCCTCTGACCTGTGCGGATGCCCTCGGTGGCGCCGTGTGACGGCTGCCGCCGAGGGCTGGTGTTGACCGCTGTTTGCCGTCCTGAATGGCACGTAGTGGCACGGGACTGCTATGTGGCCCGCGAGCCGACGATCACGGCAATGGGAGCCTTCATGGGTGGCGAGCGGAAGGCCGCGCTACCCCTTGGTGGGCTCATCCGTTGTATCCCTTGGTGACGACGAACCCGGTCCCAGCGAGTGGCGCACCGACACTCGTCTTGGCCCACTCGATGAGTTGTTCCGGCTCCTGATCGAGCCGGTTCAGCAGGTCTGCGAGCTCATCAGCGTCTGGGGGTGTGGGCAGCTCGCAGCGAATCACGCTGCTCCCCGTCGCGGAGCTGTAGTCGTCGGCGTCCTCCTCCCTGGGATCATCGGGTTCCCAGCGGCCAATCTCGATCTCCCAGGTGTCTGCGCTGCCGTCTCCTGGCTGCGGCGCGTGAACTGAAAGGTAGCAGCGGTCAGCGTCGTATGGCTCAGCGAAGATCTCAGGGTAGGAGTGATCCACGTGCCCTCCTACCCCGGAGCAGCGAGAGAAGGCGGTGGCCAGTACTCGCATATCTGCGACGGCCTTCGCGCGTTCCTTCGAGGTGATTCCCCCTTCGAGGCTGTCCAGTCGCTCACGAGCCTCACGGCTCAACGCGCCCATGTCGCCGTCGTGCACCACAAACGGATGGTCGACGTCCCACAGACGCCGGCTCTCCGCGTCAGGGAGGGAGTCTTCCTCTGAGTCCTCGGCGACCGCCTCGGTCAACCCCCTTGCTTCCGCTTCCAATTCCGCGTTCACCGCGATCCGAACCGGCTCGGGCACCGCGAGCAAGGCGTCGTCCAAGTCGGCCAGCGCCTGGTGGAGCTCAAGACAGGCGTACTCGTACCACAAACTGTGCGTGCCACTGAGGAGTTCGGCACGCGAACCCCGGTCGGTCAGCGCGGCAAGATGCTTCGTCGGATACTCCTCCACGCCGCCGTCGCGTCGGTCGTAGACGCTCAGCGGGACGGTGGCGAGAGCGGAGACCCGGTTGAACGCGTCGGTGATCGGCTTCGCGAGCGCGGAGTCACCGACGCTCGTAACGGTCGCGGAAACGACCCCGTCCAGCCCCTGGTACGTCGCCAGGATCTGGGTCTTCCCGCGGTTCGCGTGCTGAGAGTAAATAGTCACAGGAACGCCTTTCGGCCAATAGCCGATGACGGCTGCATGGCCATGGAAGGTGTACGGAAGAGGCGGTGGCGAGGGTGTCTTCCGACGCTCCATGCCTTTGAAGAGACCGGCGGTGGCTCAGGTCCTGTCCCGAGCTCCGTGCCTATCCGCACCTTAGACGCCCGCCCGGGTGCGTAACAACCGGATCTGCCAACCTGGCCGCTCTATGGTCTCGTTCGCTCAGTCAGTGCAGACGCCTGGAGTAGCTGTTGGCGGGATGGTCAGTGGCGATGCCGGTCCCGCAGAGGTCTGCGAGTCGGCGCCCGATGTCCAGCAATGGGGCTGGAGAGCTATCAGTTCGACGTCGAGCGCATTCGGAGTTGCGACGACGCCGTGTCGATGGCGGCCATAGTGGCAAGGGAGCGACGGTCCTCAACGAGGAAGGTCGGTGAGGGCGAGCCTCTGCGGGCTGGTGGACGGGCAGAAGACGGATTTCGGCGAATTGCCACGTGGCCTTCGCGGCCGTGTTGAAGGCGGCGGGGCCTTCTGCGAGGCGGGTGAGGACGCTGAGAAGGAGCTTGTGGGAGACGGCCAGAAGAGGGCCGTGCTTCTGGGCGTTGCGGCGGAGGAATTCGGCGCAGTGACTGGCGCGGGTGTGGAGATTTGTGAGGCTCTCGCCGTCCTCGAAGCGCAGGGAGGGGTTGGTGAGACGGTGTTGTCGCCAGGCCCGGTAGGCGGGTGGGTAGGTGGCGGGTGTGCGGCCGAGGACGACGCTGGGCGCGCGCCATTCCGCCAGGAGGCCGGACGTCGCGACGATCGGCAGGTTCCTGACGTGCGCGATGATGGCAGCGGTCTGGCGGGCCCGGGAGAGCGGGCTGGTGACGATGCCGGTTTGGGGAACTCGGAGACGTATGGAGCCAGCGCACCGACGCTTCGCCGAGGGCGGCGAGCAGGGCGGCGGTGTGCTCCTCGGCTCGGGTCATGCGGGTGGTTGTTGCGGCGAGAGTCTCGCCGCCGGGCAGGGCGCGCAGATGCGGGCGGCCGGGAGCGGGGGTGTGCTCGCGGGCGATCCACGCGCGCCAGTCACAGGCCCAGGCGGCAGCGGTGCGGGGCGCCCACCCCGCCCGGTACGAGCGCCACTTCTCGTCGGCGATGCGCAGACCCTGCTCGCCGAGCCGGGCCCGCTGCCCGTCCTGGTCCAGCCAGGCTCGGGTGGCGTCATCGATCTGCCACTCGGCGGCGGAGATGAGCGGGGCAGAGCTGCTGCTCTTGCCGTTCACCTTTGGTTCACTACCGTTCTGGGGGCCGGAACCTGTGCCCCCGCCGGGCCGGAATCCGCTCCCCTCAGGGGGCGGAATCCGTTCCCCGAGGCCGCCCTCCGGTCCCCCTGCGAGGGCGGGGGAAGGCGCGGATTCCGGCCCTGCTGCGGTCGACTGCCCGCCCCCCTCTGCGGCCTGCTCGGCGAGGAACCGGGCGGCGTCGGGGAGCTTGTAGTAGGTCTCCCCGCGAGGCCCCTTCCGGTCGTCGAGCCGCTTCAACTCCCCGCTGAGGATCAGCTTGTCGATGGCGTTGCGTACGGCGGTGCGGGAGGCGTTCGCGCGCTTCATGAGGGCGGGCACGGACGCGTACGCGATGCAGCGACGGTCCAGGCACCGGTCGGCGATCAGGGCGAGGACCAGGCGGGCGGTGCCTTTGCTGCGGCTGTGGTCCCACACCCAGGTTCGGGCGTCGTGGCTCATCGGGTGGCGGCTCCTAGGGCAGGGTGAGGAAGGGGTGGGCCCCTTTCGGGGCAGGGAGGGGGTGTGGTGCGAAGTTCCCGGCTCGGTGTGTCGGCGGGATCCGCGGGGTGTGCAGGAGGGCTTCTTGCCCCGACGTTGGCACACCTGGTTTCCCGGGCCGCCGGAACCGGCGTTCCGGCGGCCTGACAAGAAAGCCACACCCACCCCGCGTAAGTCCAGGATTCCGCCGAGAAAGCACACAGCTCACGGCGAACACGTCCCTGCGAGGGGATAAAACCGTAGACCCAGATCCCCGGTCGCCCAAATCATTCGCGAAATTGGTGGGCTGAACCGGGGCAATGCGTCACTCATCGCAGGAGATTCCAGTCGCCCTGACGCTCAGGCTTAGGCGCTGGTCATGCCATATAAGTCGGCTTGGGCTCGTCGCTCCGGCAGATCTGATGCCCCGTTATTTCGGCAACCGGGGATCGCGTGCTATGTTTCGCCATTTTCTTGCGGCAGGGCGGTCCACGGATCGCTCACAGCAGACGGATGATGCTTCCCTTGTGGGGTGAGTGGAAGCTACAACTTACTCCGCTTCCACATGTTCCAGCGTGTAGCGCGAATGCTTATACACCACGATCCTCGGTTAGTGAAACCGGGGATTCTCTGGATCATTCTCCATGGCGCCCGCCCCCGGCTGTTGCGTCGCATTTCCCCTCCGTTGTAAAGGTGCCTTCTTTGCCCACTCGCGTATCACCGTCTCCCGATTCCCCGGCCGCCCGGAGCGCTGTCACCGGCGACCGGGCGTTCCTCGGCGTGAAGGAGGCGGCGGTCTACCTCGGCCTCTCGCCCCGCACGCTCTACGTCTGGCGGCATCGCCGACAGGGGCCGCCGAGCTTCCGGATGGGCGCCCGTGGGCGCGTGATGTACCGGATCGACGCGCTCGACGCCTGGATACGCGAGCAGGAGCTGGCCGACTCGCGCTGCAACCCGGATCTGAACCCGGTGAGTGCAGCCCCGCAGCGCCGCTCCGCCTACTCGGCAAGTGCCTGACTTCGTAGGCCGACAGCCCCACACCCCATCCCTAAGGAAGTACTTGGCCGGCTACATCGAAGATCGCTGGATCAACAAGAAGAAAGACCCCGTCACCCGCAAGCGGGAGCGCACCAGCCGCTACGGGAAAGGATCCCGCTATCGCGTAGCCGGCATCCCCGGTGTTCGGGACATGTCGTTCGACACGCTGGAGGACGCCAAGGCGTGGCTGCGCAGAGCCGGAACCGACAGCGAACGCGGCGAGTTCGTCGACCCGCGCGATGGCTCCATCACCGTCGCCGACTACGTCACGCGCTACTGGACGGCAGGCGTGCGCGGTGCGCCGGGCACGGTCAAACGCGTAGATGAACGTGTACGCCTCCACGTCCTTCCCCACCTCGGCACAGTTCCGCTGAGGGACATATCGGCGACCGTCCTACGCGGCTACATCGCCACGCTCGAAGGCGAATGCGCGCCGCGCTATGCCCGTCAGATCCTCGGGTCCCTCTCGAACATCTTCGAGACTGCCATCGACGACAAGCGTTTGGTACGCAACCCGATGCGCGCCAAATCGGTGCGCTGGCCCAAGGCGCCGGAGGACCAGCGGGAGGCGTGGCCGCTGGAGGTCGCGCAGCGTGTGCGGGACGCGATCAATGCGCGCTATCGCATTGCGGTCGTGGTCGCGCTCGGGTGCGGGCTGCGGCAGGGGGAGGTCTTCGGCCTCTCGCCGCAGGATGTGGACTTCCAGCGTGGGGTTATCCGCGTACGCAGGCAGGTCCAACTGCTCAACGGTCGCTTGTACTTCGCCCTGCCGAAGGGCGGCAAGACGCGCATCGTCGACATGCCGGAGTCGGTCGCCGTCGAATTGGCCGCGTACTTTCTGCGGTACCCGGCCGTCGAAGTCGAACTGCCGTGGGGCGGGCCAGAGGAGGAGCGCGAGAAGCAAGCGTTCCCGCTGATCCTCACCACGACGTACGGCAACGCGCTCCGAGCGAACATGTTCAACGACGAGGTCTGGAAGCCTGCCCTCGCCGCGGCCGGGGTCATCCCCATGAAGAAGCAGGGAGAACGCTGGAAGGCATCCCGCAAAGACGGCTTCCATGTGCTCCGGCACACCTACGCCTCGATCATCCTCGAAGCGGGCGAGTCCGTCGTCACCCTGGCCCGCTGGCTCGGTCACTCCAGCCCGACCATCACCCTCGACCACTACGCCCACTTCATGCCGGAGGCGGGCGGCAAGGGGCGAGCAGCCGTCGACGCGCTGCTCGGTGTGGTTCCTGAGTATGTCCCGGGCAACCTCGCCAGCGCGTGAGGAGATAGATGAACGGGTGGTACAGCACACGCTGTGCCACCCGTTTTGCTGCGCGGACTCTGCGGTGGTCCGCTGGGTCAGTCCGTCAGGCCCTTGCGGCGAACGCGGAGGGAGTATGTCCTCCGTCCCCCAGGTGGGCCACTGCTGCCCCAGCCGCCGCTCGTGGCCACGCCCCATCCCCGCTGTTCCTTCATCTGAGCGGCGAAGGCACGCAGATCGTGAATCTCGCAGCCGCATTCCAGCGTGACGTCGACGCTGATGTATGGGCTTCTAGGGCTGTCCTTCGCGTAGGGATCCGGCTCCCATCGCACGTCGTGGATGTGCTCCTTGAGACCGGTGCGCTCCTCGTCGTGCTTGATCCCGTGGGCCTTCGCGTACTCGTCCAGGTCGTCGATCACGAACAAGTGGCTCGACCACTCGCCGGGCCAGACGGCGAACAGGCGGGACTTGCCAGCTATGGCCCGCTCGTACGCGGCACGGTCATCTCCGTGTGTCAGCGTTCCGTCTTCGTGGACCTCGATGTAGCACGTCGTACGTGCGGTGTAGGGGAAGTCCTTCCCTACGTCCGCGGCACTCCTCGGTTCCAACCGGTCCTCCCCGTGTACGCGGTTCCGTGTGGCCGTTCAGTCAACACTCACCGTGACGGCGTACGTAGGGAAGTCGGCGGAAGTTGGCTGGTCGAGGCGTGCGGATTGGCTGGCGATGCGACGGCGCCCTGCTCCCCAGCGCCGCCCATTCTCCCCAGATTCTCCCCAGGGGGCTCCATGGAGCCTTCGGAGACATTCGCGTACGCGAAGTCGATCAAGCCTTTCGGTTCCCCGCTACAGCCAGTCCCGCCGCTTGAAGATGAAGTACAGACTCACGCACACCGCCGCCATCAGCAGGATCGCGAACGGATACCCGGCCGCCCACTTCAGCTCGGGCATCGTCTCGAAGTTCATGCCATAGATCGTTCCCACCAACGTGGGCGCAAAGAGAATCGCCGCCCAAGAAGAGATCTTCTTGATCTCCTCGTTCTGTTCGAACCCGGCCTCCGCCAGCGCCCGCATCTCCGCGTTCTGCTGCTGTGTCACCAGCGTCGCGTTGACCGTGAGGATGTCGGTCAGGGCCTGTCGGAAGCCGTCGACGCGTTCGCTGGTGTGGGTGACGTGGTCGGCTACGTCCCTCAGGTAGCGCTGGAGTTCCTCGTCCGTGCCGTACTTCGCGAAGCCCGCCATCAGTTGGTGCAGCATGCCGACCAGGGGGCGCGTCGCGCGTTGGAACTCGACCATTTCGCGGGAGAGTTCGTAGATGCGGCGGGAGACCTCGGGGTCGCCGCTGAAGACCTCGGTCTCGATCTCGTCGATGTCGTTCTGGACTCCCGCGACGACCGGGGCGTAGCCGTCGACCACCGCGTCGAGGATCGCGTAGAGCACTGCCTCGGGGCCGAGTTTGAGGAGGTCCGGGGTCTCCTCCATGCGACGGCGGACTCCGGACAGGTCGGGGGCCGCGGCGTGCCGGACGGTGATGACGAAGTCGGGGCCGACGAAGACATGCAGCTCGCCGAAGTCGACCTCCTCGGGGGCGTCGAGGTAGCGGGCGGCGCGCAGGACGACGAAGAGTGTCTCGCCGTACCGTTCCAGCTTCGGGCGCTGGTGGGCCTCCATCGCGTCCTCGACGGCCAGCTCGTGCAGGTCGAACTCGGCTGCCAGGGAGAGGAGTTCGGCCTCCGTCGGGCGGGCCAGGCCGATCCACGCCATTCCGTCCCGCTGCTCGCGCAGCTCCCTGAAGGTGTCCGCCAGGGAGGACGGCGTCGCCACGCGGACTCCGTCGCGGTACAGCGCTGCCTGCACGACGCTGCCCGCTTCCCGTCCGGCTGGCGCGGAGGCGGAGGGGGCGCTGTACCGCGTCTCGTTGGGCGGTGGTGCCGCCGGGGGCCGCGTCGCGCGCCGCCACGTGTGCTTCCTCGCGGGCGATGCCGGACGGGGTCGGCGCTCCGCCATGCTGGCCGCCTCCAGGTGGGTCGAGTGTCGAGAGTCGAGTGTTGCGCGTTGGTGTTGAGTGTCGGTGTCTCGTGGGTCGAACATGCGGTCTGGATGGGTGTTGAGCAGGATATACGTCCTAAAAAGGCGCGGGCGGGCCTTGAGGCGTCACCGGCGTGAGGGCCATCCCTAACACGCCTATAAAGAGGGCAACCCCATGGAGGGGCTCGGCACGTCGACAGTCCCCGCACTTGCGGACCGTACATGTCCGCAAGCCCCACTAGCGTGACCCGCATGACCAAGACGACCAGGGCCCAGAACGGCACCGCCCCCGTGCTGGGGACGCGCGCGCTCAACCGTGCCACGCTCGACCGGCAGCTCCTTCTGCGCCGCTCCCGCGAGCTGTCCGTCAAGGAGGCCGTCGCCCATCTCGTCGGCCTCCAGGCACAGAACGTCAAGCCGCCCTACTACGCCCTCGCCGCGCGCCTCGAAGACTTCGACCCCGCCGAGCTGTCCGCGCTCCTGGAGGCGCGCGAGCTGGTGCGCATGGTCACGATGCGTTCCACCATCCACCTGCACACGGCCGCCGACGCCCGCACGCTGCGGCCGTTCGTCCAGGGCGCGCTCGAACGCGAGCTGAGCGTGTTCCGCGCCGGGCTCGTCGGCGTCGACCTGCGCGAACTCGCCGGGGTCGCCCGCGAGGCCGTCGAGGCCGAGCCCCGCACCATGAAACAGCTCCGCGAGGTGCTGCTCACGCGGTGGCCCGACGCCGACCCCCAGTCGCTCGCGATCGCCGCGCGCTGCCTGCTGCCGCTCGTCCAGGTGACCCCGCGCGGGCTGTGGCGGCGCAGCGGCCAGGTCGCGCTCACCACCCTTGAGCAGTGGCTCGCGGGCGGCGCCGCCGAGCAGGCGCCGTCGCGAACCGACGCCCGTACCCCCGACGCCGTCGTCCTGCGCTATCTCGCCGCCTTCGGGCCCGCCTCCGTCAAGGACATGCAGACCTGGGCGCGGCTCACCCGGCTGCGGGAGGTCTTCGAGCGGCTGCGGCCCCGGCTGCGGACGTTCCGCGACGAGAACGGCGTCGAACTGTTCGACCTGCCCGACGCGCCGCGCCCCGATGCGGACACCCCGGCCCCGGCCCGTTTCCTTCCCGAGTTCGACAACCTCCTCCTCTCGCACGCCGACCGGGCCCGTGTCGTGCCCGCCGCGTACAAGGGGCGTACGTGGAAGGGGAACTTCGCTTACTGCGTCTTCCTCCTCGACGGGTTCCTGGCCGGTGTGTGGCGGCTGTCCGAGGACGCCGGGAACGGGCGGGCCGTGCTCACCATCGAGCCCTTCGGGAAGCCGGGGCGGGCCGAGCGGGAGGAGCTGACGCGGGAGGCCGAGCGGATGCTCACGCGGCTCGCCGCGCCCTCGCCCCCGCCCGCGCGCCCAGCTCCGCCCGCGCGCCCAGCTCCGCCCACGCCCCCAGCTCCGGCCTCGCCCCCGGTTCCGCCCGCGCCGACGCCCGCACCCCCGCCCTCGTACGACATCCGCTTCGGAACCGTGATCGACGCCTGACGCGTCGCGCCTCTTCCGCTTGCGACACCCCCGCTCAGGGGTAGTGGGACCCGCGTCACGAGTTACACGATGCTACGTATCCGAACGCGATGCCGCGTATCTGAAGTGGTCCCGGATATCAGGAGAGAGCTATGCGGACACCCATGACCGTCACGGACTTCCTCGATCGGGCGGAGCTGGGCTTCGCCGGCAGCCCCGGCGTGATCGACGAGCCGAGTCAACCCGCCCCGGTGGTCCCGGAGTCGACGTACGGACGTCTCGGCGAGCGGGTCCGGGCCTGGCAGGCGGGGTTCGACGCGCTGGGCGTCGGGGAGGGGGAGCGCGTCGCCGTCGTCAGCCACAACTCCGCCCGCCTCCTTGAGCTGCTGTTCGCCGTGCCGATGAGCGGGCGGATCTGCGTGCCCGTCAACTTCCGGCTCAAGCCGGACGAGGTCGATTACGTGGTGCGGCAGAGCGGCGCCTCGGTCCTGCTCGTGGACCCGGAGCTGGACGACGCCTTGTCGGCGGTCAAGGCACGCCACCGCTTCGTCCTCGGCGAGCGGACCGAGACCGAGCTGATGCGGTTCGGCGTCGAGCCGCGCCCCTGGGCGAACCCCGACGAGGACGCCACCGCCACGATCAACTACACGTCGGGGACCACCGCCCGCCCCAAGGGAGTGCAGCTGACCCACCGCAACATCTGGGTGAACGGGCTGACGTTCGGCCTGCACACCCGCGTATGGGAGCGGGACGTCTATATGCACACCCTGCCGATGTTCCACTGCAACGGCTGGGGCATGCCGTTCGTGATGGCCGGGCTCGGTGTGAAGCAGGTCGTGCTGCGCAAGGTGGACGGTGCGGAGATCCTGCGCCGCGTGGAGGAGCACGGCGTCACGCTCATGTGCGGGGCGCCCGCGGTGTGGAACGCGGTGCTGGACGCGGCCACGGCCTGGCGCGGCGAGGTGCCGGGCCGCGACCGGGTGCGGATCGTCTGCGCCGGGGCGCCGCCGCCGAGCAAGCTGATCCAGCGGGTGGAGGCGGAACTGGGCTGGGAGTTCACGCAGATCTACGGCCTCACCGAGACGTCCCCGCTGCTCACCTTCAACCGGTCCGCGCCGGCGGACGCGGAGCTGCCGGCCGAGGAGCGGGCGCGCAAGCTCTCCCGCGCCGGGCTGCCCGCGCTCGGCGTCAAGCTGAAGGTCTCCGACGCGGGCGAGGTCCTGGCCCGCTCGAACGTCGTACTCGAAAGCTACTGGGACAAGCCGGAGGAGACCGCGGCGGCGCTGGAGGAAGGCTGGTTCCACACCGGCGACGGCGGCACGCTCGACCCCGACGACGGCCACCTCACCATCTCCGACCGGAAGAAGGACGTGATCATCACCGGCGGTGAGAACGTCTCGTCGATCGAGGTGGAGGACACCATCTTCAGTCACCCGGCGGTCGCCGAGGTCGCGGTCATCGGAGTGCCGCACGAGAAGTGGGGCGAGACGATCAAGGCCCTGGTGGTCCTCGCGGAGGGGGCGACGGCCCAGGAGGCGGACATCATCGCCCACTGCAAGCGGCGGATGGCCGGGTACAAGGCGCCGACGTCCGTCGAGTTCCGCGACGCCATCCCGCGCACGGCCACCGGCAAGGTCCAGAAGTTCAAGTTGCGGGAGCCCTACTGGGCGGGGCGCGACCGCGGGGTGAACTGACGCCGCCGTGCCCTGACGGCGTGAACTGACGCCCCGTCGGCGTCCTCCTGACGTCACATCGGTGTCTTCAATAAACCTGCACATCGAATGCGCAGTCCAGTCACGCAATTCGGCGGACGCTCCGCGAATACTCCGCCCGAATTCCCGTGCATAGGCCACAGAGCGCGGTCGCGGGTGCGCGCGTGTCCGGTTTGTTGAAGGGAGTACCGTCGTGCACCCGATTTCCTTCTGTGAATGTTGTGAAGGAGCTGCCACCCCGCGGTGAACCCGCCTGCACGCAGCGGTGATTCGATGCCATGCGCCGTTCCGGACAGCGCTTCGGCGATTGGATGCGCGCCCTGCGAACGTGCTTTGATCCTGGCCCACGCGGAATTGGCACGGCCGGTTCCGCCTGTGGGAAACACCTTTGCGACATTTATGAGAAGGGCAGCTCACGCCATGAACAACACCCCGCAGGTCGAGACCCTCGAGATTTCCGACGCCGACCTCGACAACGTCTCCGGTGGCCTCGTCGCCGGTGTCGCGGGCAACGTCACCAGCACCGTCGACTCCATCGCCCCGGTCTCCGGCGTCGTCGCCGGTGTCGTCGGCACCGTCGAGGGTGCCACCGGCCTGAACACCGGCGCCGTCACGGGCCTGGCCTCCGGCCTGACCGCCGGTCTCTGAGCCTCGCTCGCTGAGACACCGTGATGCGTGAGCCCCGGAGCCGCTGGTTCCGGGGCTCACGAATGCCACCTGCGCAGGAAGGAAAAGGCGTCCCGTGCAGTTCCGCCAACAGGCCCTGTCCAAGATGCAGTCGCCCGAGGAACTCGACCTGCCGGTGCGCTACGCCCGCCCCCAGGGCCTGCTCGTCCTCGCCGTCACCCTCGTCGTCATGGCCGCCGCGAGCGTCTGGGCCCTCACCGGCTCGGTCTCCTCGACCCTCAGGGCACCCGGCATCCTCACGCACGGGCAGGGCAGTTACGTACTCCAGAGCCCCGTCACCGGTCAGGTGACCCGGGTGCGGGCCGAGGAGGGTGAGCACCTCGCCGCGGGCGCCCCGGTCCTCGAAGTCCGTACGGATGACGGCGACAAGGTCGTACGCGCCATCGCCGCGGGCCGCATGACCACGCTCGTCGCCAGGATCGGCACCGTGGTCACCACCGGCGCCGACGTCGCGACCGTCGAGCGCGTGGCGGGCACCGGCGACCCGCTCCTCGCGATGCTCTACGTACCCGCCGACAGCGCGGCCGCCGTCCCCGTCGGCGCCCCGGTGGACCTCACCCTCCAGTCCGTGCCCACCCAGGAGTACGGGACGCTGCGCGGCCGCGTGAAGGCCGTCGGGCGGGCCGCGCAGACCCGGCAGAGGATCACCGGCTTCCTCGGCGACGAGGAACTCGCCGCGCGGTTCACGAAGGACGGGCCGCCCGTGGCCGTCCTCGTACGGCTGGAGAAGTCGCCCGGCGCCACGCGGGAGGGGGCATCCGGTACCCACTCCCGCTACGCGTGGTCGGCGTCCGGCGGACCGCCCTTCGCGCTCGACTCCATGACCCCGGCCACCGGCGCCGTCCACCTCGCCGAGCAGCGCCCGATCGATTGGCTGCTTCCGTGACCACACCCCACGCCTCCCAGGCCGCACCCCACGCCACACCAGCACCCCGCCCCTCCCCGGCACACCAGCAGCGGTTGCCGCCCCCCGGTGGCCGTCGCAGGCACCGACCCGAACCCCCGCGGCGCGGCCGCCGTGCCGCGCCCCGCCCCGCGGCGAGGGGCAAGCGGCACAAGACCGTCCGCACGCCCACCGTCCTCCAGATGGAGGCCGTGGAGTGCGGCGCCGCCGCCCTCGCCATGGTCCTCGCCCACCACGGGCGGCACGTCCCCCTGGAGGAGCTGCGCATCGCGTGCGGGGTCTCCCGCGACGGCTCACGTGCCAGCAACGTCCTGAAAGCGGCGCGCAGTTACGGTTTCACGGCCAAGGGCATGCAGATGGAGCCCGCCGCGCTCGCCGAGGTCGCGGCGCCCGCGATCCTCTTCTGGGAGTTCAACCACTACGTCGTCTACGACGGCACGGGCCGCCGCCTCGGCCGCCGCGGCGTGTACATCAACGACCCCGACAAGGGCCGCCGCTTCGTGCCCGCGGAGGACTTCGACACCAGCTTCACCGGCGTCGTCCTGGTCCTCGAACCAGGGGAGGGCTTTCGCCCGGCAGGCCGCAGGCCCGGCGTCATGAAGGCGCTGCCGGCCCGCCTGCGCGGTACCACCGGCACGATGCTCACCGCGCTCCTCGCCAGCCTGCTGCTCGTCGCGGTCGGCGCCGCGCTGCCCGCGCTCAGCCGCACCTACATCGACCTGTTCCTGATAGGCCACCAGACCTCGCTCCTCGCGGCGCTGTTCGCGTCGATGGGCGCGATGGTGGCGCTCACCGTGGTGCTGACCTGGCTGCAACAGGCCAACCTGCTGCGCGGTCGCATCATCTCCTCCACCCTCGGCAGCGCCCGCTTCCTGCGGCATCTGCTGCGCCTGCCCGTCACGTTCTACGCCCAGCGCAGCCCCGCCGACCTCGTGCAGCGCCTCGCCTCGAACGACGCGGTCGCCGAGACCCTGGCCCGCGACCTCACCGCCGCGGGCGTCGACGGCATCGTCGTACTCCTCTACGCGGCCCTGCTGTGGACCTACGATCCGCAGCTCACCCTCGTCGGGGTCGGCATCGCGCTGCTGAACATCGCGGCGATGCGCGTCGTCGTCCGGCTGCGCGCCACCGGCACCCAGAAACTGCGCGCCGACAGCGCCAGGCTCACCAACACCTCCTACACCGGACTTCAGTTGATCGAGACCCTGAAGGCCACCGGAGGTGAGGACGGCTACTTCCGGCGCTGGGCGGGCCAGCACGCCGCCACCCTGGAGGAGCAGCAGCGCCTCGGCGTGCCGAGCGCCTGGCTCGGCGTCGTCGCGCCGACCCTCGCGACCCTCAACAGCGCGCTGATCCTGTGGATCGGCGGCCTGCGCGCGGTCGAGGGGCATCTGTCGATCGGACTGCTCGTCGCCTTCCAGGCGCTCGTGACCCGCTTCACCGCGCCGATCACCCGGCTCAACGGCGTCGCGGGCCGCATCCAGGACTTCGCCGCCGACGTCGCGCGCCTCAAAGACGTCGAGAACTTCCCCGTCGACCCCCTCTACACGCGCCCAGAACCCACCGCGAGCACCCGCCGCCTCAAGGGCCACGTCACCCTCGACAACATCACCTTCGGCTACAGCCCCCTCGACAAGCCGCTCCTGACCGGCTTCTCGCTGTCCGTCGGCCCGGGTCAGCAGGTCGCCCTCGTCGGCGGCTCGGGCAGCGGCAAGTCGACCGTCTCCCGGCTGATATCGGGGCTCTACAGACCGTGGGAGGGCACGATCCGCATCGACGGGCAGCGCCTGGAGGACATCCCGCGCGGCGCGCTCGCCGCCTCCGTCTCCTTCGTCGACCAGGACGTCTTCCTCTTCGAGGGCACGATCCGCGACAACGTCGCCCTGTGGGACCCGTCGATCCCCGACGACGCCGTCGTCGCCGCCCTCCAGGACGCCTGCCTGTACGAGGTCGTCGCCCGCCGGCCCGGCGGCATCCACGCCCGCGTCGAACAGGACGGACGGAACTTCTCCGGCGGGCAGCGCCAGCGCCTGGAGATCGCCCGTGCCCTGGTCCGCCGCCCCAGCGTCCTCGTGCTCGACGAGGTGACCAGCGCCCTGGACGCCGAGACCGAACAGGTCATCATCGACAATCTGCGCCGCCGCGGCTGCGCCTGCGTCGTCATCGCCCACCGCCTGAGCACCGTGCGCGACAGCGACGAGATCGTCGTACTCGACCACGGCCGGATCGTGGAGCGCGGCCGCCACGAACACCTCGTCACCGCCGACGGCCCCTACGCCGACCTGGTCAAGGAGCACTGAGGTGACCTCGGTACCGGAACACACGCACCCCCACGACACGGTGGCCGCCGCCTTCGGCGCGCTCGGCACACCCGTCGACTGCGCGGACCTGCGCAGCGTGCACCTGGAGGGCCCGCAGGTGCTGTGGCTCGTCGTGGCGGGCGCCCTCGACCTGTTCGCCGTCGACGCCGTGCAGCAGGGCCACTGGCACTTCCTCGGCCGCCTCGAACCGGGCACCCTGCTCCTCGGCCCGGTCGAAGGCCCCCAGCACACCCTGCTCGGGCGCCCCCTCCAGGGCTGCGCGCTGCGCCGCATCCCGCTGCGCGAGCTGTACCGGCCCGACGGCACCCAGGACGCGGCCCTGAGCCTCCTGGAGCACGCCTTCGCGCTCGGCATCGGACGCGGCCACCGGGTCCTGTTCGAGGCCCCGCTCGACGGCCGCACCCTGGGCGACGGCGCAGGGACCGACGGTGTGGAGACCGACGACGACATCCTCTGGATGCCGGTCGCGCCGGGCAGTGTGCAGTACGGCTCCGCCTACAGCGCCGAGGCCGCGGGCGAGCTGCTCGTGGACGCCGCGATGTGGCAGCGCATGGTCAACCAGCAGTACCGCCTCCTTGCGACCCTCGACCGCTGGATCGAACGGCTGGAGCGGGCCCACGAGGACCGCACGGCGGCCGGCATCAAGGCGGGCGAGCACGTCCGCGAGCAGGCCGACCGGACCCTGATCGCCTCCATCGGCCGCACGCGCGGGGGACGATCACGCCGCGCCGCTTCCAGGGGCGGCGGTGACACCGCGTACGCGGCCTGCCGGCTGGTCGCCGAGGCGGCGGGCATCACACCGGCCGGCCGGGCGGACGGCGGCGCGGTGAACGACCGGCTCGACCCCGTGGAGCAGATCGCGGTGGCCTCCCGGATCCGTACCCGCCCCGTCCGGCTCGACGGACGCTGGTGGCGCGAGAACACGGGCCCGCTGGTGGGATACCGCGCCGCGAGCGGGACACCGGTCGCACTGCTGTGGCGGCGCGGCGGCTACGAGTCGGTGCACCCCACCTCCGGGCGGCGCACCCGCGTCGACAAGACCAACGCGGACGAGTTCGAACCGCGGGCCGTCATGTTCTACCGCCCGCTGCCCGAGGGGAAGTTGACGCCGTGGCAGCTCTTCCGCTTCAGCCTGCGGGGCACCGGTGGCGACGTACGCAACCTCGCGCTCGCCACGCTCGTGACGGTCGCGATCAGCGCGCTGGTGCCGCTCGCGACGGGGCAGGTGCTCGGCGTGTTCGTGCCGAACGCCGAGAAGAGCCTCATCGTCCAGGTGTCCCTGGCCGTCATGGTCACCAGCATCGTCTCCGCGGCGTTCATGCTGCTCCAGAACCTCACCATCCTGCGGATGGAGGGGCGAATGGAGAGCACGCTCCAACCAGCGGTCTGGGACCGGCTGTTGAGGCTCCCCACCCGCTTCTTCACCTCCCGCTCCACCGGTGAACTGGCGAGCGCGGCGATGGGCGTCAGCGCCATTCGCCGGGTCCTTTCGGGCATCGGCCCCGTGGCGCTCCAGTCGAGCACGGTCGGCGCGATGAACCTCGTCCTGCTGCTGCTCTACAGCGTTCCCCTCGCCCTGGCCGCGCTGGCGATGCTCGCCGTCGTCGCCGGTGTCTTCCTCGCCCTCGGCCTGGGGGAGCTGCGCTGGCAGCGGCGCCTGGTCGAGCTGGGCAACAAGCTCAACAACCAGGCCTTCCAGACCCTGCGCGGCCTGCCCAAACTCCGGGTGGCCGGGGCGGAGAGCTTCGCGTACGCGGCGTGGGCGGAGGAGTTCGCGCGCAGCCGCGAGCTGCAACGGCGGGCGGGCCGGATCAAGAACGCGACGACGGTCCTGAACTCCGTCTACCTCCCCCTGTGCACGCTCATCATGTTCGTCCTCCTCGCGGGCCCGGACCGAGGCAGCCTGTCCGCGGGGGAGTTCCTCACCTTCAGCACCGCCGTGACGATGCTGCTGACGTCCGTCACACAGCTCACCGGCGCGCTGATCTCGGCGGCCGCGGTGCTCCCGATGTTCGAGCAGGTCAAGCCGGTCCTCGACGAGGTGCCCGAGGTGCGGGGCGCGAGCACGCGGCCGGGTGAGCTACAGGGCGCGATCGAGACCCGCGGCCTGTCCTTCCGGTACTCGGACGACGGCCCCCTGGTCCTCGACGACATATCGCTCTCGATCCGTCCGGGTGAGTTCGTCGCCGTCGTCGGCCCGAGCGGCTGCGGCAAGTCGACGCTGCTGCGCCTCCTGATCGGCTTCGACCGACCGGTCTCGGGCAGTGTGCTCTACGACGGTCAGGACCTGGCCGCCCTGGACCAGTCGGCCGTGCGCCGCCAGTGCGGAGTCGTGCTCCAGAACGCGCAGCCGCTCAGCGGCTCGATCCTGGACTGCATCCGCGGCGCGGAGCCGTTCACACAGGAGGAGGCGTGGGAGGCCGCCGCGCTGGCCGGGCTCGCCGAGGACATCAAGCGGATGCCGATGGGCCTGCACACGATGATCTCCGGCGGGGGAGCGGTCTCGGGCGGCCAGCGCCAGCGCCTGATGATCGCCCAGGCACTGATCCGCCGCCCCCGCGTCCTCTTCCTCGACGAGGCGACGAGCGCCCTGGACAACGAGACGCAGCGCACGGTCATCGACAGCACCCGCGCCCTGAACGCCACCCGCGTCGTGATCGCCCACCGCCTCTCCACCGTCATGGACGCCGACCGGGTGATCGTCATGTCACAGGGACGCGTCGTGCAACAGGGGCCGCCCGCCCAGCTGTTGGCGGACACGGGCGGGCGCCTGCACGAACTGCTGAGGCGGCAGCTGCGGTGAGTCAGTCGTCGTAGTGGAGCGTGCCGTCCTCGTCCATCGTGGGGTGCATCTTCATGGGGCCGTAGGAGTCCACGTCCGAGGGGCGGGGCGGCTCCGGGCCGTCGGGGCCGACGCGGACCAGCCGTTCGGTACGGCAGATCCGGTACAGGGTGTCGCCCACGCGCGCCTCGTTGGCGTGAGTGGCGGCCTTGAACCGCTCGGCGGCCCGCGCGTGCGCCGCCTTCTCCTCGGCGTCGAATTGGTAGAGCAGCGGCCAGGATTCCGTCATCGCGTCGTACAGCAGCCGACGGGCGTCGTGCGGGGTGGGCATCAGGGACGTCCGCGGCGTCCACCCCGTCTTGCCGCGCTCGGCCACGCCGAAGCCAACCGGCATCAGGACGATGCCGGGATGGGTGGTGACGGCCCGCTGGGAGTCCGCGCGTACGTCGACGGGGAAGCGCGCGCCGGTATAGGCGAAGTCCCGCAGCCCCAGCTTCAGGGCGCTCGTCATCAGCCCCGGGGTCTCCTCGCTGGGGTCCAGGACGAAACCGGGGTCCGTGGAAGGGGCGTCGTGCCGTCCGGTCCACGACCGGTCGGACGGTTCGGGGTCCGTCGGCCGGGGCGGCTCCAGGCCGTCGGCGCCGGTGCGCGCGAACTCGTCGCCGCGCACCACGCGGTAGCGCACGCCGCGGACCTCCAGCTCGTCGACGGGCTCGCGCTCGAGGATCGCGACGGCCGCCAGCAGATCGCGGCGCTCGGCGGGGTCGTCGGTGTCGTCCTTGGCCTTGAACCACAGCTCCGAGTTCAGCGCGTCCCTGGCCTGCTGGGGCATGCCGTCCACGATCGGCTTCAGCACCCGCCAGGCGGGCCCGGCCGCGGGGTCCTGCACGGCGAGACCGAAGACGGGGCCGCGGACCGCGAGATGCGGGTAGCGGTACGACGCGTCGACGGCATCGGCCTCGGTCACCAGCTCGGCGGGATCGTCGCGGCGCACCAAACCGGCGTGGAGCTGGTCCAGTTGTTGCTTCCAGTCATCACCCATGCGCACATTGTGGTCGCTGCGCCGGAAGGGCGGGCCGAAATGCCGCAAGCGGCCGAGTGAAGAGCGTTCTCGGGGCATCCTTGACGCATGGCGCAGAACGCGAATACGGGGCGTGACCAGGAGGCCGGGGCGGCCGGACTCTCGTACGCCCACGGCACGAGCGGGACCCCGCTCCTCGGCGACACCATCGGGCGCAATCTCGACCGGGCGGTCGCGGCCTGGCCCGAGCGGGAGGCCCTCGTGGACGTGGCGGCCGGTACCCGCTGGACGTATGCGGAGTTCGGCGCCGCCGTCGAGCGGCTGGCGCGCGGGTTCCTGGGGGCGGGCGTCGGCAAGGGGGAGCGCGTCGGGATCTGGGCGGTGAACTGCGCCGAGTGGGTGCTCGTGCAGTACGCCACCGCGCGCATCGGCGCGATCATGGTGAACATCAACCCCGCTTACCGGGCGCATGAGTTGGAGTTCGTACTCAAGCAGGCGGGCGTGTGCGTCCTGGTCGCCTCGCAGACCCACAAGGGCAGCGACTACCGCGCGCTCGTCGACGAGGTGCGGCCCCGCTGCCCCGAACTGCGCGCCGTCCACTACATCGGGGACGGCTCGTGGGACGCGCTGCTCGACGCCGCGGCGTCCGCCGGCCCGGCCGAACTCGCCGCGGCGGAGGCGGCGGTGAGCTGCGACGACCCGGTCAACATCCAGTACACCTCGGGCACCACCGGCTTCCCCAAGGGAGCCACCCTCTCCCACCACAACATCCTCAACAACGGCTACTGGGTGGGCCGCACGGTCGGCTACACCGAGCAGGACCGGGTCTGTCTGCCCGTGCCCTTCTACCACTGCTTCGGGATGGTGATGGGGAACCTCGCCGCCACCTCGCACGGCGCCTGCATCGTCATCCCCGCGCCGTCCTTCGACCCCGTCGCCACGCTCCACGCCGTCGAGCGCGAGCGCTGCACCTCGCTGTACGGCGTGCCCACCATGTTCATCGCCGAGCTGAACCTCGCCGACTTCGCGACGTACGACCTGAGTTCGCTGCGCACCGGCATCATGGCGGGCTCGCCCTGCCCGGTCGAGGTGATGAAGCGGGTGGTCGCCGAGATGCACATGGAGGAGGTCTCCATCTGCTACGGCATGACCGAGACGTCCCCCGTCTCCACGCAGACGCGCCGCACCGACGACCTGGAGCGCCGCACGGGCACCGTCGGCCGGGTCCTGCCGCACATCGAGGTGAAGGTCGTCGACCCGGCGACCGGCGCGACGCTGCCGCGCGGCGCCTCCGGCGAGCTGTGCACCCGCGGCTACGGCGTCATGCTCGGCTACTGGAACGAACCCGAGCGCACCGCCGAGGTCATCGACTCCGGGCGCTGGATGCACACGGGCGATCTGGCGGTCATGCGCGAGGACGGTTACGTCCGGATCGTCGGCCGCATCAAGGACATGATCATCAGGGGCGGCGAGAACATCTACCCCCGCGAGATCGAGGAGTTCCTGTACGGCCACCCGAGGATCGCCGACGTCCAGGTGGTGGGCGTCCCCGACGAGCGGTACGGCGAGGTGCCGCTGGCCTGCGTGATCCTGCGGAACCCCGACGAGGTCCTGACGCTGGAGGACCTCCGGGCCTACTGCAAGGGAAAGCTGGCCCACTACAAGATCCCGGCCGCGCTGCGCATCCTGGACTCCTTCCCGATGACGGTCTCGGGCAAGGTACGCAAGATCGAACTCAGGGAGCGGTACGGGGAGTGAGGTCCGCCGTGAGGGTGCGGCGCATACAGAGGCGGGGCCACCGGTCGACGCCCAGCTCCGCCTCGTGCGCCCGGATCTTCCTGAGGCCGGGCGTGAGTTCGGCCTCCGCGAGCGGGCGGAAGCCGATGCGGGCGTAGTACGGGGCGTTCCACGGCACGTCGGCGAACGTCGTCAGGGTGAGGGCGGCCCTGTCCTGCGCGCGGGCCCGGTCCGCCACGTGCTCGATCAGGGCGCGGCCCACCCCGCGGCGGGCGGCGCGGGGGTCCACGGTGACCTGCTCGATGTGCTCGGCGTGGTCCACGGGCTCGCTGAGCACGTACGCGACGGGGGTGCCGTCCTCATCCGCGGCGACCCACGCCCGCCCCGCCCGGCGGAATCGCTCCAACTCCGCTGTCGTGGGCGGCTCGTCGTCGGCGATGGCGTCCATACCGAGCGTGCGGAAGGCCTCTCCCGCGGCGCGTTCGATGTTCTGGAGCACGGGGAGTTCGCCGACGGTGGCGGGGCGGATCTGCATGGGGTGAGTATGGCCCGGTGAAAAATGGTTGTGCCGCCGTGGTCCGGGCGTGGATCGTGGGCCGGTGATCGAGAGAGCGACGACCGGCCGCGGTGAACGGCCCGGAGGGAAGCCGGGCGCGGGGACGGCCGAGGGGACGGGCGCGGGGCCGGGCGTGGGGGACAGTGCGTCGGCTGGAGTCGGTCGTGGCATGGTGCTGTTGCTTGCCGTCGTGTGCGGGGTCGCGGTCGGCAATGTCTACTTCCCGCAGGCCGTCAGTCCGTTGGTCGCCGACGGCCTCGGCGTGTCGGCCGATACCGCCACGCTGGTGGTGACGGCGACCCAGTTCGGTTACGCGGGCGGGATCTTCCTCCTCGTACCGCTCGGCGACCGCCTCCCCTGCCGGCCCCTCCTCGTCACGCTGCTCTCGCTCACCGGACTCGGCCTGCTCGGCGGGGGCCTCGCACCCGGGCTCGTGCCGCTCATCGGCGCGAGCGTCCTCGTCGGCGTCACCACCGTGATCGCGCCGATCGTGGCGCCCATGGCGGCGGGGCTGGTGCCCAAGGGGCGGCGCGGCGCCGTCACCGGCACCCTCCTCAGCGGCTCGATCGGCGGCATGCTGCTGTCCCGCGCCTTCGGCGGGAGCCTCGGCGAGTGGCTGGGCTGGCGCGCCCCCTACCTCACGACGGCCGCCCTCGCCCTGCTCCTCGCGCTCGTGCTGTCCCGCGCGCTGCCGAAGGCTGCCGCGCCCTCCCGGCAGAGCTACCCCGCGTTGCTCGGCGCGACCCTCCACCTGCTGCGCACCGAACCGGAGCTGCGGCGGTCCGGCTTCTATCAGGCCATGCTCTTCGGCGGGTTCTCCGCGCTGTGGACGGGCGTCGCGCTGGTGCTGACCGGTCCCGTCTACGGCCTTGGCGCCTCGGCGGTCGGCCTGCTGGCCCTGGTCAACGCCGGGACCATGATCTGTACGCCGCTCGCGGGGCGGCAGGTGGACCGGCGGGGGCCCGACGCGGTCAATCTGGTCACGATCCTCGCGGTGCTCGCGGCGGCGGCCGTCCTCCTGCTCGGCGGCTTCGGCGGGGCCGTGGGCCTCACGGCGCTCGCGGTGGGGTCGCTGCTCCTGGACGTGGCGATGCAGTCGGGGATGGTCGCCAACCAGGTGCGGATCTTCGCGCTGAGCGACGAGGCGCGCTCCCGGCTCAACACGGCGTACATGACGTGCGCCTACCTCGGCGGAAGCATCGGTTCCTGGCTCGGGGCGCGGTCCTACGGCGCCTTCGGCTGGCCCGGCGTCTGCGGGCTCGTCGCGGCGCTGGCCGCGCTGGCCCTCGTACGGCATGTGCTGCACCTGAGGGCCCGCGGCGAGCGCTGAGGCCTCGCGGCGAGCGCTGAAGGAGGGGGAGGCCCGTCAGCGCACTCCGTGCGGGCGGAACTGGACGCTGATGCGTCCGCCGGTGGCCCGCGCCGACTTGGGGACCGCGTGTTCCCAGGTCCGCTGGCAGGAGCCGCCCATCACGATCAGGTCGCCGTGCCCGAGCGGCCTGCGGACCGTCGCACCGCCTCGGCGCGGGCGCAGCAGCAGGTCGCGAGGGGCTCCCACGGAGAGGATGGCGACCATCGTGTCCTCGCGGTCGCCCCGGCCGACGCGGTCGCCGTGCCACGCCACGCTGTCGCGCCCGTCGCGGTAGTGGCACAGGCCGGCCGTCGTGAACTCCTCGCCGAGTTCGGTGGCGTAGTGCGCGGAAAGCGCTCGGCGTGCCTCGTCGAGTACGGGGTGGGGCAGTGGTTCACCGGCGCGGTAGAAGGCGAGCAGGCGGGGTACGTCCACGACCCGCTCGTACATCTGGCGGCGCTCGGCCTGCCACGGGACGTCCGTGGCGAGGCGTTCGAACAGGGCGTCGGCGCCCGCGAGCCAGCCCGGCAGGAGGTCGATCCACGCCCCGTCGCCGAGCACCGTCCTGCGGATTCCGTCCAGGGAGCGCAGGTGCGTGTCGTCGCTCAGATCGAAGAGTGACCCTTGGAGCTGGTGCCGTGCCATGGGACCAGCGTACTCCCAGCTCGAACATGTGTGCCAATTCGAAAAGGGTCCGCCTTGCGCCTCACGCTCCGTTCGCGATGAGGTCGTCCGCCGCGCTGTTGACCGGCTGAGGCGTGCCCGTGAGGTCCAGGATGAAGAGCGGCACATCGAGCGCGTCCGCGCGGGCGCGCGCCTCGTCCGTATATCCGGCGAGGGAGAAGAAGGCGCAGGTGGTGGGGGTGTCGTCGGTGCCGGTCACGGCGGTGAGCCACAGGCACTCGATGTCGCGCAGGCAGGTGCGGCGCAGCCCGGGGTCGACCTGGGCCAGCATCCCGCGCGCGGTGATCCGTGTCCCCGACGGCGGGCGCCGGGCGGCGCTGCGCGTGTTGAGGTAGCCGAGCCACCGCAGATACAGCGCGGCCACGGTCACGGCGTCGCGGGCGTCACGGATGGTCACCGGCCGGAAGGCGGGGCGGGGGCGGGCGGCCGTGTCGCCGGCTGCCGTGCCCGGGGCCGCAGTGGACCTGTCCGGGACCGGTGCCCCGGGTGCCGGGACGACGGGGACGCGCAGGACGGCTCCGCAGTCGCAGTCCAGTTCCGGCCGCGGCCACTGGCCCTGGTGGCCGCAGGCCCAGCAGCGGACGGTGACCCACTCGTCCGCCCAGCTCCGCTCGGTGACCGGCGTCGCGGGCGCGCCCCTGGCCACCGGCGCGGTCATGGGGGCGCCGCACGCGCAGGGCAGGGGCGAGGGAGCGTACAGATGCTCGCGCAGACAGTCCGGGCACCGGACCGGGACGCCGCCGTCCGCCATCGTCACCACCGCCTGCCCGCGCGCCGCCGCGCACCGTGCCATCGCGCTCAGCGGGGCGACCGTCGCCCCTCGCGCCGTCTCCCGCCATCCTCCACCCGACCGGCGCCCGCCGAGGGCAAGTTGGCCCGTCCCTTGACGCTGTCCGGCGCACCCCCTTACATTGCTTCCATATAGCAGAACATTCTTTCCACAATGCGGAAACAGAAGCTCACCGCGGGGCGCGACGGGAGCCGGATCCGCCAGCCGTATCCGGCAGCCGAAAAGCTGTCGAAGCTGTCGAAGCAGGAGAACCCCATGGCTCGTATGACCGCTGCCCGCGCGGCAGTTGAGATCCTCAAGCGCGAAGGCGTCGTCAACGCGTTCGGTGTGCCGGGCGCCGCGATCAACCCCTTCTACAAGGCGCTCAAGGAGGGCGGTGGCATCGACCACACCCTCGCGCGTCACGTCGAGGGCGCCTCGCACATGGCCGAGGGCTACACCCGGTCCGACCCGGGCAACATCGGCGTCTGCATCGGCACATCGGGGCCCGCGGGCACCGACATGATCACGGGTCTGTACTCCGCGACCGGTGACTCGATCCCGATCCTCTGCATCACGGGCCAGGCGCCGACGCACCTGCTCCACAAGGAGGACTTCCAGGCCGTCGACATCGCGACGATCGCCAAGCCGGTCGCCAAGATGGCCGTCACGGTCCTGGAGGCCGCGCAGGTCCCCGGCATCTTCCAGCAGGCGTTCCACTTGATGCGCTCGGGCCGCCCGGGCCCGGTCCTCATCGACCTGCCGATCGACGTCCAGCAGACCGAGATCGAGTTCGACCCGGAGACGTACGAGCCGCTGCCGGTCTACAAGCCGTCCGCGACCCGCGCCCAGATCGAGAAGGCGATCGGCTTCCTCCTCGCCTCCGAGCGTCCGCTGATCGTCGCGGGCGGCGGCATCATCAACGCCGACGCCTCCGACCTCCTGGTCGAGTTCGCCGAGATCACCAACACCCCCGTCGTGCCGACCCTGATGGGCTGGGGCACCATCCCCGACGACCACGACCTGAACGCGGGCATGGTCGGCCAGCAGACCGGCCACCGCTACGGCAACGCCACGTTCCTGGAGTCGGACTTCGTCCTCGGCATCGGCAACCGCTGGGCCAACCGCCACACCGGCTACAAGCTCGATGTCTACACCCAGGGCCGCAAGTTCGTGCACGTCGACATCGAGCCGACGCAGATCGGCAAGATCTTCGCGCCGGACTACGGCATCGCGTCGGACGCGAAGGCGGCCCTGGAGCTGTTCGTCGAGGTGGCGAAGGAGCTGAAGGCCGCGGGCAAGCTGCCCGACCGCTCGGAGTGGGTGGCCTCCCACCTGGAGCGCAAGGAGACCCTCCAGCGCCGTACGCACTTCGACAACGTCCCGATGAAGCCGCAGCGCGTCTACGAGGAGATGAACAAGGCCTTCGGCCCCGAGACGCGGTACGTCACCACGATCGGCCTCTCGCAGATCGCGGGCGCCCAGATGCTGCACGTCTACAGGCCGCGGCACTGGATCAACTGCGGCCAGGCGGGCCCGCTCGGCTGGACCATCCCGGCCGCGCTCGGCGCCGCGAAGGCCGACCCGCAGACGCCGGTCGTGGCCCTCTCCGGTGACTACGACTTCCAGTTCATGATCGAGGAGCTGGCGGTCGGCGCGCAGCACCGCATCCCGTACGTGCACGTCCTGGTCAACAACGCCTACCTGGGCCTGATCCGGCAGGCGCAGATCGGCCTGGACATCAACTTCCAGGTCAACCTGGAGTTCGAGAACCAGAACTCCCCGGAGCTGGGCGTCTACGGCGTCGATCACGTCAAGGTCGCCGAGGGCCTCGGCTGCAAGGCGATCCGCGTCACCGAGCCCGATGAGCTACTGCCGGCCTTCGAGCAGGCCAAGAAGCTCGCGGCCGAGCACCGCGTGCCGGTGGTCGTCGAGGCGATCCTGGAGCGCATCACGAACATCTCGATGAGCCCGACCGCGGACATCAGCGCGGTCAAGGAGTTCGAGGAGCTGGCGACGGAGCCGGGGCACGCGCCGACGGCGATCCGCCCGCTGAAGGTCTGACAGCACCCGCCACATCCGAAGGACTGACAGCACCGCCACAGCGAGAAGGGGCGGTCCACCCGAGAGGGCGGGCCGCCCCTTCTCGCTGTTCCCTGCGGGGCACACCTGTTCGCGTAGCGTGGCCGGATGGATTCACTTGCTGGCCTGAAGGTCATGACCTGCGCCGACGCGTCCCGTCTTGAGGACTGGCTCGACGAGCACCACGGCGACACCCCGGGAGTCTGGGTGAAGATCGCCAAGAAGGGCTCGGGGGTGGCCTCGGTGACGGCCGCGGAGGTCAACGACGTGGCGCTCTGCTACGGCTGGATCACCGGCCACCGGAAGGCGTACGACGACGTCCACTACCTCCAGAAGATCACCCCCCGCCGTCCGCGCAGCCTCTGGTCGAAGGTGAACGTTGACCGGATCGAGGAGCTGACCGCCGAGGGCCGCATGCGCGAACCCGGCCTCGCCGAGGTGGCGTTGGCGCGCTCCGACGGACGCTGGGACGCGGCGTACGAGTCGCAGCGCAACGCCACCGTGCCGGACGACCTGGCCGCCGCGCTCGCCGCGAGCCCGGCGGCTCACAAGACGTTCGAGGCCCTCAGCAAGTCGGAGCGCTATGTGGTCATGCACCGCCTGATGACGGCGAAGACCCCCGCCACCCGCACCGCGCGGCTCGAACGGATGCTGGCGCGACTGGAGTTGGGCGAGGCGATCAGCTGAGGCGGCACGAAAGAGCGCCGGGGTACGGGACCGTCCGTACCCCGGCGCTCCGGCCTGGTGCTGGTGCTCGTGCTGGTGTGGAGTTGTTGCCGCCCGACGGCGCGCGACTGGCGAAACATGCATACGTGCTGCCGGGCGGAGTTCGTGGGCCCCGCGAGGGGGTTGGGGCCGCGGCGGGTGCGACGGGCCGTGGGTTCCCCTCCCTCAGGTCGAGAAGGAATCCGCCGGACCTTGACCACCGCACTGGCTCGCAGAGCCGCCGCGGACCGTGCCCGCCCGCCTGTGTCACGTACCACCCCTCATCCGGGTTCGTGACAGCGGCGCGGGCTCAGCGCCGGTGAGCAGACCTCCCGTCGACTCACCGGCGCAGCTTGGGGTGTGACTGTGCCTCAGTCCTCGCGCAGGGCGCGGACGGCTTCCTCGACGCGCTTGCCGTAGTCGGCGTCGGCGGCGTGGAAGTGGGCGAGGTTCTTCTCGATGACGTCGTCGCGGGAGACCTGCGAGAGGCCGCCGGCGATGTTCGCCACGAGGCGCGACTTCTCGTCCTCGGACATCAGGCGGTACAGCTCACCGGCCTGGAAGAAGTCGTCGTCCTTGGTGTGCGTCGGGGCCGCGTGCGTGCCCGTGTAACCGGCGATCGCGAGCGGCGCGGAGAGCGGCTGGCCGGTCTCGGCCGGGCCGTCGTACGAGTTGGGCTCGTAGTTCTTGCGGTCGCGGCCGTACGCGTTGGACGCCATCAGGCCGTCGCGGCCGTAGTTGTCGGCCTTCGCCGCCTTGGGGGCGTTCACCGCGAGCTGGGTGTGGTTGACGCCCAGGCGGTAGCGGTGCGCGTCCGCGTAGGCGAACAGGCGGCCCTGGAGCATCTTGTCGGGCGAGGGGCCGATGCCGGGGACGAAGTTGTTCGGGGAGAACGCGGCCTGCTCGACCTCGGCGAAGACGTTGTCCGGGTTGCGGTCGAGGACCAGGCGGCCGACGCGCTGGAGCGGGTAGTCCTTGTGCGGCCACACCTTGGTGAGGTCGAACGGGTTGAAGCGGTAGTCCGCCGCCTCGGACGCGGGCATGATCTGCACGTGCAGCGTCCAGGAGGGGTTCACCCCCCGCTCGATCGCCTGGAGCAGGTCGGTCTGGTGCGAGTTCGGGTCCTTGCCCGCGATCTCGGCGGCCTGCTCGCTGGAGAGGGAGCGGATGCCCTGGTTCGTCTTGAAGTGGTACTTGACGAAGAAGGCCTCGCCCTTGGCGTTCGTCCACTGGTAGGTGTGCGAGCCGTAGCCGTTCATGTGGCGGTACGAGGCGGGGATGCCGCGGTCGCCCATCAGCCAGGTGATCTGGTGCGTGGCCTCGGGGGCGTGCGCCCAGAAGTCCCAGACGTTGTCCGGCTCCTGCTTGCCCGTGAAGGGGTCGCGCTTCTGGGAGTGGATGAAGTCGGGGAACTTGATCGGGTCCTTGATGAAGAACACTGGGGTGTTGTTGCCGACGAGGTCGTAGTTGCCCTCTTCGGTGTAGAACTTCAGCGCGAAGCCACGCGGGTCGCGGACCGCGTCCGCGCCGCCGAGGTTGTCCGCCACGGTCGAGAAGCGCAGGAAGACCTCGGTCCGCTTGCCGAGTTCGCTGAGGAAGTCGGCGTGGGTGAAGCCGGTGACGTCGTCCGTCACCTCGAAGTAGCCGTAGGCGCCCGAGCCGCGGGCGTGCACGACGCGCTCCGGGATGCGCTCACGGTTGAAGCGGGCCAGCTTCTCCAGGAGGTGCTGGTCCTGAAGCAGGATCGGGCCACCGACGCCGGCGGTGGCGGAGTTCTGATTGTCGGCGACCGGGGCGCCGGACTCGGTCGTAAGCACGCGCTTCGACATGGTGACCTTCCGTGCTGTGACTGCTGAGGTGCTCGGAGCGTAAGGAGCCCTGAACTGCTACGTCAACAGTTTGTTGAATTTGAGGTTGTGGTTCCGGGCCGCGGCGGCGCCTGGGCGCGACAGGACAGGTGTCAGCGCCGCCGCGGCCCGGAAGTTCATGGGGAGCTGTTACAGCTCGGCGCCCGACAGGCGCTCCACGGAGCGCAGCAGGGCGGAGTGGTCGAGGCCGCCGTCACCCTGGGCGCGCAGGGAGGCGACGAGCTGGGCGACGACCGCGCCGACCGGCAGGGCGGCGCCCACGTTGCGGGCGGCGTCGGTGACGATGCCCATGTCCTTGTGGTGCAGGTCGATCCGGAAGCCGGGCTTGAAGTCCCGGTTCAGGAAGTTGTCCTTCTTGCGGGCCAGCACGGTGGAGCCGGCCAGTCCGCCGTTCAGGACGTCGAGCGCGGCCGTCAGGTCCACGCCGGACTTCTCCAGGAAGACCACGGCCTCGGCGCACGCCTGGATGTTGACGGCGACGATGAGCTGGTTGGCGGCCTTCACGGTCTGGCCCGAGCCGTGCGGACCGCACAGCACGATGGTCTTGCCGAGGGCGTCGAAGAGCGGCTTGGCCTCGTCGAAGTCGGCCTGGTCACCGCCGACCATGATGGAGAGGACGGCCTCGATGGCACCCGCCTCGCCACCGGAGACCGGCGCGTCCAGGACGCGCAGGCCCTTCTCCTTGGCGGCCTTCGCCAGGTCGACGGAGGTCTGCGGCGTGATCGACGACATGTCGACGATCAGCGCGCCGGACCGCGCGTTCTCCAGGATGCCGTCCGGGCCGTACGCGATGGCCTCGACCTGCGGGGAGGCGGGCACCATCGTGACGATGATGTCGGCGTCCTTGACGGCCTCCGCGATGGACTTCGCGGCGGTGCCGCCGGCGGCCGAGAGCCGGTCCAGCTTGTCCTGCTCCAGGGTGAAGCCGGTGACGGAGTAACCCGCCTTGATCAGGTTCTCGGACATGGGGGAGCCCATGATGCCGAGTCCGATCCACGCGATCGCCGGGCGGGTAGGGCGGGAGGAATCAGCGAGGTTGCTCATGAGGGTGCCTTTCTGACTGCGGTACTACGTCGTTCCTGCGCAGAGGAGTTGACGCGGGGTGAACGGGTGGGTGGGTGGGAGAGATTCGCCGCGAAGCGGCGCCTAGTCCCGCCCCGGCAGCCAGCCGAAGGACTCCTCGCTGGGCCGGTCACCGGCCTTGTATTCCAGGCCGACCCAACCCTCGTAACCCGCGGCGCGAAGCTGGTCGAGCAGAGCCTCCAGGGGCAGGGTCCCCGTCCCCGGCGCCCCCCGCCCGGGGTTGTCCGCGATCTGCACATGCCCGGTCTTCGAGGCGTACTGCTCGATGACCGCGGGCAAGTCCTCCCCGTTCATGGACAGGTGGTACAGGTCCATGAGGAACTTGGCGTTACCGAGCCCGGTGGCCGCGTTCACCTTGTCCACGACGGCGACAGCCGCAGGCGCGCTCACGATGGGGCACCTGGGAGACTCAGGCGCGTTGAGCGCCTCGATGAGCAGCACCGCGCCCACGCGAGAAGCCTCACGGGCCGCCAAGACCAGGTTCTCCAGGGCGAGTTCGTCCTGGACGGCCGGGTCCACGCCGTCGACACGGTTGCCGTACAGCGCGTTGAGCGCCTTGCAACCGAGCGACTGGGCGAAGTCCGCCGCCACCGCGAGGTTCGCGCGGAACTTCTCGCTCTCCTCGCCGGGGATCGACAGGGCGCCGCGGTCGGGGCCCGGCAGCTGCCCCGCGTAGAAGTTCAGCCCCACCAGCTGGACGCCCGCGTCCTCGATCGCCTTTTTCAGGGCGTCCAGCTCGGACTGCTCGGGGGTGGGGGCGTCGACCCAGGGCCACCACAGCTCGACCGCGCCGAAGCCGGCCTTCGCGGCGGCCGCGGGGCGCTCCAGGAGCGGCAGCTCGGTGAAGAGGATCGACAGGTTCACATTGAAGCGCTGGTCGGAGTATCCCATGGGGCTTCCGCGCTCCTTCCGTATTGCGGAAGTTCATTTCTGCTTGATGGAAGACTGCCTGCGGTTCGCGGAAGCTGTCAAGAGGGGGTTGCCGAAAAATCCCGCCCCGGCAGTAGGTTGGCCGCGTGCGATTGAGAGTGGAGTTCACGACCGAACCCTTCGACCTCGACGAGGCCCCGGCCCATGCGCTGGTGGCCCGGGAGGTCATCCAGGGGGCCCCGCTGGACGCGGTGGACGTAGGGCCTTTCGGCAATACGGCCGAGGGTGATGTCGACGCGGTCCTGACCGCCGTCGACGCGATGCTGCGCCAGTCCCTGGGCGCGGGAGCCACCAGGGTCTCGCTCCAGGTCAACGTGCTCGGCGAGCCGGGTGAACCGGCCGAGCCGGGTGAACCGGGCGAACCGGGGGAGCCGCGGCGGTCCGGGGAGGCGGATAAGTGACCAGTTTCGGGGACGACCCCTTCGTCACCGCGGTCAAGCCGCTGGTGGACGCCATGGGTGGCGAGCTGATGCCGCCGGACCAGGCGGGGACCGACGACGTGGTCCTGGCCTGGGAGGGCGAGGACGTGGTGGCCGTACGGCTGCCGCAGCTCGCCGACTCCCTGGACCACATCCTGCTCGCCCTGGAGCGCAAGCAGGGCCGGCCGCTCGCCGAGCTGGACCGCAAGGCCAAGCAGGAGGTCGTGCGGATACTGGAGGCGAGAGGGGCCTTCTCGGTCCGCCACGGCGTGGAGACGGTCGCCGCCGCCCTCGGCGTCAGCCGCTTTACGGTGTACAACTACCTGAACCGCTCGACCTGAGCGCGAGGCGGGAGCCCCCGGCCCGGCGGCGGGAGCTGCCCCCGCCCGACCTCCCAAAAGGTCGCTATCCGGCAAGAAGGCCGCCTTCCGTTAACCGGACGGCGGCCTTTGTTACTCGAAGTTTTCAACAAAGTGTTGACGTGGTGTTTCGGCTGGCGTTAGCTATCCGCAGCCCGACCCGCACAAGGCCACGGAGGTACCCGTGACTTCGAGTACGACCCTGGGCCTCGCCCGGTTCAACGCCTCCACGGAGCCCGTGGCCGCCGCCGCGCTCCACGAGGCCTGCGCCTCATCGGCCTGGGGAAGCAAGCTGCTCTCCCGGCGCCCCTACGCCACCGTCGAGGACCTCTTCGCCGCGAGCGACGCCGCCATGGCCGAGCTGACCGCGGAGGATCTGGCCGAGGCGATGGCGGGACACCCGCCGATCGGCCGCCCGAAGCCGGGGGACCCGACCTCGTCCCGCGAGCAGCGGGGCATGGCGGGCGCCTCCGAGGAGCTGAAGGCCGAGATGCTCGAACTGAACCTGGCCTACCAGGAGAAGTTCGGCCACGTCTTCCTGATCTGCGCCACCGGACGCACCGGCGAGCAGATGCGGGACGCGGTCAAGGAACGGATCGGCAACTCGCCCGAGCAGGAGCGCGAGATCGTCCGCTCCGAACTGGGCAAGATCAACCGCATCCGCCTGACCCGCCTCGTCGAAGAGTGGAAAGAGGAAGAGAGCGCATGAGTACGGAGACCACCGCCTCGGTGTCCACGCACATCCTGGACACCAGCCTCGGACGCCCCGCGGAGGGCGTCGCCATCTCCCTCTCGGCCCGCGTCGGCCGGGACGCGCGGTGGGAGGCGCTCGGTGGCAGCGCGACCGACGCGGACGGGCGCTGCAAGGACCTGCCGGCGCTGCCGGAAGGCGTGACCCACGTACGTCTCGACTTCGAGACCGAGGCGTACTTCCTGAAGCCGAAGAAGCAGAACAACCAGCAAGCCGAGGCGCAGCAGGACGCCCCCGCGAATCGGGACAGCGGCACGACCGGAGCGTTCTTCCCGGAGGTGGCGATCACGTTCGCCGTCACGCCGGGCGAGCACTACCACGTACCGCTGCTGCTCAACCCGTTCGGCTACTCCGTTTACCGAGGGAGCTAGCAGACATGCCCACCATTCTGGGACAGAACCAGTACGGCAAGGCTGAGAACCGGGTCGTAAAGATCACGCGGGACGGCGACACCCATCACATCAAGGACCTGAACGTCTCCGTCGCCCTCTCCGGTGACCTGGACGACGTCCACTACAACGGCTCGAACGCCAACTGCCTGCCGACGGACACGACGAAGAACACCTGCTTCGCGTTCGCCAAGGAGTACGGCATCGACTCCGCCGAGCAGTACGGCATCCACCTCGCCCGGCACTTCGTGGACAGCCAGCCCTCGATCCACCGCGCACGGATCCGCATCGAGGAGTACGCCTGGGAGCGCATCGGCGGCTCCGACAGCAACTCCAAGTTCATCGGCGCCGACGAGGTCAAGCACTCCTTCGTCCGCAAGGGCCAGGAGACGCGGCTCGCCCAGATCACGTACGACGGCCAGAAGTTCGAGGTCCTGTCGGGCCTGAAGGACCTCACCGTGATGAACTCCACGAACTCCGAGTTCTGGGGTTACATCAAGGACAAGTACACGACGCTGCAAGAGGATTACGACCGTATCCTCGCCACCTCCCTGTCCACGTGGTGGCGGCACAACTGGACCAGCGACGAGCAGCGCATGCCGAGCTGGGAGCGCAGCTACGAGCAGGCGAAGAAGCACATCCTGCACGCCTTCGTGGAGACCTACTCGCTCTCCCTCCAGCAGACGCTGTACCAGATGGGCTCGCGGGTCATCAACAACCGCAGCGAGATCGACGAGATCCGCTTCTCCGCGCCCAACAAGCACCACTTCCGTCAGGACCTGACGCCCTTCGGCCTCGACAACGAAGCCAAGGACGGGGCCGTCTACTACGCCGCCGACCGCCCGTACGGCCTCATCGAGGCCACCATCCTGCGGGACGGCGTCGAGCCGAAGATCCCGGTCGACATGACCAACCTCTGACGCGGGACGCGCGCCCCCTCCTCCCCGCAGTGGGAGGGGGCGCGCCACACCGGAGGGAACAGCAATGGCACAGCCTGCAAAGGGGCCGGCAGACGGTCCATGTTCCACCCCACCCGTAGGTGACGGGGAGTCAACGCCCCACTGTCACCCGGTGGATGAGAAGCTCCACCCCTCGCGGCTCGTCCCCGCCGCGCTCCAGCACATCGCCGCCATGTACGCGGGTGTCGTCACCCCTCCGCTCATCATCGGCCAGGCCTGCGGCCTGGACACCGTGGCCCAGACCCGGCTCATCGCCGCCGGGCTGCTCATCGCCGGTCTCGCCACCCTCCTGCAAACGCTCGGCGTCAAGGGCTTCGCCGGCAACCGCCTGCCGTTCGTGAACGCCGCCTCCTCCGCCGGTATCGCGCCGATCCTCGCCATCGCCGAGACCAACGCCAAGGGCGAGCAACTCCCGGCCATCTACGGCGCGGTGATGGTCGCGGGCGTCTTCTGCCTGGCGGTCGGCCCCTTCTTCGGCAAGCTCCTGCGCTTCTTCCCGCCGCTGGTCACCGGCGTCGTCATCACGCTCATCGGCGTCACGCTGATGCCCGTCCCCGTCAAGTGGGCCCAAGGTGGCGACGAGACCCACCCGGACTTCGGCGACATGAAGTACCTCGCGCTCGCCGCGTTCACCCTCGTCGTCATCCTCATGTTCCAGCGCTTCGGGCGCGGCTTCCTCAAGCAAGTCGCCCTGCTGGCGGGCATGTTCATCGGCACCCTGGCCGCGATCCCGTTCGGCCTCGCCGACTTCACCTCCGTACAGTCGGCGCCGCTGGCCGCGCTGCCCACGCCGTTCGCGGCGGGCGCCCCCGTCTTCCAGCCCGCCGCGATCCTCTCGCTCTGCATCGTCATGCTGGTCCTGATGACCGAGTCGGCGGCCGGCATGCTCGCCCTCGGCGAGATCTGCGAACGCAGGACCGACGGGAGGACCATCACCCGCGGCCTGCGCACCGACGGCATCGCCACCCTGGTCGGCCCCGTCTTCGGCGGCTTCCCGACCTCCGCCTTCGCGCAGAACGTCGGGGTCGTCTCGCTGACCCGGGTCCGCAGCCGCTACGTCGTCGCCGCCGCGGGCGCCGCGCTCATCGTCCTCGGCGCCTTCCCCGTGCTCGGCGCGGTCGTCAACGTGGTCCCCATGCCGGTCCTCGGCGGCGCCGGCATCGTCCTCTTCGGCTCCATCGCGGTCAGCGGCATCCGCACGCTTTCCGAGGCGGGCCTGGACGACAGCTCCAACATCGTCCTCGTGGCCGTGTCGCTCGGGGCGGGCATCATCCCGCTCGCCGCACCCACCTTCTACGCGGACTTCCCGGCCTGGGCGCAGACCGTGCTCGGCTCCGGCATCAGCGCCGGCGCGCTCGTCGCGGTCTCGCTCAACCTGTTCTTCCACCATCTCGGCACCCGTGGCAGCGCCAACGCGGCCGCGGCACTCAAATCTTCCTAGGGTCATGCCGTGCCCTCCCCCAAGCTCATAAGGAGCAGGGGGGACCCCCACGCCACTCACAGAGTAAGGAAGCACCATGGCAGCACCGGCAACCCCCGACAGCAGCGCCGTAGACCGCATCGTCATCGAGAACGTCGCCATCGCGACCGTCGACGCCGAGGACACCGAGTACGCCTCGGGCCACATCGTCGTCAAGGGCAACAAGATCGAGTCCATTGGCGCGGGCAAGGCCCCCGAGGGCCTGGAGAACGTCGTACGCCGTGTCGACGGCACCGGCCACCTCGCCACGCCCGGCCTGGTCAACACCCACCACCACTTCTACCAGTGGATCACCCGCGGTCTGGCCACCGACCACAACCTCTTCAACTGGCTGGTGGCGCTCTACCCGACGTGGGCGCGCATCGACGAGCAGATGACGTACGCGGCCGCCCAGGGCTCCCTCGGCATGATGGCCCGCGGCGGTGTCACCACCGCGATGGACCACCACTACGTCTTCCCCAAGGGCTCCGGCGACCTCTCCGGGTCGATCATCCGCGCCGCCTCCGAGATGGGCGTGCGCTTCACCCTGGCCCGTGGCTCGATGGACCGCAGCGAGAAGGACGGCGGTCTGCCGCCGGACTTCGCCGTGGAGACCCTGGAGGGTGCGCTCGCCGCCACCGAGGAGACCGTCAAGAAGCACCACGACGCCTCCTTCGACGCGATGACGCAGGTGGCCGTGGCCCCCTGCTCACCGTTCTCGGTGTCGACCGAACTCATGAAGCAGGGCGCCGAGTTGGCCCGCCGCCTGGGGGTACGTCTGCATACCCACGGCAGCGAGACGGTCGAGGAGGAGAAGTTCTGCCACGAGCTGTTCGGCATGGGCCCCACCGACTACTTCGAGTCGACCGGCTGGCTCGGTGACGACGTGTGGATGGCGCACTGCGTCCACATGAACGACTCCGACATCGCCGCGTTCGCCCGCACCGGCACGGGCGTCGCCCACTGCCCGTCGTCCAACGCGCGCCTCGCGGCCGGTATCGCCCGCGTCCCCGACATGCTGAAGGCGGGCGTCCCGGTCGGCCTCGGCGTCGACGGCACCGCCTCCAACGAGTCCGGCGAACTCCACACCGAGCTGCGCAACGCCCTGCTGATCAACCGCCTCGGCGCCCATCGCGAGGCCGCCCTGAACGCCCGTCAGGCCCTGCGCCTCGGCACGTACGGCGGCGCGCAGGTCCTCGGCCGGGCCACGCAGATCGGCTCCCTTGAGGCCGGCAAGCTCGCCGACCTCGTCCTGTGGAAGATCGACGGCATCGGGCACTCCTCGATCGCCGACCCGGTGACCGCCATCGTCTTCGGCGCGGCGGCCCCGGTCACGCTCTCCCTCGTCAACGGCAGGCCGGTCGTCGAGAACGGCCGTCTGCTGCACGCCGACGAGGACGCCATCGCCCGCTCCACGCGGGAGGAGGCGCAGCGCCTCGCGCGGATCGCCGCCGAGAGCTGAACCCAAGAACTCCGGTCAGGGGGGACGGCCCCTGACCGGACTTGAGCAGCCGAGCGGGCTGCTCAAGTGCCGCCCCGGAACGTGGCCCAAAGCTTCACGTTCCCGGGGCGGTCAGTACTACCTGGGCGCATTTCCACCACCGCACCACCGAGCAAGTCCTTGCACCAAGTACCACCCCCCACCTCCCAGAAGCGAAAAGTGCCGGCGCCCAGCCGGGGCTGGAAAACAACCGGAGGAGCCACCGTGGCCACTCAGCCCAGGTTCACCAAGCAAGGCACCACCCCGGACCCCGACTCCGACGAGGGGGCCATACGACCGGAAGGCATCCACCCGGTCGACGAGAAGCTCCCGCCCCTGAAGATGGCGACCACCGGCCTCCAGCACGTGGCCGCCATGTACGCGGGCGTCGTCGCCCCGCCGCTCATCGTCGGCGCGGCCGTCGGCCTCTCCGCGAAGGAACTCACCTTCCTGACCGGCGCCTGTCTGTTCACCGCGGGCCTCGCCACCTTCCTCCAGACCCTCGGCATCTGGAAGATCGGCGCCCGGCTGCCCTTCGTCAACGGCGTCACGTTCGCCGGTGTCGCGCCCATGCTCGCCGTCGTCGACTCGACGAACGACAAGGACGACGCGCTCCCGCTCATCTTCGGCGCGGTGATCGTCGCGGGTGTGCTGGGCTTCATCGCGGCGCCGTTCTTCTCCAAGATGGTGCGGTTCTTCCCGCCCGTCGTCACCGGTACGGTCATCACCCTCATCGGCATCTCCCTCATGCCGGTCGCCTTCGGCTGGGCGCAGGGCCCGGTGCCGGGCGCCGACGACTACGGCTCGACCAAGAACCTCGCCCTGGCGGGCATCACGCTCGTCATCGTGCTGCTGTTGCGCCGCTTCACCACCGGCTTCGTCAAGCAGATCGCGGTCCTGCTCGGTCTGGTCGTCGGCACGCTCGTCGCGATCCCCTTCGGCGTCACGGACTTCAGCCCGGTCGGTGAGGCGGACATCGTCGGCTTCCCGACGCCCTTCCACTTCGGTGCCCCGCAGTTCGCCGCCGCCGCGATCGTCTCGCTCTGCGTCGTCATGGTCGTCTCGATGACCGAGTCGACGGCCGACATGCTCGCCCTCGGCGAGATCGTGGACCGCCCCGCCGACGAGAAGACCATCGCGGCGGGTCTGCGCGCGGACTGCCTCGGCTCGGCGGTCAGCCCGCTCTTCAACGGCTTCATGTGCAGCGCCTTCGCCCAGAACATCGGCCTGGTCGCGATGACGAGGATCCGCAGCAGGTACGTGGTCGCGGTGGGCGGCGGCTTCCTGGTCCTGATGGGCCTGTGTCCGATGGCGGCCTCGCTGATCGCGGTCGTGCCGCGCCCGGTGCTCGGCGGCGCGGGCGTCGTCCTGTTCGGCTCGGTCGCGGCGAGCGGCATCCAGACGCTGGTCAAGGCGGACCTGGAGAAGGACAACAACGTCCTGATCGTGGCCGTCTCGCTGGCCGTCGGCCTGATCCCGATCGCGGCGCCGGAGTTCTACCACGCGTTCCCGGAGACCGCGAAGATCATCCTCGACTCGGGCATCTCGACGGGCTGTGTGGCGGCGGTGCTCCTGAACCTCGTCTTCAACCACATCGGCGGGGGCCGCGACGACGACGAGGTGACGGCACCGATGGAGCCGGGCGGAGAGATCGCGCACACGCGGATCCCGGGCCAGCCGGTGAAGTGACCAATACTGACTCGACCTGACTCGGCGGGGCTGCGAAGCTGGCGAGGATCTCCGGGCCCCGCGCGCCGATCGGGCCCCCGCCGAAAGGAACCGCCGTGTCAGACGTGTCGGGCGAGTCGGACAGCCGTCTCCCGCACCTCCACGAGATCCGGGTGGCCGACGAGGGCGTCGGTCCGTACGGAATCGCCGCCGGGGCCGACGGCGCCCTGTGGCTCACCCTCAACGGCAGCGGTGAGGTCGCCCGCCTCACCGTGGAGGGGGAGTTCACGCGGTACGGTCTCGGGGCACCGGAGTGCGGCCCGACCGTCATCACCCCGGGGCCCGATGGCGCGCTGTGGTTCGCCCGGACCAAGGACCACCACATCGGGCGCGTCACGGTCGACGGCAAGACGGAGGCGTTCCGGGTGCCGACGCCCGGGAGCGGGCCCTACGGCATCACGTCGGGGCCGGACGGCGCGCTGTGGTTCACGGAGATGAACAGTGATCGCGTGGGCCGCGTCGACACCGGTGGGGAGATGACCGAGTTCGTCCTGCCGACCGAGGGCGCCTTCCCCTCGGCGATCGCGCCGGGGCCCGATGGCGCGCTGTGGTTCACCCTCAACCAGGCGAACGCGATCGGCCGCGTCGGCACCGACGGTCACGTCGACCTCCATCCGCTGCCGACGGAGGGCGCGGGGCCGGTGGGGATCGCCTCCGACGGGGAATCCCTGTGGTTCGTCGAGATCATGGCCGGGCAGATCGGCAGGATCTCGGTGGACGGCCGAATCGAGGAGTTCCCGCTCCCGGACCGGACGGCGAAGCCGCACGCCGTCGTCGCGACGGCGGCCGGGGACTGCTGGTTCACCGAGTGGGGAGCGAACCGCGTCGGCCGCATCACGTCAACGCCCTTGCAGGTGGCGGTGATCCAGGAATACGAGCTTCCGACGCCGGCGTCCGAACCACACGGCATCACCGTGGGCCCGGACGGGGCGCTATGGGTAGCCCTGGAGAAGGGCGCGGTCGTCCGTGTCGCCTACTAGGGCCTGTCCGGCGGATCATGCCGCGGGCCGCGGGGTCTGGCACGCCGATCTGCGGCGTTGTCGTCGGTTGACAACGCTCCGCGTTGCCGCCCTCCCTAGCCGATGTGGTAGGAGTCGCCGTACACCTTCCAGTCCAGCGGCGGGTCCAGGTCGAGGTTCCGCTTCCTGAGGAACACCCGTTGCGCGGTGTCGACCCGGCTGGTGTCCTCGTGGGCCTCCTCCTGCTTCATCGCCCAGACGCGCGCGTCGAGGAAGGCGTTGAGGTACTTCACCTCGTCGCCGCCCTGGGCCGGCGGCTTCGCCGAACGCAGTGCGCGGCCGCGGATGTTGCGGAAGCTGGTGGAGTCGGTGCCGTCGCCGTGCATCACGATGGCGTCGTAGTAGCAGAACTGGCCGAGTACGCCGATGCCGTCCGCCTTGCCCTGCTTGACGGCCGGGTTGAAGTAGACGCGGTCGCGCTCGTCGTTCTGCGCCTTCTGGAACGCCGGGTCCCCGGCGGCTCGCTCCCAGTCGCGTACGAAGGTGGGGTCGAGCCCTTCATGCGAGTCGGTGCCGTCGACCTCGCGCAGGGCGGGCAGGTACTTGGCGAGGACGTTGCCCGGCTTGCGCCGGGTGTACAGCTCGACGAGGTCCAGCATGTCGCCGGTGCCGGAACAGAAGCCGATGATGCCCGCGGTGTAGCCGCGGCCGTCGCCGATGTCCTCGATGTAGCGGTAGTACTCCTTCCAGTTGAGGCTGGAGTTCTCGGCGCTACAGACGAGTTTCATGGCGATCTCCTTCTTCGCCGGATCGTCGAGCCCTAGGGCGCCGACCGCTGCCGGGGGCGCCGCCGTCGTCGCCGTCGCCGTCTGCGAGGCGATGAGCGGGCCCGCGAGGGCGGCGGCGCCCATGAAGGTGAGGAGGGTGCGGCGGGTGGGGTGGGGGGTTTGCACGAGGGCCTCCTGGAGGGGGAGTTCGTCGTTCCGCGTTCTGTTAGGAAGGTTTCCTACCAGAGATTGGCGGCGGCGTATACCCGTCAAGAGGCGTTACCCGGCGCCGAGTTGGCGTCGGCTAAATGGCCGGACATCGCTCTGGCAGCCGTTCCCCCTGGTCCGTACGCTCCCCTCGCTCACGCATTCCGCTTCACGCACCGCGGCTCCACGCACCACGGCACTTCTCCCACCCCCCTCCTTCGCAATGGAACGGAGAACCATGGCTGGTGCACTGCTGCTGAGCGGCGCCGTCGCGGCGCTGATCGGCTCGACGCTTCCCGCGCACAGTCCGGCCGGGACCCTCGAACCGCCGCCGGACAAGATCGTGATCGAGGTCGCCACGGTGAACGGCTCGGGCTGCCCGCGCGGCACCGCGGCCGTCGCCGTCTCCGAGGACAACACGGCCTTCACGGTCACCTACAGCGACTACCTCGCCCAGGCGGGCGGGGGCGCGAACCCCACCGCGTTCCGCAAGAACTGCCAGCTCAACCTCATCGTGTACGTGCCGCAGGGCTTCACCTACGCGATCGCCAGCGCGGACTACCGCGGCTACGCCTCGCTCCAGCCGGGCGCCAAGGGCATCGAGAAGGCCTCGTACTACTTCCAGGGGTCACCGAACACGGCCGCGAAGACCCATGAGTTCAAGGGTGCCTACAGCGACAACTGGCAGGCCACCGACACGACCGACTGGGCGCAACTGGTCTGGGCGCCGTGCGGGGAGCGGCGCAACTTCAACATCAACACGGAGTTGCGCGTGGACGCGGGCACCTCGGACCCCGCGAGGACCAGCCTGATGACGATGGACTCGACGGACGGCGACATCAGCACGGAGTACCACATGGCGTGGAAGGAGTGCCCGCGCCGCTGAATCCCGCGCCGCTCAATCCCTAACGATCCGCCTCGATGTGGGTGAGGTGCGCCGCGAGGATCTCTTCGAACGCGGCGCGGCGGTCCACCCCCAGGGGGCGGACGTCGCGGGCGAAGTGGGCCAGGGCGGGGAAGCGTTCGGGGTCGGCGCCGAGTACCGCGACGCGGAACAGCTCCATGCCCTGTTCCTGCTCCTCGGGGGTGATGGCGCCGACCCCTGCCTCGGAGGAGATCAGCGCGGCGATGAGGATCGCGATCCGGTGGTAGCGCGCCGGGATCTCCTCGTCGGGCACTCCCGCCGCGCGCAGGGCCTGGAGTACCTCTTCCATGACCAGCCGGGAACCGGTGCCGCTCGACGCGTAGCGCCCCCAGACCGCGGCGAGCTGCGGCTGCTGCCGGAAGGCCTCTCTCACGCGAAGGGCCAGGGCCGTGATGCGCTGCTTCCAGTCGCCCTCGGGGTGGTAGCCGTCCACCGCGGCCAGCAGGATCCGGTCGGCGACAGCGCGCAGCAGTTCGGTCTTGCTGCGGAAGTGCCGGTAGAGGCTGGAGGAATCGGTCCCGAGGGCCGCGGCCAGCTTGCGCACGCTGAACGAATCCGTGTCGCTCGTGCGCAGCAGCTCCGCCGCCGCGTCCAGGATCTCTTCGGTTGACCAACGCCTTCGGCCTGCCATCGTGCCCCTCTCGTCGGACCTCAGCCTAACTTATGCACTTGGCGTTGCACGCACCGCGTGCATAATGAGGACATCGGCATGCCGGGCGGACCGGCACGCCGCTCGTTCCCTGCTGCCCTGGCCGGGCGCCCGACGCGGTGCCCGGCCCGGGGAAGACGAAAGGACGCAAGACGTGACGAACCCCCTGGATTCCGCGCTGTTGAACGCGGCCATCGAAGAGGTCCACCGCGCCGGGATGCCCGGCCTGTTCGCCGAGGTGCGCGACGGTGAGCAGGTCTGGCGCGGTGCCGCCGGGGTCGCCGATGTCGTCACCGGCCGCCCCGTCACCGCCGATATGCGGCACCGGGTCGGCAGCATCACCAAGACCTTCACCGCCGCCGCGGTCCTCCAGCAGGTCGAGAGCGGTCGGATCGATCTCGACGCGCCGATCGGCGGGTACCTTCCGAAGCTGGTTCCCGGGGAGCGCGGTGACGCGATCACGGTCCGGATGCTGCTCAACCACACCAGCGGCTTCGCCGAGTACCTCCCGTACGCCTACCCCTCCCTCAAGGCGTTCCCCGCCATCGCGGACACCGGGCCCCAGAGCCTGGACGACCACCGGTACACGCGGTTCGACCCCGCCGCACTGATCGAGATGGGGGTCACCGCGCCCGCCTTCGGCCCCCCGGGCTGCGCTCCGGGGCTGTACTCCAACACCAACTACCTGCTCCTCGTCGAACTCCTCGAAGAGGTGACCGGTACGACGGCCGAGCGGTACATCACTCGCAACGTCATCGAGCGCGCCGGGCTCCAGGACACCGAACTCCCCGCCGGATCCCACGTGAACGGGCCGCACTCGCAGCTCTACGAGGCGTGGTTCGGCATGATCGACCCGCCGCGCGACTACAGCGTGTACGACATGTCATGGGTGGGCCCCTCGGCCTCGCTGATATCGACCGTCGCGGACCTCAACCGCTTCTTCGGCAAGCTGCTGGCCGGGGAGATCGTCAGCCCGTCGTCGCTGGCGCAGATGCAACGCACGGTCCCGGTCATCTCCCAGGAGGGGAAGACGATCGACTACGGACTCGGCATGCACCCGATGGAGGGTCCCGGTCAGGGCACCTTCTGGGGCCATGGCGGCACGGTCTGGGGTGGTGGAGCGCTGGCCATGATCCGTGCCGACGGCAAGCGGCAGATGGCGGTCGCGGTGAACATGCAGCGGTGGAACAGGCTCGACTCCGCCGGCAGACCGCAGCCCCACCCCATCGACGCCGCGCTCGCGACGCTGTACCGCGTGGCGATGTACGGCTGACCGCGTAGGCGGCCGGGCCCGCCGGCCCGGCCCCGAGCCGCGCACCTGACCACATGAACGATGACCGCAGAACGGATGTATCGCCATGACTGTTGCCCCGATCGACCTCTTCGCCTCCTTCATCCACCTCGACCGGGACGGCCAGGCGCGCGCCGTGCAACCCGTGTTCGACACCGAACGGGACGGCTGGCAGCTGATGACGTTCCATGCGGAGACCGCTGCCGACGTCCACGCCGATCACTGGGAGGTCCACTCCGCCGCCGACGAGATCGTGACCTGCCTCAGCGGCGGGATACGTCTCTACTTCCGCCCGCAGCAGCCGGGTGAGAAGGAGGAGGAGGTCAAGCTGCCGGCGGGAACGGCGGTCGTCGTCCCGCGCGGGCGATGGCACCGCATCGCACTGGACGCCCCCAGCGACATCATGTCCGTCACCGTGCCGCGGGGCAGCCGCCTGGAGGAGGTCAGCCCGAGCCGACCCGCGTCCGAGACGGGACAGGGCGCCGCCGGGTAACCGCCCACACCCCGAGCGCAGCGCAGCTGAACCCCGCGCCGAGGGCGCAGACCGCGCCCCAGCCCGCCGCCGCGTACAGCGAGGTCGCCGCGAGTGCCCCGGCTGCGCTGCCGATCGAGTAGAAGACCATGTATCCGCCGATGAGCCTGCTGCCCGCGTCCGGGCGCAGCGCGTAGATCAGCGACTGGTTGGTGACGTGCACCGCCTGCACGGCGAGGTCGAGCAGGACCACCCCGAGGAAGAGGGACCAGAGCGAGCTGCGGGCGAAGGCCAGCGGTAGCCAGGAGGCGGCGAGGAGCGCGAGGGCGATCCCGGTGGTGCGCCGGGAGAGCCCGCGGTCGTTGAGGCGTCCCGCCGCCCCCGCGGCCAGCGCGCCGACGACACCGACGAGGCCCAGCGCGCCGATCGCGCTGTGGGACATGGAGTACGGCGCCTCGCTGAGCGGCAGCGCGACGCTGCTCCACAGCGTGCTGAACGCGGCGAAGATCAGCAGCCCGAACAGGGCCCGCAGCCGCAGCAGCGGTTCCCGTGCGAACAGGGTGACCGTGGAGCGCAGGAGCTGTCCGTAGCGCAGGCGCGCGGGCGCGGTGCCGCCGTGGCGCGGCAGCACCCGGGACAGGGTCAGCGCGAGCAGGGCGGTGAGCGAGGCGGAGGCGAGGTGGACGGAGCGCCAGCCCGCGAGGTCGGCGAGGAGGCCGGACGCGGTGCGGGCGAGGAGGATGCCGATGACCACGCCGCTGGTGACCAGGCCGACGACCCGCCCGCGCTCGGCGGCCGGTGCGAGCGACGCCGCGAAGGCCACCAGCGTCTGCGTGACGACGGCGAGGAGCCCGGTCGCGGCCATGCCCGCGAGGAGGGCCGCCGCCGTGGGAGCCAAGGCCACTGCGGCCAACGCCCCTACCAGAAGCAGGAGTTGGGCCACGACGAGCCGCCGTCGGTCGGCTATATCGCCCAGCGGTACGAGGAAGAAGAGGCCGAGCCCATAGCCGACGTGGGTGAGGGTGACCACGCTGCCGACGAGCGCCGGGCTCATGGCGAGGTCGCGGCCGATGGTCACCAGGAGCGGCTGGGAGAAGTAGACGTTGGCGACCGCTGTCCCGCAGGCGAACGCGAACAGGGTGACCAACCCACGGGACGGCACGAGCACGAGCCCCTCCGGAGATCTGGTTTCAAGTTGCTACCAATGTCGGTGGAGGGGACCGTAACCCGCTTTGGTAGCATGTTGCAACCAGATCCGGTCGGATACCGGATCCAGTCGGGTATCGGCGCAAGGGAGGCGAGGAACGCCATGGTGACCAGAACCCGCTTCGACGACAGCGCATGTCCCGTCGCCCGGTCCGTGGACGCGATCGGCGACTGGTGGTCCCTGCTGATCGTGCGGGACGCCTTCGACGGGAGCCGGCGCTTCGGGGAGTTCCAGCGCAGCCTCGGCGTGGCGAAGAACATCCTCACCGCGCGGCTGCGCGCGCTGGTGGCGGGCGGTGTCCTCGCGTCCGTCCCCGCCTCGGACGGCAGCGCCTACCGCGAGTACGTACTGACGCCCAAGGGGGAGGCGCTGTTCCCCGTCATCGTGGCCCTGCGGCAGTGGGGCGAGGAGAACTTCTTCGCCCCCGGTGAACCGCATTCGGAGCTGCTCGACCGCCGCGGGGGCCGGCCCCTGCGCGCGTTGGAAGTGCTCTCGGCGGACGGTCGGCGGCTGACTCCCGGCGATACCACCGTCCGCAAGGTCCCCGCCCCGTGACGGGCAGGCCTCACCGGGCCGTGGTCAGCCGGGCGTGCACCTGTGCCGCGATCTCGTATGTGTCACCGGTCGGCCGCGTGGCCAGGCGGCCGGGGTCGCGGATCCAGCCGTCCTCCAAGGCGAACCAGTCGGTCTTTTGGGGTGCGCGGTCCTCCGTGAGCGCGGACCGCAGTTCCTCGAAGTAGCGCTCCCAGCGCAGCCGGTAGAGACCGCCGACGAGCCCCGCCCACTCGCGGTTGGCGTAGTCGCGCAGCCCGGCGTCCGCCCCGGAGCGATGGCCCCAGACGGTGAGCAATGACAGCTGGTCGTAGGCGAGTTGGTCCCGCTCCCGCGCGTCGGCGCCCCACGCGCGGGCGTCCGCGACCCAGCGGCCCAGGAGGTGGCGGGAGTCCGTGGCGACGAGCCGGTCGAGCAGGTCCATCAGATCGAGCCAGTCGCTGGTGAGCCGGTCGAAGCGGGCCGTGTCCTTGGCGTCGTACGCCTCCTTGACGCGCGGCAGCAGGACGCGGCTGTGGTTGGACAGCGCCTGCCGGGCGACGTCGAGGAGGTCGCGGCGGTACGCGGAGGAGTCCCGCAAGTCCCGCCGTACTGCCAGGAGTTCGCCGAGCGCGGGGACGAACTCCGCCGGGTCGTACCGCATCTTCTTCGGTGACCAGGACGCCGCCGACCTCGCCGCGAGATCGGGCCGCGCCCCGAAGAGGCCGTCCGCGCCCTCGGCCCACTTGTCGGCGCGGGTCGTGCCGTAGGCGGTGCGGCGCAGGACGTCCCACGCGGCGGCGGCGTGCGGATCGGCGGCGCCGTACCGTGCGGTGGCCCACTCGGCGAACCACTCCTCAAGGTCCAGGCTCCCCGTCCGCCAGGCGAGTTCCGAGAAGAGTTCGAAGGCCGCCGGGTTGTTGTCGGCCGCTTCCGGCATGAGGGCGATGCCGCTGAGCGTGCTGCCCTCCTTGGTGCGCCACTTCTCGAACAGCTCGGCCCAGTCCGGTGTGTTGGCGCCGAGGGCGGTGTGGCCGCCGAAGTTCCAGATGGAGCCGAAGGCGTAGGGGGTGGAGCCCCAGTCCGCCTCGCGGTCCGTGATGTGCGGGAAGCGGTCGGAGATGCCGTCGACGACGAGCATGTGCTTCTTGTCCACGGCGTCGGTGATGGTCCTCGGCGGGTTGTGCTGCCAGCCGAGCATCACCCAGGTGGCGCCCGGGTGCGCGGTCCGCAGTGCCTTCTCGACGCCCCTGGCCGCCTCGGCCACGGGCACGTCACCGGGTTTGCCGCCCTCGTGGAGCAGGTCCATCTTGTACATCGTGGTCGGGCCGAGGAGATCGTCCTGCGTCCGGTAGAAGGCGGCGGCCACGCGCGCGAAGTGGCCGGTGCGCGGATCCAGCCAGTCGGGGCGGGCGAAGCCCACCCAGTTGCCCTGCGGGACCGTCCTCGCCCCCGGGTTCCTCTCCTTGAAGCCGGGCGGCACGGTCCCGAAGTAGCCCGGCAGGACCGGTGTCATGCCCAGCTCGCGCAGCCGGTCGCAGATGCGGCGGCCGAGGCGGGCGCGGGCGTCGAGGAGCTGCCGGGACACCGGGTGCGGGAACGACGACATGTTCTGGAGGAGCCACCACGGCTGGTGGGCGGGGGCCGGGATCCAGGATCTCAACTCCTCGTCGCCGTAGCCGAATTCCTGGAGGGTGCGGTGGTACACGGCGTCGGCGCCGACGTACACGAGCACTTCGTTGTAGCCGTGCAGGGCGAGGACGTCCAGCTCGCGCTCCCAGTAGCTCCAGCCGTGGTACGCGTTCGTGTAGCCGTCGTTGGTGTCGTTCAGGACGAACCGGTGCGGGGTGTTCGCCCGGCCGGTGAGGGTTTCGGCGGGGGCGGGAAGCCGGCGGGGCAGGTCCGTCCGGCTGCCCGCCCAGGTGATGTTGGCGCGGGCGGTGTGCTTCAAGTAGTGCCGTAGGCCGGTGAGTTGGACGGCGGGGGTGGTCCCGGTGACGGTGATGCGGCCGCGCGCTCCGCCTCCGGTGACCTGGAAGAAGTCACCGGCGCCCGGCTTCGGCGGGACGGTACGGAACGTGATCTGTTTCCAGTGGCGGGGCAGCAGCCGCCGGGCCGCGTCGGCGGCGGCGGTGCGCCGGGCGCCCGGGACGCCGTCCGCGGGGGTGCCGGAACAGGCGACGGCGGCGGTACCGGCGAGGCCGGTGAGGAACAAGCGGCGGGGGAGGGGCATCGGGGGCTCCGTCGGTCGGGAGGGGGCGGGCGCGCGGCGGCACATACCGCTGTATCTCTTCCCCCGCGCGCCCCCCGCCTCTAACGGGCGCCGCCTGAATGCGCCTCGCACGGGTCACGGGCCGCCGTAGGCCGGAAGTCCTTGCCCGCGAGGACTTCAGGCCCCCGCCGCGAGGACCAACGGTCCGGCTCTTTCCGAGCCGCCGGTTGGCAGTGTTGATCGACGTCCACAGGGCAGACGAGTGATCAACGATGACCGACGCCGACGCGAGAGAGTGACTGCACAGTGAGCGCGCCCGAACCAGCAGAAACACCGGCACCGCCCGCTCCGGAGGCCGTCGCCCGCCACCGCGCCCTGTTCCGCGCCATCCACCGCCGCAAACACCCGCGCCTGCGCCGCTCGGACATCACGGTCACCGAGGAGGCCCAGGTCAAACGTGCGGTGAAGGCGACCGCGCTGGGCAACGCCATGGAGTGGTACGACTTCGGCGTCTACGCCTACCTCGCCGTCATCATCGGCAAGGAGTTCTTCCCCTCCGGGAACGAGACCGCGCAGACCCTCTCCTCGCTCGCCACCTTCGCCGCGGCCTTCCTCGTACGCCCCGTCGGCGGCATGTTCTTCGGCCCGCTCGGCGACCGCGTCGGCCGCAAGAAGATCCTCGCGCTCACCATGATCATGATGTCGAGCGCCACGCTCGCGATCGGCCTGATCCCCAGCTACGCCACCCTCGGCGTCTGGGCCCCGGTCCTCCTCGTCCTGTGCCGCATGGTGCAGGGCTTCTCCACGGGCGGGGAGTACGGCGGCGCCGCGACCTTCATCGCCGAGTACGCCCCCGACAAGCGCCGCGGCTTCTGGGGCTCGTTCCTGGAGTTCGGCACCCTGATCGGCTACACCGTCGCCGCGGTCCTCGTCACCACCCTGACCATGCTGCTCAGCGACGACGCCATGCAGTCGTGGGGCTGGCGCGTCCCGTTCCTCGTCGCGGCGCCGCTCGGCCTCATCGGCCTGTACCTGCGGCTGAAGCTCGACGAGTCGCCCGCGTTCCAGAAGATGGAGGAGGGTGAGGGCCCGGCCGCCGAGCGGCAGAAGAAGTCCTTCAAGGACTCCTTCGTCGGCCAGTGGCGGGCGATGCTGCTGTGCATCGCGCTGGTCGCCGCGTTCAACGTCACCGACTACATGTTGCTGTCGTACATGCCGACGTACCTCACCCAGCTCGGCTTCGGCGAGACCGGCGGCCTGATGTCGATCGTCATCGTCATGCTGATCCTGATGGCGCTCATCAACTCGGTGGGCCGCCTCTCGGACCGTATCGGCCGCAAGCCGGTCCTGATGGCGGGCTCGGTCGGCTTCTTCGTCCTGGCCCTCCCCGCGTTCCTGCTCATCAAGCAGGGCGGCACGGTACCGGTCTTCGCCGGGCTGCTGATCCTCGGCCTCGCGCTGGTCTGCTACCTCGGCGTGATGTCGTCCTCGCTGCCCGCCCTCTTCCCGACGGACGTGCGCTACGGCTCGCTCTCCATCGGCTTCAACATCTCCGTCTCGCTCTTCGGCGGTACGACCCCCCTGGTCGTCGCCGCGCTGATCGGCGCGACCGGCAACGACCTGATGCCCGCGTTCTACACGATGCTGGCGGGCCTCGTCGGCATCATCGCGGTCGCCGCGATGAAGGAGACGGCGCGCAAGCCCCTGGAGGGCTCCCCGCCGTCGGTCGCGACGGACGAGGAGGCCAGGGAACTGGTGGCGACCCAGCGTCAGCCGCGGGACGCGTAGCCCACGAACTCCGCCCAGGCGCGGGGCTCCAGGGCGAGCTGGGGTCCCGTGGGGTTCTTGGAGTCGCGTACGTGGATGGCTCCCGGGCAGGGGGCGATCTCTACGCAGTCGTCACCGGAACCGCCGCTATAGCTCGACTTGCGCCAGGTGAGGGCTACTTCGACGCAGTCGCCGGAACCGCCACTGCTGTAGCTGCTCTTGAACCAGGCCAGGTCAGGGGTGCTCATCTTGCTCCTCGCATCCGCTCCAGCAGGCTCACAGATTCTTCGAACGAGAGAGCCTGTGATCGCATCTTGGCATACCGCATCTGGAGCATGCTGACTACTTTCGGATCGGAGATGAGCTGGCCGCTCTCCTGTCCCTCGGCGTAGGCGAACCACTTGTTCTCCGGTGTCTCAAGCAGCCGCATGGGGCCGTCCATCCCCGCATGACTTTCCCGCTCCACCGGCATGATCTGCACCTCGATGTTCCTGTGCTTGGCCAGCGCCAGCACATGGTCGATGAGTTCCATGGTGACGTCATGCCCGCCCATGCGGCGCAGGAACAGATGTTCCTCCAAGATGAAGCTGTACGAGGTGTTCGGCCGTTCCGTGAGGAGCCGCTGTCGCTCCAAGCGGGCTGCCAGCTGCGCTTCGATCTGCTCGTCATTCAGCGGCGGAAGCTGATTGACGAACAGCGTGCGCGAATACGCCGGGGTCTGCAACAGCCCCGGAATCAACCGGCATTCGTACGTATAGAGGGCGATCGCCTCCTGCTCCAGGCGGGCCCACTGGCGGAACCAGGTCGCGAGCCCCGGCTTGCGTGAGAGCTGATTCGCTGCGAGCCGCAGCGTCCCGAACGCGTCCAGCGCCGCTTCGCAGCGGTCGACGAAGCCCGGTGGCGGAAACCTCCTGCCCTGCTCGATCGAGGCGAGGAAGTGCGAGGAGCACCCCACCTCATTGGCCAGCTCTTCCTGTGTCAGCCCCGCCCGCTTGCGGAAGCTCTTCAGGACCGCGCCGAAGGTCTTCAGACCGTCCGACGCCTCGGGCTCTTTGCTGCTTGACGACATCACGGGAAACCCCCGACGCTCGTGTACCGATCCCCGCCAACGCCTCAATGGTCACGGACCGTTACCCGCGCTGTCCACCCTTTGTACTCGTACGCTGACTCAGCGTACGAGTTTGGTGGCTGGTGTACGGGCCGCGGCGAGGCCACGGTGGGCGTCATGCCAACGCAAGCCCGACCCGCCACCGCGACGCGGGAATTCACGCAACGTCTCAGCGCGACGCCCCGGGGCGCCCGCCTCGCGAGGCGCCTGGCCAGGTACCACCTGAACGGCTGGGGCATCGAGTACGACAGCGAACTGTCCGACACCGCCGAGGCGATCATCGCCGAGCTGGGGGCGAACGCCGCGACGCACGGACGCGTGCCCGGCCGCGACTTCGAGCTGCGCCTGACACTGAGCGCCGACACGCTCCGTATCGAGGTGACGGACACGCGGACCGAACGTATGCCCCCACAGACGCCCGAACCCCCGGAGCCCGACGAGGAGTCGGGCCGGGGGCTCGTGATCGTGGCGGCGCTGGCCGCGGAGTGGGGTGTGGCGGCGCGGCAGGTCGGCAAGACCGTCTGGGCGGAGATCCGCGCGGGGCAACCGGTGTGGTGTCGGCGTCAGAGCAGCAGGACGAGGGCGTAGACGAGGAAGAACGCCGCGATCAGCACGGAGAGGCCGAGGATCAGGGCCAGGGGGCCCTTCGACCACCCCTTCGGCGGATCGTGGGCGGGTCCGGCCCCCGACATGCCGCCCTCGGCGGGCGGGGTCTCGCCCGGTGGCACGCCGCCGCCGGGCTGGATTCCTGAGGTGCCGTGGGGCTCCGGTTCCGGGTCCGGGGCCGGATCCGGGTGCTGGTCCGGGTGTGGGGGAGGAGTCATGTGAGCCAAGTTCTCACGCCCCGCGCCGTGAGCCGGGGCGCCGCCGTGCGGCACACACGGAGTCCGGGGATACACCCCCCGGACGGGCCAGCGGGCCCCTGCTCGCCCGGTGGGGAGAGAGGGTATTACTGCCCGTCCCGGGAGGGGCGCAGGATCGCGGCGGCCAGGGCGAGGCCCGCGGCGGCGATGCCGGCGGCGACCCAGAAGGCCAGCCGGTAGCCGTCGGCGGTGGCGGCGAGGGCGTCCGCGCCCCGGCCGGTGAGCGATTCCGTGCGGCTCGCGGCGAGCGTGGTGAGAATGGCGAGACCGAGCGAACCACCCACCACCTGGGTGGTGTTGAAGAGACCGGAGGCCAGGCCCGCGTCCTCCTCCTCGGCGGCGCCCATCGCGAGCCCCGTCACGGCGGGCATGGCGGCGGCGAAGCCCGCGCCGAGCAGCAGCATGGCGGGCAGGACGTCGAGGACGTACGAACCGTCGGCGGGCAGGCGGCCGAGGAGCGCGAGGCCGGACGTGATCAGGGCGAGGCCCGCGAGGAGCGTGCGGTGGGCGCCGAAGCGGCCGATGACCTTCGCGGACAGGCCCAGCATCAGGACGCCGATGGCGATGGGCGCGGGGAGGAAGGCGACGCCGGTCCGCAACTCGCCGAAGCCGAGGACGCGTTGGAGGTAGAGGGCGCCGATGTACTGGAAGCCGTACATCCCGGCGATCATCAGCATCTGCACGGCGTTGGCGCCCGTCAGGACGCGGGAGCGGAAGAGGCGCAGCCGCAGCAGGGGCTTTTTTGCGCGGGCCTGACGGAGGGCGAAGGCGGCGTAGAGGAGAAGGGCGCCGACGGAGAGGACGACGGTGACGGCGGTGCTGTGCTCGGCGGCGGTGACGATCGTGTAGACGGTGAGCATGAGGGCGCCGGTGATGAGGGCGGCGCCGGGGTAGTCGGCGCCCTGGCCGAGCCCGGACCCGCGGTCGTTGTCGAGGACGCGTACGGCGGCGACCAGGGCGACGGCACCGATGGGCAGGTTGATCAGGAAGATCCAGTGCCAGTTCAGGGCCTCGGTCAGGGCTCCGCCGAGGAACGTGCCGAGCGCGCCGCCCGCCGCGCCGACCGCGCTGAACACCGCGATGGCCCTGGCCCGTTCGCGGGGCTCGGGGAAGAGGGCGACGAGCATGCCGAGTACGACGGCCGAGGTCATCGCGCCACCGACGCCTTGCAGGGCGCGGGCGGCGACGAGCACGCCCTGATCGGTGGCGACACCGCACAGGACGGAGGCGAGGGTGAAGAGCCCCAGCCCCGTCACGAACATGCGCTTGCGCCCCACGAGGTCCCCGAGCCGCCCGACGAGCAGCAGCAGCCCGCCGAAGGCGATCAGATACGCGTTGACGACCCAGGCGAGCCCGGCCGCGGAGAAGCCGAGGTCGGCCTGGATGGCGGGCATGGCGACGGTCACGATGTTCCCGTCGATGATGGTCATCAGGAGGCCCGAGGAGAGGACCGCGAGCGAGGCCCAGGGCGACGCGGTCCCGCGGGGTGCCGGCGACCGCCGCGACGGCGCTGGGGTGTTGACCTCGGACACGGCGTGGGACATGGTGACAACCTCCGTAATGAGCGCCTCTGACCTGCAAAGGTGCACGACTTGTAACGGAGTTCATCGTGGAGGCCCGCGGCGCCGGGCAGAAGGAGGCACTTCGATGTCCCAGGGGAACACCGGTGTTACCTCGCAGGTCGTGAACGCGCAGGCGTGCCCGGTCCGGGAAGTTCTTGACAGGGTGGTCGGCAAATGGAGCGTCCCCATCCTCATCGCGGCCGCCCACGGCCCCATCCGCTTCACCGAACTGGAGCGCGCCATCGAGGGCATCAGCCGCCGCATGCTGACGCTGACGTTGCGCAATCTGGAGCGGGACGGCCTCCTGAAGCGCACCGTGCACCCCACGGTCCCCCCGAAGGTGGAGTACGAACTGACCCCGGTGGCCCATGAACTGCACGGCACGCTCCTGCGCCTCACGGGCTGGGCGGAACGCCACCGCGTGACGATCGCCGAGTCCCGGGCGGCGTACGACGAGGAGCGGGGGCTGGTGGACGCCTGATCCGCGATAGCCCTCCTAGCCGCAGAATTCCGCCTCGATCACCGCGTCGCTGTCCCCGGACCAGTCCCCGTTGAAGTTGAAGGCCAGCGAGTGGCGGCCGTCGGCCGTCGTGACCGCCTCCGAGGTCCAGCCGGTGATGCCGCCGTGGTGGCCCCAGACCTCGACGCCGCAGCTCAGCTCGCGCGCGGCGATGCCCAGGCCGTAGCGGGCCCCGGGGAGCCCCTTGGCCTCGACGGTCGTCCTCATCTCGGCGAGCTGCTCCTTGGGCAGCAGTTTTCCGCGCAGCAGGGCCGAGAAGAAGCGGTTCAGGTCGGCGGCGTCGGAGATCATGTCGCCCCCGCCGCCTGCGCGTGTCGCGTTCAGTTCGGTGACGTCGTGGCTCGGGCCGTCCGCGGACTCGGCGAGCTTCGCGTAGGCCCGGCTGCTCGGCCGGGGCACCCGCGGGTCCGCACCGGGGACGGAGGTGGCGTGCAGGCGCAGCGGTTCGATGACGCGGCGGCGGATCTCATCGCCGTACGCGTTGCCGGTGACCTTCTCGATCACCATCGCGGCCAGCGAGTAATTGGTGTTCGAGTACTTCCAGGACGTGCCCGGCGCGAAGTCACGCTTGTTCGCCATGGCGTACTTCACGTGCTGGTCGAGGGTGACCGTGTCGTAACGGGTCTTGAAGAAGGCGTCCTTGAGCATGTACGTCCGCACGAACTCGCTGTCGTCGCGGTAGTTGAAGACGCCGCTGGTGTGGTTGAGGAGCTGGCGGAGGGTGATGTGGCGGCCGTCGTGGAGGTTGCCCCTCACCACGCCGGGCAGCCACGTGTCGACCTTGTCGTCCAGCGACAGCTCGCCCTCCGCCTCCAGCTGGAGCAGCACCGTGGCGACGAACGTCTTGGTGATGCTGCCGATGCGGAAGTGTTCGTCGGCCGAGCGCGGCCGCCCCGTCCTGAGGTCGCCGACGCCCGTCGAGCCCTTCCAGGTGCCGTAGATGTCCTTCGCCTGCCCGACGACACCGGGGGCGCCGCTCTTCACGGCGGCGTCCATCGCCTCCCGCGTCGCACTGTGGCCGCCCGCGGCCGGGGCGGAGGCGGGAGCGGCCGGGGCGGCCAGTGCGGTGGCCGCGAGCGATGTCGCGGTGAGCGCGACCGCTCCCACCAGTGCGAGGCGCAGCCTGCGGGATGCTCGCATGACTGGGTGCGTCCTTCCGTCGGGGATCGTCGATCTTCGGCGGAAGGGACACGGCGGCAGGCGGACGGGTTGCCTGCGGCGCAGCGGTTGAGCGCTTTTGAGCCATGCGGGGGAGGGGCCGCAGGCGGGACGTCGCGGATACGCCCTAGGCGCGGGCTCCGGTGCGCAAGGTGGCGTACAGGCTGCGCGTGCGGGAGCCGTCCGGTGCCTGCCAGGAGCCGGTGACCTGGCCGGTCACCTCTGGCGGCAGGGCCGCCGCGCCGTCCGGGGCGGGGCGCAGTACGCGGTGCAGGCGCAGGCTCATGCCCTGCGGCGCGGGCAGCTCGGTGCCGTCCTCGTCATCGACGGCGGGGGCGGTGAGGGCGGGGGAGGGGATGGGGGTGGGGCGCGTACCGGTGTAGGAGCGGGCGATGTCCCGGTCGGGGAGGTCGCTGGTGTTCTGGTCCTGCGCCTCGGCCCGGCCCTCGATCAGCGCCAGCAACTGGGCCGCGAGCACCGGGTCCTGGCAGCCGTCGTAGGCCCAGCGCCGCCCCAGCACCCCGTGCTCCATGGTGCCGACCAGGGCGTGCTCCGCCCCGTCGAGCGGGGCACCGCGATAGGTGAGCGGCACCAGATAGGTGGCCGGCTCGGCGCCGGACGTGTCGGTGACCACGATGAACTCGATCCCGACCTCCCCCTGCGGATCGTCCAGCCGGAAACCGCCGGCCTTGACCAGCGCCGGTTCGCCCGAACCGGCGTACCACGGCCGGGAAGGCAGCCAGGAGCTGAGCAACTCCAGCTTGGTCGGCTTGAGTTCGGTGTGGTGGATGACCGCCATGGGGTTGTGTCCTTCCGGTGGGGGCTGAGTGCCCGGTGCTGGGTGCTCGGTACTGGGCGCGGGGTGCTGGCCGCCGGGGGTTACGGCTTGCGGGCCACTGCCCCGTACGCGTCCACCGGCGTCGTCTCCTCCGTCTCCGCGCGCCACCGCGTGACCTGCGCGACACCCGGCTCCAGCAGTTCGAGGCCGTCGAAGAAGGCGCCGATCTCCTCGACATCACGTACGTAGTAGGGGATCGCGCCGCTCTTGTTGTACTCGTTCGACGCCGCGATCATGCCCTCGCTCGTGGCCGTGGAGTCGCTGATCACCAGGTAACTCCCGGACGGCAGACCGGCCATGAGCCGCGCGACCAGATCGCGGGCCTGCCGGTGGTCGGCCACATGGCCGAGGGTGTTGAGGATGATCAGGGCCACCGGCCGCGAGAGGTCCAGCGTCTTCGCGGCCTCCCGCAGGATCGCCTCCGGGTCGTACAGATCGGCGTCGATGTACGCCGTCTCGCCCTCGGGCGTGCTGGTCAGCAAGGCCCGCGCGTGGGCGAGGACCAGAGGGTCGTTGTCGACGTAGACGATGCGCGAGTCGGGGGCCGCGCGCTGGGCGACCTCGTGCGTGTTGTCCGCCGTCGGCAGCCCCGTACCGATGTCGAGGAACTGCCGTACCCCTTGCTCGGCGGCCAGATGACGCACCGCGCGGCCGAGGAAGAGGCGGCTGGTGCGGGCCACGTCCACCAGGCCGGGGAAGATCTCCTTGATGTGATCGCCGAGTTCGCGGTCCTTCTCGTAGTTGTCCTTGCCGCCCACGAAGTAGTTCCAGAAGCGGGCGGAGTGCGGCTTGCTGGTGTCGATGCGCGCGCGGACGTCGGCGGCGGAGCCGAGCTGCTGGGGGTCGTTGTCTGACACGAGAGCCTCCTGGGACCGACGGCACATGGTCGCCCACGTGGCCCGTCATGCGTACTGCGTCAAGTAGTTCGACGATCAAGCAGCAATCTAGACCACCGCACGGGCCCGCAGTAGCGCTGATCACCTCACGGGAGCGGCCGAGATCCGGAAGACTGGCGGGCGTCGGAACTCGGGGGCGGGGGTCGGTTGTTGAGGTCACGCGCGGTGCTGATGCTGCTCGTGCTCTGTGCGGTGCTGTGGCCCGCGCGGGCGGGAGCCGAGGAGAAACCGGCGATACCGGGGCAGGACCTGGTGGGCCTGTGGTGCCCGACCAAGGGCTCGGACAAGGCGAGGGCGAGCGCCTCCATCCGCCTCTGGCACAGCGGCGACGTCCACACCAAGGTGACCGCGCGGCTGACCGTCCACGTCCCGTCGTCCTGGCGGTACACCAAGTCCCTGCTGCTCAGCGAGGACACGGACGGCTACCGCCGGGCCATGCGCTGCTTCGCCCGGCCCCACGGCACACAACACCGCTGGTGGAGCGAGTGGCGGTCCGAGGGAAGCCCGAAGGTGAGCGCGGAGAAGGGCGGCCTGCGGGTCACGCTGGACACCTTCTCCTGGATCGACGAGGACAACGGCTGGTTCTCACTCGGCCCCTGGAAGATCGAGCGGGGCACCGCCCACTGGCGACTCCTGTTCGAACCGCCCCCCAGCCTGCGCCGCGTGAACTGGACGAAGATCCTCGTCGACCCGGGTGACCCCGGAGCCGAGTCCGCCACGCCGCGGCCCACCACGAAGGAGGGCGCCACCGCGCTGGTGTGGCGCCCCAAGGGCAAGAAGGCGCCGCCACCCGTCGCCGTACGGCTCGAACCGGCCTGGCAGCGTTCGTACGCCGCCCAGGACAGCCGCTTCCTGTTCGCCAACCTCAACGACGGCGGCAACATGGCGTGGACGTTCGTGGTGGCGGGACTGACGCTGCACGCGGCCGCGCGACTGCGACGGCGTGCCGGGGCGAGCACCCTCGAAGCGGAATCCGCGACGACGCTCAGCAACTGGGCGTGGGTCTCGACGGGCACCGTCATCGTGTTCGACGGAGACGCCACCCTGTTGCGCTGGCTGAGGGCCCTCGGCGACGACGACCTGTGGACCGCGCGGGAGCCCCGCCTCATTCTCGCCGCCTCGCTCTGCACGGCCACCCTCCTCCTGGCCTTCGCGCGACCGCGCCGCCCCGTCGTCCTGGCGGCCGCGGCGCTGGCGGTACCGGTACTGGCCGTGGCCTTCCAGCCGCACCTGCTCGGCCTGCCCGCCGATATCGACGTCGGCGGCGGCACGTCGTACCGCGCGTTCTACGCGCTGAGCATCGCGGGTGGCTCGGCGCAGGCGCTCACCTTCCTCGCCTTCGCGGCCGCCGCCTGGCGCCTCGCCCGCGCCGCCGGTCTGATCCCGCCGAGCCGCAGGACACCGGGAGCACCGCGCGAACTGCTCATGCGGTACGCGGGACCGCTGATCGTCACCCTCACCCTGGCCGTCGGCGCGTGCTACATCCTGGCCGCCGAGCGCGACTGGCAGCGCGTCTCCTGGCTGAGCCACCACGGCGACGCCCAGTACGGTATCGAGCACCGCGCACAACTGCGCCAGGACGTCACGTGGTTCGTCGTGCACAGCCAGAACTGGTGGCTGCCGGTGTGGCTCCTCACCGAAACCGCCCTCCTCGCCGCGCTGCGCGCCGCCGCCGCACGGCCCACCGAGTCACCCGCCGAGGAGCGCGAGGACCGCCGCGTCCTGATGATCTTCTTCCCCGTCGTGGTCGGCATGGGCCTTGGAGTCTTCGCCAACAACGGTGTCCTGAGCGCCCTATGGATCTTCTTCAACATGCTGGCGCTGCGGCTCGTCCTCGCCGTCGGCGCGCGCAAGGCCGTACTCAACCGCGCACTGGAGTCCTCCACGGAGCGGCTCGGCGTCACCGTGACCGCCGCACGACGCGCCGACATCCTCGGCCGGGCCCGCCGCTACCGCGAGAGCCACGCGAAGATGCGCCGCCTCGACCACGGTCAGTCGGACGACGACATACTCCAACGCCGGCTGCTCGAACAGGAGGTGCGGGGCCTGCACACCTGGACCGACAGCGCGGGGACCACCGGCAGGCTGCCCGCCCAGGTCTCCGTCGTCGACGTGGCGCTCGCCCTCGGACCGTGCGACACCTGGTGGGGCAACGGCCGCAGGGCCGCCCTCCTCGCCTGCCTCCTCGGGCTCCCGGCGAGCGCGGTCGTCGTCTGGTCGGGGTGGATCCGCGGCGACCACTGGCGCGCGAACCTGCACTACGGCTTCGGCCTGCCCGACATCCCCATGGGCTTTGTGAGCTGGCAGGTCTGCTGGGCGGGCGCGGGCTTCGTGCTCGGCGCGCTGTGGCGCGTACTGCCGGGGCGGCGCGGTCCGGTGAAGGCGCTGACCGTCTCCGCCGCCTTCGCCCTGCCCGCCGTACCCGACGCGCTCGGGAACTTCGCCCTGGACCAGGGACACGGCGACCTCGCCCTGCTCGTGGTGACGATGCTGCCCGTCCTCACGCTCACCGGCATCGCCCTGGACCTGGAGACCTTCCAGGGCGAACGCCGGTTCTGGCAGAGCAGGGTCGGGCTGCTCCTGTCGATCTACCAGATGCGGTACTTCTCGCTCCAGCTCGCCTACCTGGTGGCCCAGGCGGTGGCCCTGATCACCCTCTGGCAGTTCTTCGCCGACACCGGCGGGGGGCCACCGCCCAAGGAGTTCGAGGGCGGGGGCGGCCGCTGAGGAGTCAGGTCACCAGACCTCTTCGACCCACTCCGGGTGGTCGATGAACGGGTTCCTGTTGTGCTGGAACTTGTCGAATATGACCTGGTTGCGGTTCTTCTCGAAGGCGTCCGGCGGGTCCTCGGCGTTCCACTTCTTCAGGACCGACAGGCGCCCGATGGCGGGCGCGCTGCCGTTGTCCACCCGGTCGTTGGGCTCCAGGTCGGGGAAGCCGGCCTCGCCGTCGTAGCGGACGGCCATATAGAGGATCATGCGGGCCACATCGCCCTTGACCGCGTCGCGGGGCTCGAACGAATCGGCGTCCGTGAGGTTGCCCGGGGCGCCGCCGACCGCGCCGCCGCCGTTGTCGAAGTCCTTGTTGCCGCGGATGCTGTTGACGGTGACATCCTCGGGGCGCAGATGGTGGATGTCCGTGCCGGGGCCGGTCGCCGTGCCGAAGTCGCCGTGGGACTTGGCCCAGACGTGCTCGCGGTTCCAGTCGCCCCGGTCGCCGCCGCTCGCGCTCTTGGCCCGTGAGGCGCCGGTGTAGAGCAGGATCACGTTCGCGCTGTTGGCCGGGTCCTGGTCGGTGGTCTTCAGCGCGTCCCAGACCTGGTCGTACGACAGCTTGGTCTGGTCGCTCACGATCGTGTGCAGCGCGGACCTCAGCTCGGCGCCGGTCTTGCCGAGGGCGTCGCGGTAGTACGTGTCGTCGTAGGCGGGGGCGGGGGAGGCCGTGGCGGTGGGGGAGGCCGTGGCCGTGGCCGGCACGGTGATGCCGACGAGCACGGTGGCGGCGGCCAGAGCCAGGGGCTTCCAGCGGCGTACGCGCGGGACGGGCATGTGGGGGTGTGTCCTTTCCCGGAGGCCTCGCGTGCCGGACGGCCGTTCAAGGGGCGTGCGGTCTACGCGAGTTGACTGATCAACCATCGGGAGAGTGGCACGGGTGCGCGGACAACTGTGTGAACGTCGTGGGTCGGTCGGGTAACGATGTCATGTACGCGGCCAAGTGGGGCGTCGGTGCTCGGGGGAAACGGGGCGAATGAGCAGGTCAGGGGCGTGACTTCAGCGCGCGGAGGGGGGTGGGGGGTGCTAGCGTGGGGATGAGGAAGCGATGTCATGCGTTGCCAGTCCTGCGGGTTCGAGAATCGCGTCGGCTCTGCCTACTGCGAACAGTGCCGTACCGCGCTGACCCGCCCTTGCGCCTCGTGCGGCGACCCCGTGACGGCCTCGGCGCAGTACTGCCCGGCATGCGGGGCCCCTACAGCGGGCGGACCCTCCAGGCCCTCTCCAGCGGGCGGAGCACCCTCCAGGCCGTACGAAGCCCCCACATCGGGCAGGCCCCCGCGGCCTAGGCCGTACGACGCCCCGACATCGTACGGAGCTGCGAGTACGTATGGGGCCCCGCCTCGGGCGACACCGCGCGAGGCACGCCAAGGCTCCGGGAGAGACCACTTCACCGGGGTCGTCCGGGACTTCCAGGCACGCCGCGAGCAGTGGGGGAACGGCGGCGAGGAAGAGATCTGGCACTTCCGCATCGAACGTCACGACGCGAGCGGGAACGCCCTCAAGCTCATCCCGGTGGAGATGCGCGGGCTCTCCTTCTCCGGGTCCGTGAGCAACGGCGACGAAGTACGGCTGCACGGCCGTTGGCGCGACGGGACCCTGCGCGCCGACGAGCTGACGAACCTCACCACGCACGCGCGCGTGCGGGCCAAGGCGTACCGGAGCCTTCGCGTGCTCGCCGTGGTCCTCGCCGTCCTCATCGGCCTGTTCGTCATCGGCATGTTCGTGAGCGTCGGGATCTCGGCCTGTACGGACACCGGAGGACCGCCTCCGGGCTGGCCCACGGAGCCCTGACATGAGCGACCCGGTGACCACGGCAGCGGTCGACTACCTGCAACGCACCAGGATCCGTCCGCTCTGGCAGGCAGGCGCGGAGGCCGTGGTCCCCATGGCGGCGCGCCGGGCGGTGCGGGTGACCGGCGTCGGACAGCCGGTGACCGCCCAGGCCCAGCCCCCGCCCGGCAGCGGCAAGCCGTCCGACGACCCGGGCTTCGAACCGGCGACCCTGCCCCTGCTCGTGGGCCTAGCCGGAGCGGGCACGCCCCTGGCCTTCCTCCTCGACGGCAGCGGGCAGGGGATCTCCGTCCGCCTGGGCACCTGGGCCGAGGACGGCATGGACGAGGCGGGCCTGGACGCCCGGCAGCGGATGCTGCTCGGCATCCTCGACGGCTGCTACCCGGCCGTGGGCATCACGGCGGCCGGTGTCGGCGTGCCCCGGCTCGGCTACGGCGCGCTCGCCCTCGGAGTCCCCAGCCCCGCCGTCGTCGACACCCGGGACGGCGCCCTGCCGGTGGACCGCCTCGTCCGGTCCATGAGCGGAACGCGCTGGGCCGCACTCGTCCTCGCCGCCCCGGTCGGGGCCGACGCGCTCGGCGCCGACCGCAACCGCGTCCTCAACGAAATGCGCGTGGTGTCCTCCGCGGTCGAGGCCAAGGGCGTGAGCAGCCCGCTGGCCACGCACTACGTGGAACTGCTCCAGGCACGCCTGGAAGCCCTCGCCGACGCGCACGCGCGCGGCGGCTGGCGTACGGCCGTCTACCTCTTCGGCGAGCGCCCCGAGGACGTGACCGCCCTCGCCAGCGCCTGGCGTGCCGTCTTCTCCGGCGCGAGGTCGGTCCCCGAGCCGGTGCGCACCCTCCCGCATCCCGCCGTGCCCGGTCTGGGCGGCGGCTGGGCGCTGCCCGCCGACGCCGAGCAGCCGGGCCCGAACCTGTACCAGCACCCGTACGCCGCGCAGACCGTGCTGAGTTCGGCCCAGCTCGCCGCGTACGTGCACCTGCCCCAGCTGGAGACCCTGGGCTTCTCCGTCAGCCCGCTGGCCCGCTTCGACGTCGTCGCGCCACCCGTGAGCGGTGACGAGCACCACCTCGTCGTCGGCGACGTGCTCCACCACCACCGGGCGACCGGCACCACGTACCGCGTGCCGCTGCGCTCCCTCAGCCGGCACGTGTTCATCCCCGGCACGACCGGTTCGGGCAAGACCAACACGATCATGGGCCTGTTGATCGAGGCGGCCGCGAACCGCGTGCCGTTCCTCGTGATCGAACCGGCCAAGACCGAATACCGCGCCCTGATCGAACACCCCGCCCTGGGACAGAACCTCCAGGTGTTCACCGCGGGCAAGGCGACCGTCGCGCCGTTCGTCCTCAACCCCTTCGAGGCACCGGAGGGCACGACCGTCAGCGAACACCTCGACCTGCTCCGCGCCGTCTTCACGGCCGCGTTCGGCATGTGGACCCCCCTGCCGCAGATCCTGGAGCGCTGTCTGCACGAGGTGTACGCCGACCGCGGCTGGGACCTGCGGACCAACCTCAACTCCCGGCTCGACGGCGCCGGGGGCGTGACCGCGGACGCCTTCCCCACGCTCTCCGACCTGATCGCGAAGGTCGCCGAGGTCATCCCCGCCCTCGGCTACGAGGACCGGATCGCCGGGGACATGCGCGCCGCCCTGCTCACCCGCCTCGAATCCCTGCGGCGCGGCGCCAAGGGAGCCATGCTCGACGTGTCGCGCTCGCTTCCGGCGGCCCAGCTGTTCGGCACCCCCACCGTCGTCGAGCTGGACGCCCTGGGCGACGAGGGCGACAAGGCGTTCTTCACCGGCCTGCTCCTGATCCGCCTGGTCGAACACCGCCGCGCGCAGGGGCAGTCGCGCGAACTCGTCCACCTGCTCGTGGTGGAGGAGGCCCACCGGCTGCTGGAGAACGTCCAGTCCTCGTCCTCGGAGGAGACGGCGAACCCCAAGGGGCAGGCCGTGGAGACCTTCTCCAACCTGCTCTCCGAGATCCGCGCCTATGGGCAAGGCGTGATCATCGCCGACCAGGTGCCGGTGCGGCTGGCACCCGACGTGATCAAGAACAGCAATCTCAAGATCACCCATCGTGTCATCGCCGGGGACGACCGTGCCGCGCTCGCCGCGGCGATGGCCATGGACGAGGCCCAGGCCCGAGCGCTGGTCACCCTGGGCGTGGGCGAAGCCGTCGTGTTCAGCGGCGGAGACGACGCGCCCCTGCTGGTCCGCGTGCCGCCCGTGAAGGACCCGCTCTCGCCCCGCCCGCCCAGCGACGCCCAGGTACAGGAGCACATGCGGCGCTGGCGGGAGGCGGGAGCCTTCACGGACCTCTTCCTGCCGCAGCCGTTCTGCGCCGAGACCTGTGCCACCCCCGAGGCCTGCGCGGCGGCCCGCGAACTCACCGGCGACGTGTACGTCCAGCGCGTCCTGTCCCGGCTCCTCACCTCCGCCGTCGACGAGGCGGGGGCGCCGGACCGGCTCCGGGACGACCTCGGCACCGCGCTGCGCGCCCGCCGCCCCGCGTCCGTACCGACAGCCGACCTGCTGCGCGCCTTCGCGGGCCACGGCGCGGAGTGGCTCACCACCCGGCGCGGCAGCCAGCGCGGGTGGTCCTACGCCGACACCGCCGAGCTGCGCGACCGGCTGCGCGCGGTACTTCTCGACCAGGCGGACAAGGCCGACGGCACCGGGCAGGCCGAGGGCACCGGGCATGCCGACTCCGGCGGCCTCGGCATGGCCCGCGACACGACCCGCGATGGGGCCCGCGACACGGCGGCGCTCGTCGAAGCGCTCCAGCAGACGGCACGGCGCCTGCACGCCCGCCAGTTCGAGCCCTATCCCGTCTGCCACCTGGTCTGCTCGCAGGATCCGCCGCTGTGCCTGTACCGCTCGGCGGTGGCCGACCTGGTGGCGTCCCGCCGCTACCAGTCCCCGTGGCGGGACGCGGACCGCGACGACGCGGCCTCGGAGGACAGGCGGCGGCGCCGGACCTGGGAGATCTGCCAGGACGCGGCCTACGAACTGGTCGAATTCCCCACCGACGACATGCCGGAGGAGGCCAGGACCGCGCTCGACACCGCCGCACGACGGGCCTGCCTCTGCTTCGAGCAGCAGATGCTCGCCGACGACGAACGCAAGCCGCCCCGCACGGCCCGCCGCATACTGGCCCACGTCCTCGGAGAGGCGGGCTGGTGATGGGACCGCCGCTGCTCGACAAGGTGCGCGCCGACAACGACCGCGCGGCGGAGGAATCCCGCGCCAAGGGACAGGCCGAGTACGACAAGTTCAGCAGGGAGGCGGCGGAACTGGCCGCCCAGGCCATGGAACGGACGGGCCTGCCGGGATCGGACATCGCCGCCGCGGCGCTGCGCGCGTCGGTGGGCGACTACGACGGTTGGGCCAAAATGGGCAGCGAGCCCGGAAAGCTGCCCGGCGGCCTCGCGGGCGCGGACGGCATCGCGGTGGGTACCCCGAAGGCGGACGCGTCCATCGGGAAGATGCTGCCGGGCACGGGAATGCTGCTGAGCGGCTCGGGCTCCGCCAAGCTCGGCGAGGGCGTCGACCTCGACCTGAAACTCGGCTTCCCCGGCTTCGCGCAGGACGGCGGCCGTGCCGGGAAGAAGGGGGAGGGCGGCACGGAGCTGGGACCGGAGAGACGGGAGCCCGGCTCGGAGTCGGCCGCGGAGCACTACGGGCGCGGCGCGAGCGACTTGACGTCCCGTCCGCTGGCGCGGGCGTCCGCGGAGGAGCGGGACCTCGTCGCGGACTACATCGACCGTACTCTTCGTCACTGACAGACCGGATGACGTCATGTCCGAGCGCGACAACGAACAGACCGAACGCACCGAACAGCCGAAATCCCCGGCCGAGGGCGCGCGGGACGGCCCGGACTCCTCGGTCAGGCAGGACCGGCCAGACCTGGGCACGCCCCGGGACACGGGCACGCTCCGGGACACAGGTACGCCCCGGGATAGGCTGCCCGAGGCCTCCCCCTCGTTCCGCACCTTGGAGTACCGCAACGAGGACCGCCTCGCCGAGAAGCCGCCTCGCACCCTGGAGTTGCGCAAGGAGGACATGGCGTCCGATGCCGTGGCCTACGTGAAGTACACGGAGAACAAGGGCTCGGAGAACGCGGCCCCGGGCGGCATGAGCGGCCCGAACGCCACGTCCTCTCCCGGCCGCACGGAAGCGGCGCCCGTACAGACCGAGGACCCGAGGGTCACGAAGCCGGGCGATCCCGCCGCGCAGAAGCCTCCCGAACAGAAGCCTCCCGAACAGAAGCCCCCGGAGCAGAAGCAGCCCGAGCAGAAGCAGCCCGAGAAGCCCGAGAAGAAGGGGGCGGACGGGCGGACCGACACGGATGTCCGCAAGGAGCTGGAGAAGCGGACGGGCAAGAGCTACGCCGATCTCGTCGTGGGGCTGGGCCGGGGCCCGATCGACCCCAGCAAGGTGTCCCCCCGGGACGTCGAGCGCGAGCTGGTGAACAACGGCACGCTCCGCCCGATCACGATGGACACCAAGGAGCCCGTCGTCATCGACAACGTCCCGACCCCGCACCCCTACCAGCCGGACCGGTTCGTCACCGAAGGCCGCGTCGGCCCCGAGAGCAAGATCGACGCGGTTAAGGCCGCCGGGGAACAGGCCGTCAGGGACGCGGTCGTCAAGGGGATCGCGGGCGGACTCGCCGGTGCCAGGCCCGGTTCCGCGTCCGACGGCATCGTGAAGCCCGCGCCCGAGCAACGGCGGTACGAGCCCCGGCCGCCGACGACCTACGAGCCGCGCTCGGGCGCCTACCACCCCGAGCCGCCCAAGTGGGGCGGCAAAGGCCCCCAGGGCCCCGAGAACAACAGTCAGCTGACGGTGCCGCGTGTCGTCACGGGTGAGATCAAGACCGCGAACTCGATCGAGGAGGGCCGGAACAAGACGCTGACGGAGTGGGCCGCCCAACACCCGGACAAGTCCTGCGTCGCCGTCGTGTCGTACGACGGCCATGGAAACCTCGGCATGGAGATCTACCTGGCGGGCGGCAACCAGGACCTGGTCTGGCGCAACGACAACATCGGCCACATCGACCCGTCGAAACTGCCCAAAGAGGCATACCAGTCCAGCGCGTTCGGCACCAAGATAGAGCCCGCCGTGGCGCAGTACGTGGGCGAATACCTCGGCCAGCACTTCCAGGCCAAGTCGGGCAACGCGACGGGCCCCGACCTCGTCCCCGGTCAGGCGCAGATGAGGTTCAACCTGATGACGAAGTAAGGGCCGACGGTCACAGACCGAGCAGCGCCGGGTCCGCCGCGAGCGTTCTGAAGTATGCGCGCGGATCCTCCACCATCCGCCGCTCCTTGAGGTCGAGCAGCCCGCCGAGGGAGGAGACCGTCGCGGCGACCGTGCCGTCCGCCTTGGTGATGGTCTGCTCCATGCGGAACGTCTTGCGCTCACCCCACACGAACGCGCAGCTCACCGTGGTCTCGTCGCCCGCGCGCAGCTCGCTGCGGTAGCGGATGGTGTTCTCCAGGGCGACGGGGCCGACGCCCTTGTCGAGGAGGTCGGCCTGCGCGATTCCGGCCGCCCGCAGCAGCGACCAGCGGGCGTGCTCGGCGTACTGGAGATAGACGGCTTGGTTGAGGTGCCCCTGCGAGTCCGTCTCGTATCCACGGACTTCGATGCGCACGGCAAACGGCTCTGCCACGGTGTTCCCCTCAATGATCTTCGAGTCTTCACGCCTTCAACCACCGCACGGGACAGCACATTCCGGCCGGGCCCCGGGCGGCGGCTCACGTTGCGGCGGCTCACGTCCTTCTAGGCGAGGCCAGCAGATAGCGGGCCCCGCCGCGCGGCCCCGCGTGCTCGCCGACCTGCCAGCCCGCCCGCTCCAGCGCCGCCGCGCAGGCCCGCAGCCCGTCCGGTGACGGCTCCCGCACGGCGACCGCCTCGGGCTGCGGCGTGCCCCGCACCTCGTACCCCTCCCGGTCCGGCCGCGCGGGAGGCAGGCCCGCCGCCTCCAGGGCCAGGGCCGCCGCCTGCACGAGATGCGTACGCTCCCACGCGCAGGGGCGGGCGCGGGCGCCGTCGGCATTCGTCATCCGGCGCAACTCCATCAGGCCCTCCCAGGCGTCGCGGACCTCCCGCGCGCGAGCGGCGCCCTCGCTCCCGGCCACCGACGCCTCCGTGCCGGTGCGGGCGGCGAAGACCCCGGAGCCGGGGACCGGCCCGGCCGGATCCGGCGCGGGCCGCCGAACCTCCTCGTCCCGCACGCGATGGCCCGCGGGTGACAGGAAATACGCGTGCGGCGGCCGGGGATGGCGGAAGGCCAGGCGCGCCCGCACCAGGCCCGTCAGCTGGGCCGGCGTGCCGGACAGGCGGCCGGTCTCCGGGTCCGCGGCCTCGATGATCCGTCGCTGGGCGGCCGTGGGTGGCTTCACCGCACCCGCACCCCTTTCCGCTGTCCGCATCCGCTGTCCGCTTTTCGCGTCGGCCTGTGTCGACTGCTTCCGATAGTGCCCTGTGCCTCTGACATCCCTACGGCCGCAGGTTCCAGCTCGCCACCACCGGGCGTCCGTGTTCCGTGCTCAGACGGCTGATCGTGCCCGTGGCCAGGAGGAACATCGAACCGCCCGACGCGGGCAGGCCGAGCCGCCGGGCCGTGAGGACGCGCAGGAAGTGACTGTGGGCGAAGAGGACCACGCTGCCCTCGTTGTTGGCGAGCGCCGCGTCCACCTTGGCCAGCATCCGGTCGGCACGCTCGCCCACCTGCTCCGGGCTCTCGCCGGGATGCTCGGGCGGGCCGGGGGCGACACCGTCGGTGAAGAGGTACCAGCCGGGCCGGGAGCGGTGGATCTCCACGGTCGTCACGCCCTCGTACGCGCCGTAGTCCCACTCGCTCAGATCCGGGTCGACGTACGCGTCCGGGAACCCGGCCAGCTCCGCCGTCTCCCGCGAGCGCCGCAGCGGGCTCGTGAACGCCGCGCCGATCCGGAACCCGCCGACCAGCGGGGCGAGCGAGCGGGCCTGCTCCCTGCCGTGGTCCGTGAGGGGGATGTCCGTCCAGCTGGTGTGCTGCCCGGTCAGGGCCCACGACGTCTCGCCGTGCCGGACGAGGAGAAGATCGCCCATGGTCGCGCCCATCCTGTTCTTCCGTCGGTGGCCGGACCGGCCGGTCCGGCCACCGAGGAGACTGCCACGCCCCGCGGACCACCCGCGGGGCGGGCGCGCCTACAGGCCCTGGGGCACCCGCGCGGGGCGGCCCGAGCCGCGGGTCAGGGCGTATCCGCCGACGCCCGCGAGCGCCGCGAGGACGCCGCCGCCCGCCGTCCACAGCCAGCGCGAGGACCACCGGCCCGAGGCCCAGCCGTCCTCGGGCTCGGTCGCGGCGGCCGGTGTCCGCCGGTCCGAGCCCGCGCCCGGCACCAACGGCTCCGCCAGCGCGCCGTCGACGGCCTGCGCGCCGCCCGCGTCGGTCGTGGTGACCCTCACCTCGGCCCGCACCGGCAGACCGAGGTCGTCGGCCTTCAGACCGGTGACGGTGAGCCGCAGGTAGTACGTGCCCGGCAGCGGGTCGTTCGCCCACTGCTCCGACCACGCCCTGACGGTACGCAGCGTGCAGGACAGCGAGACCGCGCCGGCGTCCTGAGCCGCCGTCCTCCTCGGCGTGCCGAGCCGGCAGGCCTGGCGGCGCCGCAGACCGTCGTACACATCGACCTGCCAGGTGGACGCGGCGTGCCGCGCGGCGGCCTCCGGGAGCTTCACCGTGGCGTGCACGGTGGCCCGCTGCCCGGCGTCCACGGGGAACGCCCAGTACAGGTAGTCGCCCGTGGACGCCTCCGCGGAGGCGTCCTGGTCGGGGCGGATCGCGGTGGCGGTACGGAAGGAGGTGCCCGCCTCGGACGGCGCCTCGCCGTCCTTGCCCTCATCGGCGGCGGCGACCCCGGGGAAGGCCAGCAGGGCGGTGGCGGCCAGCACGGCCGCCCGTCCCCATACACGTGTCGTACGCATCAGTTGGTCCTCCAGACCGCGAAACGCCAGCGCGAGAGCCAGCCCCAGACCAGACCGGCGACGAAGCCCACGAGGACGAGCAGCCCGAGCAGCCACCAGCCGTGGCCGAGCCCGAAGGAGGCGACGTCCGAGGCCTCGTCGGGGGAGTCGACCAGGTCGACGGCCAGCTCGACCGGCATACCCGGCGTCTTCTTCACCGACGCGGGCGCGGAGAAGGAGTTGCTGACGCGCAGACAGACCGTCTCGGTGGCGCCGTACTTGTCGTCCTCGTCGGCGTCGTCGGCCTCCGGCCTCGGATAGCGAAGCCCCGTGGAGATCACGTCGGTGCGACCGTCGCCGGACTCCTGGCCGCGTACGATCTCGCGACCGCCCGGCGTCTCGGCCCGCAGCAGCACGCCGTAGTCCTGGTGCACGGCACGGTCGGCCGACACGCTCACGGAGGCCCGCAGCTCCTTGCCCTCGGGCACGTCCACGCGGTACCAGCGGTGCTCGCCGAACTCCTCGCGGTCGGTGTAGAGACCGGACTTCAGCCGGGGCGCGTCCGTGCACCGGTCGGCGCCCTTCGCCTCCACCGGGGTGACCACCGGATCGGCGGCACGGTCCACCAACTGCTTGACGCGACCCGCAAGTTCGTCCGTGTGCCGGATCGAGGTGTACGTCCCGCCGGTGGCCTCCGCGATGCAGCTCAGCTGGTCGCGGGTCTTGGCGTCCGGCACCAGGCCGAGCGTGTCGATGGTGAGGTGGATCCCCTTGGCGGAGATCTCCCGGGCCACGACGCACGGGTCGAGCGGCTGACAGGTGTCCTCGCCGTCGGATATCAGCACGATGCGGCGGCTGCGCCCGGCGGTGTCGTCCGTCAGGTCGTCGGCGGCCTTGAGCAGCGTCGGGCCGATCGGGGTCCAGCCGGTCGGCGCGAGCGTCGCCACGGCCGTCTTCGCGTCGGTGCGGCCCGCCTTGTCGAGCCGCTCCACGGGGTAGAGCAGCTCGGTGTCCTTGCAGCCCGTCTTGCGGTCGTCGCCCCGGTAGTTGGCGCCGAGGGTGCGGATGCCGAGGGCGACCTCGTCCGGGGTGGCGTCCAGGACCTCGTTGAACGCCTGCTTGGCGGCGGCCATACGGGACTTGCCGTCGATGTCGCGGGCCCGCATGGAACCGCTGACGTCGAGGACCAGCTCGACCTTGGGGGAGGGCCGGGCCGGTTCGTCGTCGTCATCGGCGGCTGCGGGGCCCGCTGTGACGAGCCCGGCGGTCAGGGCGGCGAGCAGGGCGATGACCCAGGCCGCCGGCCGTTGTCTTGTGATCATCGCCGGATACTATTGATCTTGGCGCGGATCCCCCAAAACGGTGCGGCCGAGCAGCGGGAGCAGCCGGTCCCAGTGGCGCTGGAGCGCGGCGGCGCTGAACGCGTCGGTGTCGGCCATGGTGAAGCCGTGGACGCTGTCCGGATAGACCTCGATGGTGTGCCCGACGCCCGCGGCGTCCAGCGCCCGCTCCAGCTCGCCGATGGCCTCGGGCGTCAAGTCCCCCACGGCCAGGCCGAGGTGGACCTCGGCGGTGAGCCGGGAGAGGAGGCGGTGCGGGCTGTCGGGCGCGTCGGTGACCAGGAACCCGGGGTGGAAGCCCGCGACGGCGGCCACCCGGCCGGGGTGCGCCGCGGCGGTGCGCATCGCCAGCGCGGCGCCCAGGCAGTAGCCGATCACGCCGACGGGCCCGTCGCCCACCTCGGGCTGCGCGGCGAGGAAGTCGAGGTAGGCGTCGGCGTCGCGCAGGACGCGCTCGGTGGTGTGCGCCTCGACCAGGGGCATGAGCAGCGCGAAGACCTTCGACCGGTCCTCCTCGCGGATGTGTCCGGGCAGCTCGACCACCGGCGCGCGGCCGTGGCGGTAGTAGAGGTTCGGAACGAGTACGTAGTAGCCGTGCCCGGCAAGTTCCCGGGCCAGCTCCTCCACCACGGGCCGGATGTTGAAGGCGTCCGGGTACAGCAGCACGCCCGGGTGCCGCCCGGCTCCGTCGGGGAAGGCGGCGAAGGCGTCCGCCTCGCCGTCGGGGGTGGGTATCCGAAGGGACTTGGTGGGCATGGCAGAACTTCCTCTCGTGACAACAACCCGGCGATGGTACGCCCGACTTGGCGCCAAGATCACATTCGTACGGGGGGCCGGCCGTCGTCCCGTATCCCGAGAACGTAGGCCGCGGTGACCGCGACGCCGCGGTCCTCGTCCCCCGCCAGATCCGCCAGGGTCCGCGACGCCGTGGTGCCCGGGATGTCCGCGAGCGCCTGCGCCACCCGGCGGCGCGCGGCCGGGCCGAGGCCGCCGCGGGCGAGGCGGACGGTGAACCCGCAGGCGATCTCCTCCGCCAGGGCCGGGCGAGCGGCCAGCACGCCCAGGGCGTCGGCCGCGTCCACGTCGTTCCTCTCCTCGACGACCATGTCGATGAGCGTCGGGACCGCCTCGGCCACGCCGCGTGCCCCGAGCGCCAGAGCCGCGTATCCGCGGACCATGACATCGGGGTGCGCGAGGGCGTCCCGCAGCGGCGCGGCCGCCTCCTCCTCCGGCATCTCGGCGAGGGACCGCACGGCACGCTCGCGCACCTCGGCGTCGGGCGAGCCGAGGCCCTTCGCCAGCAGCGCCGCCCCGCTGTCGCCGGACTGCGCGAGAGCCCACCGCAGGGCCCCGGCGACGTTCGTGTCCGACTCGCTCAGCGCCGCCTCGACCAGCGCCTCCACCGGCACCGGAACCTCCTCGGCCGAGGAGAGGGCCGCGCGCTGACGCCGAGCCGCGCTCTGCGACCCGAGCCCCTGGAGCAGCGCGACGATCTGGAGGACGCCCTCCCACCCGGCGGGCTCCGAAGCGTCGATCCGGCGGAGCCGGGTGAGCAGCTCCGTCTCCCGCGCGATGCGTTCCCGCGTCCGCCGGATCAGGTCGTCGACGAGCGCCGAGGGCGCGAAGCCGGGATCGTCGAGGGCCCGCCCGACATCCCGCAGCGAAAGCCCCAGCGAACGCAGGCTCTCGATGTGGAAGATCCGCCGGATGTCGTCCTCGGAGTACTCCCGATAACCGCCGTGGGTGCGGTCCGACGGGCACACCAGCCCGAGCGCCTCGTAATGCCTGAGCATGCGGGCGCTGACCCCGGACAGGCGGGCCACATCACCGATCAGCACTGCCTGTCGCTCCTCGCCGCCCGTCACCCGCCACCGCGGGTGTCATTCTGCCGGGCCCTGCCCACCGAGCGCCACGACGCGCTTCGCCTCCTCGACCGCGGACTCGAACCCGGCCTCCGGGTCGCGCAACAGCCGTTCCGTCGCGATCGCGTGCGCGCGCACCTCGGGGTCGGCGTCGCTCATCGCGGCGTCCAGCGCCGGTACGATCACCTCACCGAGCGCGATCAGCGCCCGGCTGAGGCTCAGCCGCGTCTCGCGCCCGCCGCGCCCGAGCTGCCCCGACAGCGCGTGGGCCAGCGCGGACCTCTCCTCCTCGGGTACGAGCGCGACCGCCGCCCGCCAAGCAGTCCGCGCCACCTCGTCGTCGGCGTCGGACAGCAGCTCCGGCGTGATCGCGGGCCACGCCCGCCGGGCCCCGATCTTGGAGAGCGTGTGCAGCGCCTGGCTCCGTGCCTGCGTGCCCTCCGCGCGGAGTTCGTCGAGCAGTCCCGGGAGTGTCGCGTCCGCCGGGTGGCGGGTGAGCGCCCAGGTGAGCATTTCCCGCACGGAGAAGTCCGGCTCGCTCGCGCAGCGTTCGATGAGCTTGTCGACGCACCGCGGGTCGGGGGCCGTGCCGACCGCCATCGCCGCCCGCAGCCGTACCGACGAGCGGCTGTCGTCCAGCCCCTGAAGGGCCCGCGTCGTATCTGTATCCGTCTCCGTGTCTGTATCTGTGTCCGTATTCGTATTCGTATTCGTGTCCGCGGCCTGGATCGGCAGGGTCATCGGGACCACCTCCTCGACGCAGTGAAGGCCTTGTCACCGTGTCAAGGTCAAACCACGCCCCCGGAGTGTCAGCGGTCCTGGCGGTAGCCGCTCAGGAAGCGGCCGATGCGGCTGATCGCCGCGTCGAGGTCGTCGGCGTGGGGGAGGGTGAGGATGCGGAAGTGGTCGGGGCGGGGCCAGTTGAAGCCGGTGCCCTGGACCACCTGGATCTTCTCCTGGAGCAGGAGGTCCAGCACGAACTTCTCGTCGTCGTGGATCGGATGGACCTTCGGGTCCAGGCGCGGGAAGGCGTACAGCGCGCCCTTCGGCTTGACGCAGGAGACACCGGGGATCTCGTTCAGCTTCTCCCAGGCCCGGTCCCGCTGTTCGTGCAACCGCCCGCCGGGCGCGGTCAGCTCACGGATCGACTGGCGGCCGCCGAGCGCGGCCTGGATGGCGAACTGCGCGGGCGCGTTGGCGCACAGGCGCATGGAGGCGAGCATCGTCAGCCCCTCCAGGTAGTCGCGCGCGTGCTGCCGCGGGCCGGTGACGACCAGCCAGCCCGAGCGGAAACCCGCCACGCGGTACGTCTTCGAAAGGCCGCAGAAGGTGAGGACCACGAGATCCGGGGCGAGGGCGGCCACGCTGTGGTGCACGGCGTCGTCGTACAGGATCTGGTCGTAGATCTCGTCGGCGAAGACCATCAGGCCGTGCCGCCGCGCGAGATCGAGGATGCCCTCCAGGACCTCCTTCGGATAGACCGCGCCCGTGGGGTTGTTGGGGTTGATGATCACGACGGCCCTGGTCCTGTCAGTGATCTTCGAGGCCATGTCGTCGAGGTCGGGGTACCAGTCCGCCGACTCGTCGCAGACGTAGTGGACGGCCTTGCCTCCGGAGAGGGTCGTCACCGCGGTCCACAGCGGGAAGTCGGGCGCGGGGATGAGGATTTCGTCGCCGTCCTCCAGGAGCGCCTGGACCGCCATCGTGACCAGCTCGGACACGCCGTTGCCGAGGAAGACGTCGTCCACCGAGACCTCGTCGAGGCCGAGCGCCTGATAGCGCTGGGCGACGGCGCGGCGGGCGGACAGGACGCCGCGCGAGTCCGTGTAGCCGTGCGCCTGCGGAAGCATCCGGATCATGTCCTGGACGATCTCCTCGGGCGCCTCGAAGCCGAAGAGCGCGGGGTTGCCGGTGTTGAGGCGCAGCACGCTGTGGCCCGCCTCCTCCAGGGCGTTGGCGTGCTCGATGACGGGGCCCCGGATCTCGTAACAGACCTCGCTGAGCTTGCTCGACTGCCGGAACTCCATGCGATGCGCCTCCCATGACGTGTGTTACTTGGTTTTACCAAGTCGCCGCTTGGAAAGTCCAACAACCTGTCTAGACTGCGTCACATGTCACCTCGCCGAAGCTACGACCAGTACTGCGCGGCGGCCCGGGCCCTGGACGCCGTGGGCGACCGCTGGACGCTCCTGGTCGTCAGGGAGCTGCTGGTCGGCCCCCGCCGCTACACCGACCTGCACGCCGACCTGCCGGGCGTCAGCACGGACGTGCTGGCCTCGCGCCTGAAGGACATGGAGCAGCAGGGCCTCACCACCCGCCGCCGGCTGTCCCCGCCCGCGGCGGCGTACGTCTACGAACTGACTCCCAAGGGGCGCCAGTTGCTGCCGGTCCTGGAAGCCCTGGCCGCCTGGGGCGTGCACGGCCTGGAGGAGCGCAGGCCCACGGACGCGGTCCGGGCCCACTGGTTCGCGCTCCCGCTGCTGCGCGCCCTGGCGCGGACCGGCGCCGAGGGAACGGTGGAGGTCGGCCTCGGCGAGGGCCGCTTCCACGTACGCCTCGACGGCGGCGCCGAGACATACGGAGACGGCCCCGCGCCGGACGACCCGGAGGTGCGCCTCGCGCTGGACGCGCAGACCTGTGTGGCGGTGAGCAGGGGCGAGCTGACGGTGGGCGAGGGCGTGCGGGCGGGCCGGATCGAACTCTCGGGCGAGGGTCCCCTGGCGAAGGCCCTGCTCGCCACCTGAGCGGTCCCGGGCGTCCGGTGGCCGTCCCGTACGCATCGCCCGGTGACTACGCGTCACCCGATGGCTCGGGTGCAGTGTTGTGGCACGGCCTGGTTGACAACTTCTGCTTGCTGATCAACAGTTGGTGATTGTGGATCTGGACCTGGCGCTGGTGCGATCGTTCGCGATCACCGCGGAAGAGCTGCACTTCCGGCGTGCGGCCGAGCGGCTCTTCATCACGCAGCAGGCGCTGTCCCAGCGGATCCGACGCCTCGAACTGCTGCTGGGCGTCTCGCTCTTCGTCCGCGGCAACCGCAGCGTCGCGCTCACCGAGGAGGGCCAGCGGTTCCTCGCCCCGGCCCGCCGGGTCATGGAGGCCGCCGACGCCGCCGTCCAGGCCGTCCAGCCCCGTGAGCGCCGCCCGCTGCGGGTCGACGTGGTCGACGGACGGCTCGCCCCGCTCCAACTGGTCCGCAAGCTCCTGGAGGAGGACCCCGAGCTGCCGCTGAACCTGAGCATGCGGCAGTCGCTCGCCGCCGCCCTGCCCGCGCTGGCCCGGGACGAGATCGACACGGCGTTCGGCCGGGTCCATGACGTGCAGGGCTGGTCGGCGGAGTTCACGCACCGCCTCGTACGCCTTGAACCGCTGCGGGCGCTGGTGCCGCGCACCCACCCGCTGGCCGACCGCGACGAGGTGCGGATCGACGATCTGCGCAGCTGCGGCATCTGGCAGCCGCGCAACGGAGTGGCGTCGGAGTGGGAGCACTACGTGCGCCGCCTGGCCGACTCCTTCGGTCTCTCGCTCGCCTTCTCGGGCGCGGCACTGAGCGACGAGCACTTCCTCGAACACCTGTGGAGCCACGGCGAGATGGCCTGCCTGGCCGGGGCGGACGTCTCCTACACCTTCTCGCCGGACATCAGGAGCATCCCGCTCGTCGACCCGACCCCGGTCTACCCGTGGTCGATGGTGTGGCGCCGGCAGGCGGGCCATCCGCTCGTCGACCGGCTGGTCGGCCTGGCCAAGCGGTCGGCCGGAGACTGGCTGACCCACGCGCCCGGGGAGATCTGGCTGCCGACGCCCGACCGGGCCCTGCTGCGCGGCGCGGGGGTCGACGTGGATGCCGTCCGGGGCTGAACCAGCCATCATCAAGGGGCGCGGAATGCCGCGCCTGGCGTGAACTTGATCGTTTGTGCGGCGCGCGGCGCGGGTATCCGGCGGCGCCGCCGTCCCGGTGCGGGGCCGCTCGTACGGGCCGCGAGTACGTTCCCCGACGTCATCGGATCACTGTGTCAAGCCCCAGCCGAGACGTCCGGATTCCGGCGATACTCTTTACCGCCCTTTGGGGCGCAACTATTGCCCGGGTAATGTGCTGGTCGTTGATGCGAACTCACAGAAGCACCAGTGGATATGGGGGAAACGTGCTTCACCGGATCCACAGAAAAAGAGCGATGACCGCTGGCGCGGTCGGTGTTCTCTTTCTCGCGCAGCTCGCTATTAGTTCCTCTTCGGCTGCGGCGGGGGAATCCGAGGTCACCCCGCCGCCCCTCTCCCAGGATCGGATAGAAAAGCATCTGACGCGGTTCGAGCGCATTGCGGACGCGCACGGCGGCGACCGCGCATCCGGCACACAAGGGTATGCGGAATCGGTCGATTACACCGAAAAGCTGCTCAAGAACGCGGGATACTCGACGCGGCGCCAGAAATTCCCTTTCCGCTACACCAGGACGCTTGAGGAAAAGCTGGTGCTGCGGGACGGCGCCACACCCGGCGTCGTGGTCAGCGGCTACTCGCCGTCGACCCCCCGAGGCGGCCTGGCAGCACGGCCGGTGGCGGTCGGCGGGGACACCGAGCGGCGGCAGGGCTGCCGCGCCGGCGCGTACGACGGCGTGCCGGCCGGCGGGCGGATCGCGCTCGTCGACGCCGGGGGCTGCTCGATGGACGACAAGCAGCGGGTGGCCGCAGACGCCGGCGCCGCCGCCGTACTCGTCGCCAACACCGGCCCCGGCGAACTGCACACCTGGCTGGCCGACCCCGACGCGGCCCGCATACCCATCGGCGGCGTCACCCAGGAGACGGGCCGCCTCCTCGCCGCCGAGGCACGGGCCGGACGCACCGTCCAACTCACCCTGCGCTCGCTCACCGAACGCCGCACCACCGAGAACCTGATCGCCGTGAGCCCCCGCGGCAACCCCGAGCACACCGTGGTCTCCGGCGCCCACCTCGACTCCGTACCGGAGGGCCCCGGCATCAACGACAACGGTGTCGCCGCCGCCGTACTGCTCGAAAGCGCCCTGGCGGCCGCCAAGGACCACGGCACCCGGCCCGAGGACAACCGGCTGGTGTTCGGCTTCTGGGGCGCGGAGGAGTTCGGCCTGCTCGGCTCGCAGCACTACGTCGACTCACTCTCCCCCGAGGAGCGTGAGCGCACCGGCCTGTACCTCAACCTGGAGATGATCGGCAGCCCCAACTACGGTCTCTTCACACTGGACTCCCGGGCCACCGACCCCGTCACAGGACAGCGCCCGGCCCCCGGCTCGGACGAGATCGAGCGCGAGCTGACCGACGCGTTCGCCGCCCAGGGCCGCACCTCCCTGCCGGGACCCGCCGACGGGCGCTCCGACTACGTGGCGTTCCTGGGCGCGGGCATCCCCACCGGTGGGCTCTACGGAGGCTCGTTCGAGGCGAAGACCCCCGAACAGGCCGCTCTGTGGGGCGGCACCGCGGGCCGGCCGTACGACCCCTGCTACCACCTGACCTGCGACAGGACGGCGCAGTACAGCCGCGAGGCGGCCACCCTGCACGGGCAGGCGTTCCAGACGGTGCTCACCCACTACTCCCGGCACCGGCTGGGAGAGGCAGCCGCCCACCATGGCTGACGGGGCCGCGCCCAAGCCGGTGGTGGGCGCGCTCATCATCGATCCAGTCGGCCGGATCTTCGTACAGCGCCGCTCGGCCGACCGGCGCCTGTTCCCCTCGTGCTGGGACGTCGTGGGCGGCGCCGTGGAGGACGGCGAGACCCACCACGAGGCGCTGGCCCGGGAGATCGCCGAGGAGACCGGCTGGCGGCTGCGCCGGGTGCTGGCCCGGGTGGCGCACGAGAGCTGGACGGCGGACGGCGTACGCCACCTCGAGGCGGACTACGTCGTCGAGGTGGACGGGGACCTGTCGTCACCCACGCTCGAACGGGACAAGCACCCGGAGTTCGCGTGGGTGGGGCCGCAGGACATCTCCCTGCTCGACGAGAACATCCGGCGCGGCGCCGGCAGTTTCATCAAGGACACCGTCGCAGCCGGACACGCCTGGCTCGCCGCGTCCGCGCGCCGCTGAGCGCTCCCGGCCGTCCTCACCACTTCGTTCTTCGTCATCGTCACCGTCATCGGCAGAGGCAATTACGCGAGGGGGAAGTTCCGCATGTCCACAGATTCACTGAAGCGTGCGCAACCGCGGCTGCGGGCCCTGATGGTCGGATTCGCGGGTCACCAGGGAAAGGAATACTTACCGGTCGTCCGGGAGTACGCGGACATCGTCGGAGGCGTCGATGTCGCCCCCGCGGCGGGGGCGCTCGCCGACGACTGGGGATTTCCGCGTTTCACCGGGATCGGCGAGGCACTCAAACGGGTCGACTTCGATGTCGCGATGGTCACCGTGCCGCACAGCGAACATTTCCCGCTGTGCAGAGAGCTGCTGCTCCACGGCAAGCACGTCGTCAAGGAAAAGCCGTTCGCCGTCACCGAGGAAGAGGCCCGGCAGCTGATAGAGCTGGCCGAAGGAGCGGACCGCAGCGTTTACACGCTCCTCCAGCGCAATTTCAACCCGGTCTTCCAGTTCGCGTGGAAGAACCTGGCCCGCATCGGCGATCCCTACTGGTTCTCGTACGACTACCACTTCAACCTGGCGCAGCCGACGAGCGGTTGGCGTGCCTCCCGCGAACAGGCCCTCGGCGGGGTGCTGCTCGACATGGGCTACCACCTCATCGACGTGCTCAGCGGGATGTTCCCCGAACCGAGCCGCGTGAACGCCGCCTTCGTCCACCACTACCAGGAGATGCGCGACCGGCACCTGGAGGACCTGGTCAGCCTCATGTGCAGCTATCCGTCGCCGACGCTGTCCGGCTCGCTGCGCATCTCCCGGCACAACCACGAGAAGACCGAACGCCTCTGCGTCCTCGGCACCGGCGGCGCGCTGAACGTGGAACCCCAGGGCGCCACCCTGCACTCCACCGGCGGCCGCCTCCTCGAACGCTTCACCCGCCCCGGACCCAAGACCGACGCGGTCCGCGCCATGATCGCCCACTACCTCGGCCACCTGGACGACCGGGACGTACGTGAGGACCACTTCCGCCGGCAACTCACCACCGTGCGCGTGATCGACGGGATCTACCGGGAGCGGTCGCGGGAGCGGAACGAACTCGCCGATCGGTACAGCTGATCCTCACCGTCCCGAGGCACCTGGAGAGAAACGTGACGTTAAGCATCACTCTGACGCGCACACCGGGGGAGTATCTCGCCGCGGCCCTGGACCGCCCCGCCACCGCACCGGCCGCCGTCCCCGTGCTCGACCCCACGGGCCGCCACGCGTGGCCCCGCCGGATCGCCGCCCGCCTCGGCCTGCCGCTGACCACCGCCCACGACCCGGACCGGCCCGCAGGCCCCGCGGCCGTGGCCGGTGACGCCACCCGTGACGAAGACGTCCTCCTGGGCGCCGCCCTCACCGAGCTGCGCACCGGCCGGGAGGAACATCTCGTCGTGGCCGTCGCCCACGGCGACGACCACGCCTTCGCCCACCCGGCGGCCGTCTACGCCCTCGCCAAGCGCGCCCGGCTGCTGTCGGCCGCGAACGAGGACGACATCCACCGGACCGTACGGGACACCGCGCCCCGCTTCCTGACCCTCGTCGGACCCGCCCGGCTCCTCGACTTCGGCCTCATCACACGGATACGGGCCCGCTTCCCCGCCCTCGACGTCGGCGTCCTGTACGCGCACAGCGCCGCCAAGCTCAGCGAACTGGTCCTCAAGACGCTCGTCTACCCCGAGGCCCCCGCCACCGCCGACGTGCTGATCGCCCCGCTCCTCAAGGGCGACGAACCCCTGCGCAACGGCCAGTTGACCGTCTACCCGCAGGACGCCGTCGACGCCGCCGCCTTCACCCGGCCCGCCCCCCGGCTCGGCACCGACGCCACCGAACCGCGCGATGCGGCCGAACCGGCCCCGATGCACCGCCTGTTCAGCGTCATCACCCACGGCAGCGAGGACTACCTGCGGCTCACCTCGCAGGACATCCTGTGCGGCCTCACCCCCGACCCCGCCGAACAGGCCGCGGCACGGCGGGAGTCACGCACCCTGCCCGCCTGCATGCACGGCGGCGACTGCGTCTATCCCGACGCGCGGCGCTGGGACCCGGCCGGCATCCCCGCCCAGATCGTCTTCGCCAACGCCTGCCTCACCCTCAAACTCGGCACCCAGCTCTTCGGCAGCCACAACCGCTTCACCGTCGCCCAGCGCTTCCTCGACTCCTGGGCAGGCACCTACATCGCCAGCCCGCTGCTCAAGGACGGCACCCCCGGCGAGAACCTGCTCTTCCACTACCTGCTCGACGAGGGCGCCACCATCGGCGGCGCGGTCCGCCAGGTCAACGACAGCCTGCGGCGCTGGGGCGTCGACGCACCCGAAGTGCTCGTCATCGGCGACCCGGAGGCTCGCTACGCCCCCGCCGCGGCACGGCCGGTGCCGGACGCGGTCACCTGCCAGGAGGAGCCGGGCCGCGCCGAGATCACCTTCGAGGGGCGGCTGCCCGCGTTCACCCGCGTCCCCCTCAAGGACCCCGACCTGCGCGAGGCCCACCGCGACGGGCGACTGCGCCTCGTCCCCGCCAAGCCGTTCGGCGGCAAACTCCCCCTCTACGGCACGTTCGGCGAAACCGCCGACGGGGAACCGGCCGCGCTGGTCTTCGGGTTCCAGGAACGCCGGCTCACCGGCACCGAGACCTCGCGCACCCTCACCGCCGCCCCACGGCAGCGGACCGCGGCCGACCGCATCGTGCGCGCCGTGGAGCGCTACGAGAACCTCGCCGCACTCGACATCAAGCTCGACAAGACCCGGTCGGTGCTCACCGACACCGCCAACAGCCTGCCCGCCGTGGCCCGCAGGACCAAGGACCACATCGCGGACCTGACCCAGTCGGAGCCGCTGCACCGCGCCACCGAGCGCATCCTCGCCAACTGCGCCCGCCTCGACCGGCACCTGCTCGACACCCTGCTGCGCCTCACCGAGACCCGCGAATACCACTTCGTGGAGGCCTACCGGCCCACGTACGCCGTCGAAGAGGTCCACAGCCCGTACGGCGAGTGCCGGTACTGCGGCGAGACCACCCACCGCTACACCAGCGCCCATGTGCTGCGCCCGTGGCTGCGCCGCCTGCTGATCAGCTGCCCCGTGTGCGGCGCCACCCAGGACACCGAGGACGCCACGGTCGGCATCGCCATCGAGGGGGACGCCGTCCTCGCACCCGAGAGCACGACCTCGCTGCGGGCCCGGATCACCAACGACGGCGACCAGGAACTCGACCTGCTCCTCGGGGCCCGCATCACCCGCGGCAAACCGCACGGCTTCCGGTTCGCCCTGAGCCCGGACCGGCTGACCGTCCCCGCGGGCGCCACCGCCACCTCCCACCTGACCATCACCACCGGCCGGCCGACGTCCCTGCACGCCATGCTGCTGCGCTTCTACGCCGTCGGCCTGGGGCGCATCGACTTCGCGGGCCGCGACCTGCGGTTCCGCTGACCGCCCACCGGCCCGGCACCCCTGAGCCCTGCCACTCCCCACGCCAGGAAGGACCCATGACCACCGCCGACAAGCTCGCCCTCCTCGGAGGCACCCCGGCCATCGACCGGCCGCTTCCCCACGAGATCTGGCCGCCCCGCGCGGACGAGGCCGAACTGGCCGCACTCACCGAGCAGCGCAACACCGACATCTCCATCAAGGGCAACAGCGGCCCCATCGGCCAACTGGAAGCCGAATTCCTCGCCTTCCTCGACCACGGCGTCCGCTACGCCGTCACCTTCAACTCCGGCACCAGCGCCCTGCTCGCCGCGTACTTCGCGCTCGGCGTACGCGAAGGGGTCGAGGTGGTGGGGCCCGCGCTCACCTACCACGCCGCGCTCAGCCCCGTCTTCGCCCTGCGCGGCGACGTGGTCCTCGCCGACATCGACCCCGTCAGCCGCGGCCTCGACCCCAAGGCCCTGGAAGCGGCGATCACCGAGAACACCCGGGTCGTCACCGTCGTCCACCAGTGGGGGCACCCCTGCGACATGGACGCGATCCTGGCCGTCGCCGAGCGCTACGGACTGCGCGTCCTGGAGGACTGCTCCCACGCCCACGGCAGCCGCTACAAGGGAAAGCCGGTCGGCACCTTCGGCGACGCCGCGGTCTTCTCCCTCCAGGCCAACAAGGCCGTCTACGCGGGAGAGGGCGGCATCCTCGTCACCGACGACGCGCTGGTGCAGGACCGCGCCGTCCTCCTCGGCCACTACCGGGACCGCTCCCGGGACTCGGTCATCGACGAGGAGCTGCGCTCGCACTGGGTGACCGGCTTCGGCCTGAAGCTGCGCATGTCGCCGTTCAACGCGATCGTCGCCCGGCACTCGCTCGCGGCCTTCCCCGCCCGCAAGGAGGCACGGCACCGCTGTCTGCGCCACTTCGGCGAGCTGCTGCGCGAGGTGGACTACCTGGAGCCCGTCACGGTCCCCGACCACGTCGACATGGGCGCCTGGTACGGCTACAAGCCCCTCTACCGGCCCGAGGCGCTCGGCGGTGTCCCGCGCTCCGTACTGATCGAGGCGCTGCGGGCCGAAGGCATGGAGGTCGGCGCGCCGTCCGGCCCCCGGCTGGCCACCCTGCCGCTGTACGCGCGGCCGGAGAACCCCCTCTTCCCGGGCACCCCCAAGCGCGCCAGCGCACCGGAGCCCGGCTCGCACGCCGCCCATGTCGAGCAGCACGCCCTGTCCTTGCCCTCCTTCACCGACTGGCCCGAGGACGTGGCGCTGATCGAGGCGTACGCCGAGGCCTTCCGAAAGATCGGACGGCACCGCGAGGCGCTGGCCGCCCACGCCGCCGAGACCGCCCGGTAACCCCCGCCACCCCGACAGCTTCCACGATCCCGTCACCATCACAGGAAAGGTCAACCATGACTGTCAAGGAATCCCCCGAGGCCGCCGCCAAGGTCCTCGAGCACGTCATGACCGGGGACGACCTGCCGGACGACTTCTCCCTGCTGGGCCGCGACTGGACCCTGCACCGCGGCGTCTTCCCCGGCACCCTGACCGCCGCCACCGAGGTCATGGCCTCGATCGTGCCCTATCCCAAGGGAGGCTCCTTCCTTGAGGTCGGCTGCGGCACCGGCGTCATATCCGTGACCGCCGCGCTCCACGGCAGCGACGTCACGGCGCTCGACATCAACGAGAAGGCGGTGGCGAACACCCGCGCCAATGCCGAGCGGCACGGCGTCGAGGACCGGGTGCGGGTGCTGCACAGCGATCTGTACGCGGCGCTCGAACCCACCGACCGGTTCGACGCGATCTTCTGGAACGTGCCCTGGACGTACGTGGAGGACGGCTTCCCGCTCTCCAGCGACCTGCACTCCGCCGTCTTCGACCCCGGCTACCAGGGCCAGTACCGGTTCATCTCCGGGGCCCGCGACCACCTGGCCGACGGCGGCCGGCTGCTGATCGGCACGGCCGACCTGGGCGACCGCGAGCGGATCGACGCCTTCGCCGCCGAGGCCGGGATGACCGTCGAGATGCTGCGCCGCGTACGCCGTATCGAGGTCGTCCGGGTCATGGAGTACCACCTGCTCGAACTGCGCGCCAAGTGAGCCGGCCGCCCCGGCGGGCACTTCCCCCGGCCCGCCGGGGCGGCCCCCCGAGCCCGTGTCCCGTCGAGGAGGAGGCACCTTCATGCCACAGCAGGCCGACCTGGCACTCGCCCTGCGACTCGCCGACACCGCCGACCGCATCACCACCCGCCGCTTCCAGGCGCGCGACCTGCGGATACGCGAGAAGCCCGACCGCACCCCCGTCACCGACGCGGACACCGCCGTCGAGGCGGCCGTACGCGAGTCCCTGCGGGCCGCCCGGCCCCACGACGACTTCGCGGGAGAGGAGACCGGCGGCGAGGTGACCGCAGGGCGCACCTGGATCGTCGACCCCATCGACGGCACCAAGAACTTCCTGCGCGGAGTGCCGGTCTGGGCCACGCTGATCGCGCTCCTGGAGGACGGCAGGCCCACCGTCGGCGTCGTCGCCGCGCCCGCCCTGCGCAGCCGCTGGTGGGCGGCGGCCGGGCACGGGGCCTGGCTGCGGCGCGGGGCCGCCTCCGCCGAACCGCTGCGGCTGCACGTCTCCGGTGTCGCCCGCCTCGAAAGCGCCTATCTGTCCACCACCAACACCCGTACCTGGGACGCCTTCCACTCGCGCGCGGCGTATCTGCGACTCGCCGACGCCTGCTGGGAGGACCGCGCCTTCGGCGACTTCCTCCAGCACTGCATGGTCGCCGAGGGCACGGTCGACATCGCGGCCGAACCGGTCGTGAGCCCCTGGGACATCGCCGCCCTCCAGATCCTCGTGGAGGAGGCGGGCGGCGTCTGCACCGACCTGCTCGGCGGCTCGCCCCAGCGCGGCACGGGTGCCCTGTCCGCCAACCCGGAGCTGCACCGGCTCGCCGTGGAGGCCCTCGCCACCCCCACGGCTGCCGCGACCGGTACCGCCACCACCCCCTGACCCCTCCCCCCTGACCCCCACGAGGAGACGACCTTCCATGACCGAGCACAAGCCCTCGGTGCGCCTCGCCACCCGCGACGACGTCCCCCGGGCCGTACGCACCCTCGCCGCCGCGTTCGCCGACTACCCCGCCACGCGCCACACCGTCGACCCGGACCGCCACATCGAGCGGGTCACCGAGCTGCAAGAGCTGTTCCTCACGCGCGTCGGGCTCGACATCGGCAAGGTCTGGGTCGCGGACGACGGCGCCGCGGTGGCGGTCTGGACCACGCCGGAGAGCCTCGACGCGGGGGCGGTGTTCGCCGAGATCGGCCCGCGCATGGCCGAGTTGAGCGGTTCCCGGCTGGCCGCGCAGCAGCAGATGGAAGGCCTCCTGGCGCCGCACCGGCCCAAGGAGCCCGCGTGGTTCCTGGCCACCGTCGGCGTCTCGCCCGACCACCAGGGCAAGGGCCTGGGCAGCGCCGTCGTGCTTCCCGGAGTGGAGGCGGCCGAGCGTGCCGGGGTGCCCGCCTTCCTGGAGACCTCCGCCCCGCGCAACCTCCCCTTCTACGAGCGGCTCGGCTTCACCGTCACCGCCGACGTCGAGGTACCCGAAGGACCGCGCACCTGGTGCATGACCCGCAAGCCCGGTGCCTGACGCCCGCCCCACGACCCGCAGCGCCCGACCGAAAGGAGCGCACGACCCCATGGCTCCGACCGAAGCCACCCGGGGCGGCCCCGCCGACCCCGCACCCACCCCTGAGGCCCCACCCGCCGAACACGCCCACCCTGCTGAACACGCGGCGCAGTTCGGTGCCCAGGAGCGGATCCTGACGCTCGTATGGGGCTATATCTCCTCCGAGATCCTGGACCTGGCCACGCGCCTGGACCTCCCCGACCTGATGGGGACGGAGGAGCGCGCCGCCACCGAGCTGGCCGCTTCCCTGGACACCGACCCCGTCGCCACGCTGCGCCTGCTGCGTGCCGTCGCCGCGCTCGGCCTGGCCGAGGAGACCGGGGCGGGGTGCTTCCGGCTGACGCCGGCCGGCCACCGGCTCCGCACCGACGTACCCGACTCGCTGCACGCCTTCGTCCGCCAGGGCATGGGCGTCTTCCGGCAGGCCTGGTCCCACTTCGACCACAGCATCAGGACCGGTGAACCCGCCTTCGACCAGGTCTTCGGGACCGACTTCTTCTCGTACCTCTCCGAACGGCCCGAGCTGTCCGGCACGTTCACGTCCTCCATGCGCGAGGCCACCCGCACCATGAGCACCGCGCTCGCCAAGGAGGAGGAGTACGACTTCTCGTCGTACGGCACCGTGGTGGACATCGGCGGCGCCGACGGATCCCTGCTGGCGGCCGTGCTGAGCGCGCACCCCGGCGTCGAGGGCGTGGTCTTCGACTCACCGGAGGGGGCACGCGACGCGGCCGCGACGCTGGAGGCCGCCGGGGTGGGGGAGCGCGGCCGCGTCGAGACCGGCGACTTCTTCACCCAGGTGCCCGGCGGCGGCGACCTCTACGTCCTCAAGAGCATCCTGCACGACTGGAGCGACGCGCGGTCGGCGGACATCCTCGGGACCGTCAGGGCCGCCATGCCCGCCCACGCCAGACTGCTCGTCGTCGAGGTGCTGCTGCCCGACACGGTGGACAGCTCCGCACATCCGCTCGGCTACCTCAGCGACCTGTACATGCTGGTGAACATGGGCGGGAGGGAGCGCAGCGAGCGGGACCTGCGCTCGCTGCTCTCGGACACCGGGTTCCGTACGACCCGGGTCCTGACGCCGCCCGGCCTCACGCCGTTCTCCCTCATCGAGGCCGCGCCGGTGTGACCGGGTCCGAGCCGGTCCCCTCGGCCGCCTCGGTACGGGAGTCGATGAGCACCCAGGCGAGCACCGCCGTCAGCAGCAGCACGCCGACGGCGAAGGCGATGGCCACGGTGTAGCCGTGCACCGTGCCGTCGACCGTGGCGGCGGGCGAGGTGCCGTGCTCGGCCAGGTAGGCGGCGGTGGCGCCGGTCGACACCGTGTTCAGGAGGGCCACCCCCAGCGCGCCGCCCACCTGCTGGGCGCTGTTGACCACGGCCGCCGCCGCCCCCGCCTCGTGCGGGGCCACCCGCGCGGTGGCCGTGTGCATCGCGGGCATCATCATGCAGCCGATGCCGAGCCCGATGAGGATCTGCGCGGGCAGCAGATGCGTCAGATACACCTGCGGCGTCTCCGGTTCGAGCCGGGTGAGCAGCGCCATGCCGGCCGCGGCCGCCAGCAGCGCGCCCACGATGAGCGTGCGCGGCCGGGTGCGGGGCAGCAGCCGGGCCGCGATCAGCGAGGAGCCCACCGCGATCCCGAGCCCGAGGGGCAGGAAGGCGACACCCGTCAGCACGGGCGAGTAGTCCAGGATCCCCTGGAGGTAGTACGTCAGGAACAGAAAGAGGCCGAACAGACCGATCTGCGGCAGCCCCACGACCAGGAACGACCCGCCCCGCACCCGATGGGCCACCACCCGGGGCGGCAGCAGGGGATCCTGGACGCGCCGCTCGACCAGCGCGAACGCCACCAGCATCAGCACGCCGAGCACGAGCAGCCGGACGACCAGCGGATCACCCCAGCCGCTCTCGGCCTCGGCGAACGCGTAGACGATCGCGACCAGCCCGCCGCAGCCGAGCAGCGTGCCGGGCAGATCGAGCCGCACGGCCCTGCCCGTCCGCCGGTCGCGCGGCAGCAGCCGGCAGCCGGCCAGGGCGAGCAGCGCGACCGGTGCGTTGACGTACAGGCACCAACGCCAGTCGAGGTACTCGGTCAGCAGACCACCGGCCAGCAGGCCCACGGCCGCGCCGCCGCCACTGACCGCCCCGTAGACACCGAACGCCTTGCCGCGCTCACCGGGCTCGGTGAACAGCGTGTTGATCAGCGCCAGCGCGGCGGGCGCGAGGGCCGCCGCGAAGACGCCCTGGAGCGCGCGGGCCAGGAAGAGGGTGCCCGGGTCGGGGGCCGCGCCGCCGAGCAGCGAGGCGAGCCCGAAGCCGAGGATCCCGACCGCGAAGATCCGTCTGCGCCCGAACGCGTCGGCGACCCGGCCGCCGAGCAGCAACAGGCCCCCGAAGGCCAGGGTGTAGGCGGTGATGACCCACTGGCGGCTCGCGTCGGACATGCCGAGATCACGCTGGACCGAGGGCAGGGCGATATTGACGACGGTCCCGTCGAGCACCACCAGCGACTGCGCGGCCAGGATGACCACAAGCCCCCACCAGCGGCGCGGATCCGGTCCCTGACGGGCGGCCGATTCCACGGGAACAGCAGAGACATCCGGCTTCCGCGCCATGGACAGCAGCCTCCTGAAGGGGAAAGGGCGTAGCACCCCCGACAGCCCAGCAAAGAGTGCGAAGCACTGTCCAACAACCATCGGTTCGCCGCCGACAACGAGCCGTTGTGGCCGCGTTGACAGGCCGGTGACCGGCGCCCGTAAAGTGCGCTCCTACCGCGCAGCGCGGTATTCACCGCAATTTCCGCGCCCACGATTGGATTCCTCCAGATGCCCCGCCACGTTCACCTCAAGGCGCCCGGCGCCCCTCGGTCGTTACCGGTTCTGCACCCGGCGGTCATGCCGGGGGACGACTGGGAGGACGACACCACGGTGAAGGGCCTCCACTACGAAGGAACGGTCATCGCGGGACGGAGTGCCGAGGCCGTGGAAGCGGAGCGGTGCCGCTTCGAGAACACCCGGTTCACCGGCACCGAACTGCGGCGGTCGGTGCTCTCCGACTCGTACTTCGAGACCTGCGACTTCGCCCAGGTACGGGCCCGGGACGTGTCGCTGATCCGCTGCGCCGTCACATCGAGCCGCCTCACGGGCTCCTCCTGGGCGCCCGGCACCTTCCGCGACGTGCGCTTCGAGGCCTGCCGCAGCGATCTCGCACTGTTCCGTCACTCGAAGTTCAACGCCGTGGTGTTCGCCGACTGCAATATGCAGGGCGCGGATTTCCAGAGCGCCGAATTGAACTCCGTACGTTTTGTGAACTGCGGTCTGCGGGGCGCGCAGTTCTCTCACGCGGTCATGCAGAACGTACGTTTCGAAAACTGCGACCTGGGCGAGGTCAACGGCGCGAAAAGCTTCAAGGGGGCGACCGTACAGGGCCCGGGATCGATGGATCTGGCACTCCTCATCGCCCACGAGACAGGCGTCACCATCGAGGCATAGCGCTCAGCCGGACCGAGGTATAGCGCCCGGTCGGCACTCCCGGGCCGCGATTACACTGCTCACCTCATGGATACGCTGAGAGAGGTCACCGCGAGCCGCTACGTCGCACCTCTGCGGACGGGTGGCTCCGTGCCCGGGGTCGTCGAGGCCGACGATCTGGGCACGTACGTCGTCAAGTTCACCGGGTCCGCCCAGGGCCGCAAGGCGCTGGTCGCCGAGATCGTCGTCGGTGAACTCGCCCGCCACCTCGGCCTGCGCTTCCCCGAGCTGGTCCTGGTCCACTTCGACCCGGCGGTCGCGGCGGACGAGCCGCACCAGGAGGTCCAGGACCTGCTGCACGCCAGCGCGGGCCTCAACCTCGGCATGGACCTCCTGCCGGGCGCCGTGGACTTCACCCCCGAGGCGCTGGACGTGGACCCGCTGGAGGCGGGCAAGGTGGTGTGGCTCGACGCGCTCACCGCCAACGTCGACCGCACGGTGCACAGTTCGAACCTGATGGTCTGGCCCACCTTCGGTACCCGGCCGCCGAAGCTGTGGCTCATCGACCACGGCGCGGCCCTCGTCTTCCACCACCGCTGGGGCGCGTCCGCACCCGACAAGGTGTACGACTTCCGCCACCACGCCCTCGGCGGGTACGGGCCCGACACGGCCGGCGCCGACGCCGAACTGGCTCCGCTCGTCACGGAGTCGGTGCTCCGTGACATCGTCTCCCTCGTGCCGGAGGCATGGCTCGCGGACGAGCCGGGCTTCACGTCCCCCGCCGAGGTGCGCGAGGCCTACGTCGGCTTCCTGCTGGCCCGCGCGCGGTCCTCGGCGGTGTGGCTGCCGAGGGACTTCCCCAGCCGGGGCGAACTCGCCGCCACCGATGCCCGGCGGGCGGCCGCCATGGAGGCGGGCCGCCCGGCCTGGCTCAAACGAGTCCCCGACCTGCACGGGAAGCCGCCCGCGGAGCAGGACTGGTCGCGGCACATCGGCTAGGGTCAGCGCAGCTGCTCGTAGGCCGGGAGCGTCAGGAAGTCCGCGTAGTCCTCGTCCAGGGAGACCTGGAGGAGGAGGTCGTGGGCCTGCTGCCACTTGCCGGCGGCGAACGCCTCGTCGCCGATCTCGGCGCGGATCGCGGTCAGTTCGGCGGCGGCGACCTCGCGGGCGAGGTCCGCGGTGGCCCGTCGGCCGTCCTCGAAGACGACGCCCGCGTTGATCCACTGCCAGATCTGCGAGCGCGAGATCTCCGCGGTGGCCGCGTCCTCCATCAGGTTGAAGATGGCGACGGCGCCGAGGCCGCGCAGCCACGCCTCGATGTAGCGGATGCCGACCTGGACGGCGTTGACCAGACCGTCGTACGTGGGCCTCGCGTCGAGGGAGTCGATGGCGATCAGGTCGGCCGCCGAGACGTGCACGTCCTCGCGCAGGCGGTCCTTCTGGTTCGGCTTGTCGCCGAGCACGGCGTCGAAGGACTTCATGGCGATCGGGACCAGGTCCGGGTGCGCCACCCACGAGCCGTCGAAGCCGTCGGCGGCCTCGCGGTCCTTGTCGTTCTTGACCTTCTCGAACGCGACCTTGTTGACCTCCGCGTCCTTGCGGGACGGGATGAACGCCGCCATGCCGCCGATCGCGTGCGCGCCGCGCTTGTGGCAGGTGCGCACGAGCAGTTCGGTGTACGCGCGCATGAACGGGGCGGTCATCGTGACGAGGTTGCGGTCCGGCAGGACGAACTTCTCGCCGCCGTCACGGAAGTTCTTGACGATGGAGAAGAGGTAGTCCCAGCGGCCCGCGTTCAGGCCCGACGCGTGGTCGCGCAGCTCGTAGAGGATCTCCTCCATCTGGTACGCGGCGGTGATCGTCTCGATCAGGACGGTCGCGCGGACCGTGCCCTGCGGGATGCCGACGTAGTCCTGCGCGAAGACGAAGATGTCGTTCCAAAGGCGCGCCTCCAGGTACGACTCCGTCTTCGGGAGGTAGAAGTACGGGCCCTTGCCCAGCTCGATGAGGCGCTTGGCGTTGTGGAAGAAGTACAGACCGAAGTCGACGAGGGCGCCGGGGACCGGGCGGCCACCGACCTGGAGGTGGCGCTCGTCGAGGTGCCAGCCGCGGGGGCGCATCACGACGGTGGCCAGCTCGCCGGCGTCCTTGAGGGCGTACGACTTGCCGGTGCGCTCGTCGGTGAAGTCGATGCGGCGCTCGTAGGCGTCGGTGAGGTTGAGCTGGCCGAGGACCACGTTCTCCCAGGTGGGCGCGGAGGCGTCCTCGAAGTCGGCGAGCCAGACCCTGGCGCCCGAGTTCAGGGCGTTGATGGTCATCTTGCGGTCGGTCGGACCCGTGATCTCGACACGGCGGTCGTTGAGCGCGGCCGGCGCCTCGGCGACCTTCCAGGAGTCGTCCGCGCGGATCGCGGCGGTCTCCGGGAGGAAGTCGAGGGTGGAGGTGGTGGCGATCTCGGCACGGCGCTCGGCGCGCCGGGCGAGTAGCTCGTCACGCCGGGGCGTGAACAGCCGGTGCAGCTCGGCCACAAAGGCGAGGGCCGCGTCGGTGAGCACCTCTTCCTGCCGGGGCAGGGGCTCTGCGTCGACGATGGCCAGCGGCGACGGCGCTAGTGCGGACATGAGCTGTCACTTCCTTCAGAGAGCTGCGCGGACGGTGCCGGGCGAGCCGCCGGGCAGACGCGGTGACACTGAGTGCCACGGGGGCCGAGGTACGGCTGCGGGGCCCCGTCCGAGGTAACGGGCCTTCTGGTCAGTGGATACTAGTTTCCTCATGGTGGAAGTTCAATCGTTTGTTGATGTCGAGATTCTTTTCGTCGACAGAACGTGTCGCTGAGTGCCACCTCCATCACTCCATGTGGGCCGCGGCCATCACTCCATGTGGGCCGCGGCCGCACTGCCGCCCGAGGGGGCGGTGCCGGGCGCCAGGCGGCCGAGGTCCCGCGCGGTGTCGATGTCGTACGCCTCGGCCACGTCCCCGCACTCCACGAGCGTGATCTCGCCCGCGTGCTCCCGCAAGTAGTCGCGTGCCCCCCGGTCGCCGACCGCACTCGCCCCGATCCCGGCCCAGTGCCCGCTTCCGAACAGGACCGGGTGACCGCGCCGCCCGTCGTACGCGGCAGCGGCGAGGGTCGACGGCGAACGGTAGGCGGCGCGTACGCGCGCCGTCGCCACCGCGCCGATCCCCGGCTGGTCGACGAGCGAGACCAGCGCGCCGCTCGCACCCGTGCCGCGGAGCGAGGCGAGGCCGACCCTGAGCGAGGAGCCCATGCCGTCCTGCCAGTCCGGGTTGTCGACCACGACGCAGCCGCGCAGCGAGGCACGCGCGCGTACGGCGTCGGAGGCGGCGCCCAGGACCACGTGCACACGGGTGCATCCGGCGTCGCGCAGCACCCTTACCGCGTGCTCCACCAGGGGGCGGCCGTGATGCTCCAGGAGCGCCTTCGGCCGCCCGCCCAGGCGCCGCCCGCCACCGGCGGCGAGGAGCAGCCCGGCGACCTCGTCGGCGCGTACGTTCATCGGTTCCGTCGTCATGCCTCCTGGATACACCCCCGGCCCCCGGCACGGCGGGCCCGACCGGACGGGACCGGCGGGGGCGGGAGTGGCTTCAGGCCATCCAGGGGCGGCGGCCCGCGGTGTCGTTCGTGGGGCGCAGATCCCCCGCCGACGCCGCGGCGAGGCGCACCGCGGCCTGCTCCGACAGTTCCGGCGCCAGCGTGTACGGGACGCGCAGGCGGTGTTCGTGCGTCCCCGGGTCCGCGCCGAAGCGCGAGCCGCCCTCGATCCGCACGCCGTGCGCGAGCGCCGCGCGGGCCAGCGCCGAGGCCACGGGCCGCCCCAGGTCCACCCAGAGCGAGAGCCCGCCCGACGGCAACCGCCAACGCCACTCGGGAAGATGACGGGCCAGGGACGCCGCGAGCGCGTCCCGCTGCGCCCGCAGCCGCGGCAGCCGCTCGCGCAGCACGTCGTCCATGCCCTCCAGCAGATGGAGCGCCACCAGCTGCTCGATGACGGGCGTCGCCATGTCGCTCGGCACGCGCTTGGTCGCCAGCTCGGTGATCAGCCTCGAACCGGCCCGTACCCAGCCGATCCGCAGCCCGCCCCAGTGCGTCTTGCTCAACGACCCCACGGTGACGACCTGTTCCCCCGCGCCGGGCGGCGCCAGCGAGGCGAAGGGGGCGGGCGGCGGCCCGTCGAGCGCGATGTCGGCGATCGTCTCGTCGATCAGCAGCCAGGTGCCCGTGGCGCGGGCCGTCTCCAGGACGCGTACGCGTTGCTCGCGCGGCATCAGACTGCCCGTCGGGTTCTGGAAGTCCGGTACGAGGTAGGCGATGCGGGGCGCGGCCTGCCGCAGCGACGACTCGACGAGGCCGCTCTCCCAGCCGTCGTCCGTGACCGGCACGGGAACCGCGCGCAGGCCCGCGCCGCGGATCGCGTCCAGGGCGTTGGGGTACGAGGGGTTCTCCACCAGGATCCGGTCGCCCGGCCCGCCGAGGAGCGAAAGGGTCAGGGACAGCGCGTGCTGGGCGCCGGTCGTGATCAGGATCTGATCGGGGAGTGTCGGCAGACCGCGCCGGGTGAACCGCTCGGCGACGGCCGCTCTCAACTCCGGTATGCCGTAAGGGTGGTAGCCCGGCGTCGGCGCGTGCTCGGCCAGCATCGCGGACGCTCCCGCGAGCGCCGCGGTCAGCTCCGCGGCCGGGGCGCCGGGCGCCGCCACCGCCAGGTCGAGCATGTCGTCGCCCGCCGGTAACCCCGAGAACGCCGCCACGCTGGACGGGCGCCGGCCCTCCGGCAGCTCGGTCCAGGTGCCCGCGCCGCGGCGGCTGCGCGCGTAGCCGCCCTCGCGCAGGACGTCGTACGCCGCGGTGACGGTGGCCCGGCTCACCGCGAGGGCGGCGGCCAGTTCGCGCTCGGCGGGCAGCCGGGTGCGCAGGGGGATGCGGCCGTCGAGCAGGAGGGTGCGTACGGCGTGGGCGAGTGCGCGGTAGCCGGGGTGCTCACCGGCGGTGCCGGTCAGCAGAGCGGCCAGCTGACGGCTGCCCAGCCGCCGGTCCACCGGATGGGCCACCCATGCCTCTGCCATGCCAACTCCCGCTGATTGGCCCTGCTCCTCAGGCCAATGAGCGTACAGACTCCGGCTCGGACCGCTTCAGTCGGCTCTTTTGGCCTGGGAGGGATACCGATGACACGTATCGAGAGCGGAGAAGGACGCGTCGTCGTGGGGGTGACGGGCTCGCTCGCGAGCCTCGCGGCGCTGCGGGCGGCCGCCGAGGAGGCGCGGCGCGGCCGCCGCACCCTCGTGGCCGTGACGGCCTGGGCGCCACCGGAGGGGGAGGCGGTGTATCTGAGCCATCCCGACGCGCAGTGGGCGCGGCACTGGTACGCCGAGGCGCGGGCCCGCCTCGACCGCGCCTTCGACGCGGCCTTCGGCGGGATGCCGCACGGGGTGCGGACCGAGCGCCGGGTCGTCAGGGACCGGCCGGGGCGTGCCCTGTGCTCGGTCGCCGCGGGCCCGGACGACCTGCTGGTCCTCGGCGCCCGGCACGGCAGACGCCGCGCGACGCGCGTGCACCGCTACGTCGCCGCCCACGCGTACTGCGCCGTCCTCACGGTCCCTGCGCCGCCCGTGCCGAGGGGTTTGCGCCGGGCGCTGCGCAGGGCGACGGCGGAGGACTTCGCGCTGGTCGGACAGTGAGGCCGGGAGCGGCCGCGGTCCTGCTTAGGCGCCCGGCCCCGAACTGACCAGGGCCGCCGACAGCTCCACCGCCACCTGCTGCAACACCGGCACGATCCGCTCCGTCGCCGTCTCGGTCACCCGACCCGCGGGACCGGAGATGGAGATCGCCGCCGCCGTGGGCGAGTTGGGCACCGACACGGCCAGACAGCGTACGCCGATCTCCTGTTCGTTGTCGTCGACGGCGTACCCCGCGCGGCGGACCTCCTCGAGCGCGTCGAGGAATCCTTCCGGCGTCGTGATGGTCTTCTCCGTGGCCGCGGGCATCCCGGTGCGGGCGAGCAGCGCCCGCACCTCCTCCGGCGGCGTGTGCGCGAGGAGCGCCTTGCCGACGCCCGTGGAGTGCGGCAGGACCCGCCGGCCGACCTCGGTGAACATCCGCATCGAGTGCTTGGACGGCACCTGTGCCACGTACACGATCTCGTCGCCGTCGAGCAGCGCCATGTTGGCCGTCTCGCCGGTCTCCTCGACGAGGCGGGCGAGGTAGGGCCTCGCCCATGTGCCGAGCAGTCGCGAGGCCGACTCGCCGAGGCGGATCAGCCGCGGGCCGAGGGAGTAGCGGCGGTTGGCCTGCTGGCGTACGTAGCCGCAGGCGACCAGGGTGCGCATCAGGCGGTGGATCGTCGGGAGGGGCAGGCCACTGCTCGCGGACAGCTCGCTGAGACCGACCTCGCCCCCCGCGTCCGCCATCCGTTCGAGCAGATCGAAGGCGCGCTCAAGTGACTGGACGCCGCCGCTCGCGGCGGGGGGCTTCGAGGCGGCGACTTCAGCAGGGGCGTCGTTGGCGCTTGACGTCGGCACGGCGCGTTCCTTTCGGTGCTGGCGGGCAAGGAAGCAGCCTACCGGGCGGTTCTTCCCGGGTGCTCTCGCGCGAGGCGGCGTCGTCGCCGGTCAGGGGGTTTTTGCCCGGGTCTTCCCAGGGTTGTCCGGGGCCCCTCGAAGCCGCCCTTGTGCGTAGCTACGTTCTGTCTGGCGGAATTCTAATTCCATGTTGTGGAAACGTCCAGGCCCTTGACGCCGCGCGGCGAAGCGTGAAAACTCCTTCAACAGAACGTTGAATTCCGTTAAGCGGAAACAAAAGGTCTGTGAAGCGGAACAGAAGAGAGGGGACACGGGTGTCCGGTCAGGACGTGAACGTGGACGCGGGCAGGGGCGCGGGTGCGGAGCTGGTGCTGCGCTCCACCCGCGTCGTCACCCCGGAGGGAACTCGCGCCGCCTCGGTCGCCGTCTCGCGCGGGACGATCGTGAGCGTCGACGCGTACGACACTCCGGTACCGGACGGCGTACGCGTCGAGGACCTCGGCGACGACGTCCTGCTGCCCGGCCTCGTCGACACGCACGTCCACGTGAATGACCCCGGACGCACGGAGTGGGAGGGCTTTTGGACCGCCACCCGCGCCGCCGCCGCGGGCGGCATCACCACCCTGGTCGACATGCCCCTCAACTCCCTGCCGCCGACCACGACGGTCGACCACCTGCGCACCAAGCAGGACGTCGCCCGCAGCAAGGCGCACATCGACGTCGGGTTCTGGGGCGGCGCCCTCCCGGACAACGTCCAGGACCTCAAGCCCCTGCACGACGCAGGCGTCTACGGCTTCAAGTGCTTCCTGTCACCCTCGGGCGTCGACGAGTTCCCCGAGCTGAACCAGGACCAGCTGGCCACCTCGATGGCCGAGATCGCGGGCTTCGGCGGCCTGCTCATCGTGCACGCCGAGGACCCGCACGAGCTGGACGCCGCCCCGCACACGAGCGGCCCCAAGTACGCGGACTACCTCCGGACCCGGCCCCGCATCTCCGAGGACACCGCGATCGAGGGACTCATCGCCGCCGCCAAGCGGATCGGCGCCCGGATCCACGTCCTGCACCTGTCCTCGTCGGACGCGCTGCCGCTCATCGCCGCCGCCAAGCGCGAGGGCGTCAAGGTGACGGTGGAGACCTGCCCGCACTATCTGACGCTGACCGCCGAGGAGGTCCCCGACGGCGCCAGCGAGTTCAAGTGCTGCCCGCCCATCCGGGAGGCCGGCAACCAGGACCTGCTGTGGGAGGCGCTGGCCGACGGCACGATCGACTGCGTCGTCACGGACCACTCGCCCTCCACCGCCGAGCTGAAGACCGACGACTTCGCGACCGCGTGGGGCGGCATCTCCGGGCTCCAGCTGAGCCTGCCCGCGGTCTGGACCGAGGCCCGCAAGCGCGGTTACGGCCTTGAGGACGTGGTGCGCTGGATGTCCACGCGCACCGCCCAGCTGGTCGGGCTCGACCGCAAGGGTGCCATCGAGGCCGGCCGCGACGCCGACTTCGCGGTCCTCGCGCCCGACGAGACCTTCACCGTGGACCCCGCGGAGCTGCACCACCGGAACCGGGTCACGGCGTACGCGGGCAAGACCCTCAGCGGCGTCGTGAAGTCCACCTGGCTGCGCGGCGAACGCATCCTGCACGGCGGCGAGTTCACCGAACCCGCGGGCCGACTTCTGGAAAGGAACAACTGAAACCGTGGCGATACCCTCCTTCACCGGCGACGCGAGCCCCTACGGCGGCGGCGAGCCCTACGCCGACTACCGCACGGCCGACTTCCCCTTCACCCAGTACGCCAACCTCGCCGACCGGCAGCTCGGCGCCGGTGTGATCGCCGCCAACGACGAGTTCTTCGCCATGCGCGAGAACCTGCTGCTCGCGCACCCGGCCGTGTTCGACCCCGAGCACTTCGGGCACAAGGGCAAGGTCATGGACGGCTGGGAGACCCGCCGCCGACGCGGTGTCTCGGGCGAGCACCCGTGGCCCACCGAGGACGACCACGACTGGGCGCTGGTGCGCCTCGGCGCCCCCGGCGTCATCCGTGGCATCGTCGTCGACACCGCCCACTTCCGCGGCAACTACCCCCAGGCCGTGTCCGTGGAGGGCACCAGCGTCGAGGGTTCGCCGACGCCCGAGGAGCTGTGCGGCGACGACGTGAAGTGGACGACGCTCGTCCCGCGTACGCCCGTCGGCGGCCACGCCGCCAACGGGTTCGCCGTCGACGTCGAGCAGCGCTTCACGCACCTGCGCGTCAACCAGCACCCGGACGGCGGCATCGCCCGCCTGCGCGTGTACGGCGAGGTCGTCGCCGACCCCAAGTGGCTCACCGCGCTCGGCACGTTCGACGTCGTCGCCCTGGAGAACGGCGGCCAGGTCGAGGACGCGTCCGACCGCTTCTACTCCCCGGCCACCAACACCATCCAGCCGGGCCGCTCCCGCAAGATGGACGACGGCTGGGAGACCCGCCGCCGCCGCGACACCGGCAACGACTGGATCCGCTACCAGCTCGTCCAGCAGTCCGAGATCCGCGCCGTCGAGATCGACACCGCCTACCTCAAGGGCAACTCGGCGGGCTGGGCGGCCCTCTCCGTACGCGACGGGGGAGAGGACGGCGAGTGGGTCGAGGCGCTGCCCCGCACCCGGCTCCAGCCCGACACCAACCACCGCTTCGTCCTGGACACCCCGGCCGTCGGCACGCACGTCCGCGTCGACATCTTCCCGGACGGCGGCATCTCCCGGCTGCGCCTGTTCGGTTCGCTGACCGAGGAGGGCGCGGCCAGGCTGGCGGCCCGCCATCAGGAGCTGGGCGGCTGATCCGCCCCCGCCGAACGTGGGGCGCGCCGGGTGGACAGCCCCGGCGCGCCCCGCACCCACGTCCCGGACCCGTCAGGCCGCGTGACCGCCGTCCACCGACAGCTCGGTGCCCGTGACGTACGCGGCGTCGTCCCCGGCCAGATAGCCGACCAGGGAGGCCACCTCGGCGGCGGAGCCGAAGCGGCCGAGGGCCGTCATGGCGCTCTGACCCTCGGCGTAGGGCCCGTCCGCCGGGTTCATGTCGGTGTCGACCGGCCCCGGCTGGACCAGGTTCGCCGTGATCCGGCGCCCGCCCAACTCCCGTGCCAGCGCCTTGTTGAGGCCGATCAGCGCGGCCTTGCTGGTCGCGTAGAGCGTGCCGCCGGGGCCCGGGACGCGCTGGGCTATGCAACTGCCGATGGTGATGATCCGGCCGCCGTCGCGCAGCCGCCCGGCCGCCGCCTGCGAGGCCAGGAAGACCCCTCGGACGTTGACGGCGAGGACGCGGTCGATATCGGCGAGCGTCAGGTCGCCGAGGGGGCCGAGGACTCCGATGCCCGCGTTGTTCACCAGGATGTCCAGGTGGCCGAGGTCGTCGGCCGCGCGGTCCACGGCGCCCGCGGCGTCCCCCGGGTCGGCCGCGTCCGCCCGCATGGCGAAGCCGCGCCGGCCCATGGCCTCGATCTTCGCGACGACCTCGTGGGCCGCGGCTTCGCCATGGATGTACGTGATCGCCACGTCGGCGCCCTCCTGGGCCAGGCGGAGCGCGATCGCCGCGCCCATGCCGCGGCTGCCGCCGGTGACCAGTGCCGTCCTGCCGTTGAGAGAAGACATGTCCGTACCTCTTCCGCGTGATGCGTCGCTGTGCGTTCGGTAAGTGCTTGCGGATTCAATGAAAGGCGTTCGCGCGGCGGGTGGCTGGCGGTAAACGGACGCGGCTTTCGGGCACCCAGGGCCTGTCCGGCGGCGATGACTTCCGCCGGGTGGCACGGTCTGAGTAGATGACAGGACAGCGGCCCGACGAGAGGCGTTCGCCATGAAGATCACATTCACCCAGTTCCTCACCCTCGACGGGGTCTTCCAGGCCCCCGGCGGCCCGGACGAGGACCGCAGCGGCGGCTTCGAGCACGGCGGCTGGTCGGTGCCCTACGGCGACGAGGACTTCGGCGCGTTCATCGATGAGGTGTTCGAGCAGGCCGACGCGTTCCTGCTCGGGCGCGGGACGTACGAGATCTTCGCCGGGTACTGGCCCGCGGTGACCGAGCCCGACAACCCGGTGGCCACCAAGCTCAACGCCCTGCCGAAGTACGTCGCGAGCACCACCCTGACCAGCGCCGACTGGCGCAACACGCAGATCATCGGCCGCGACGACCTGGTCAAGGACGTCACCGCGCTCAAGGAGCGGCCGGGGCGCGAACTCCAGATGCACGGCAGCGGCAACCTCGCGCGGTCCCTGCTGGCGCACGACCTGATCGACGTGCTGCACCTGCTGACGTTCCCCGTCGCCCTCGGCACTGGCAAGCGCCTCTTCGCGGAGGGCGGCCTGCCCACGGCCTTCCGTCTCGCGCGGTCGCGTACGACGTCCACGGGCGTCGTCATCAGCACGTACGAGCGTGCGGGGCGACCGGAGTACGGCAGTTACTAGGCGAGGGTGAGGCGCGGCAATTACCAGGCGAGGCGGGCGAGGCGGGCGAGGCGTCGTGGTGCGGTGAAGGAAGGTTAACTCCTGGAAAATTCACCGCACTTGACGTTGACACCTCAACCTCTACGCGCGTCACACTTGCCCCATGCGAATCCCCCCACGAATTCTCGGCGCCACCGCCCTCGCCGCCGCCCTGCTCATCGGCGGCCCCGCCACGGCCACCGCGAGCGCCACTCCCGTCGTGTCCCCCGCGCCCGTCTCGCAGTCCTCGTACGCCGTCACCGCGGTCGGCGACATCTGCTACTCCGCGCTGCCCGCCCAGGCCCACGACACCCTCGACCTGATCAAGGCGGGCGGCCCCTACCCGTACCCGCAGGACGGCACCGTCTTCCAGAACCGCGAGGGCGTACTGCCGCGGCAGGGCTCCGGCTACTACCACGAGTACACGGTCGTCACCCCGGGCTCGGCCGACCGCGGCGCCCGCCGCATCGTCACCGGCGAGAAGAGCCAGGAGGACTACTACACCGCCGACCACTACGCGTCCTTCGCCCTGGTCGACCACGGCTGCTGAGCCCTCGCCCGCCCCCCGGAGCGGCGGCGCGCGGTCAGCCCTCCTTCTGGCTCTCCGCGGCGGCGAACAGCGCGATCGATAGCACGAGCATCGCGATGCTCGCGTACAGCTCGTAGCTCTCCAGCACGCCGAAGCGGCGCAGCAGACCCCACCCGTACCGCTCGTCGGAGAGGTCGTGGACCAGGCCGCCCGCGCCTTGGACGAGCAGGAGGAAACCGAGACATTCCAGTAGCCGCTTCATGACGAAGATCCTCGCCCCGGGCCGTGGCCGCGCACATCCGCCGCGGGGCGAGGATCCGTCCGGCACACGGGTCCGAAAGTCTGCGACCCGCGCTACTTTGGTCGGTGATCATGCGCCGGGACCGTCCGCCGGCCCCACCGGTGCGTAGATTTGTCGACCATGAGCGAAACCGAGTCCACGGAGCGCCCCGAGCGCCATGCCCCGCACGGGCTGCTGGCCAGGAGCCCCTGGGCGCTGCCCTCCGCGATCGCCCGGGAGTTCGACCCGGGCAGGGCGAAGGGCAGGTCGCGGCGGACCGTGCGCGACTGGATCGCCGACTTCACCTGCTTCCTCGCGGCCGTCCTGATCGGGATGATCGGCGCCGACGCGGTCGCCGCCAACCCGCGGATCTCCCAGGACCTCGCGGAGTTCGACCAGTTCCTCGGCGCGCTCGCCTGCGCTGCCGTCTGGCTGCGCAGACGCTGGCCGGTGGGGCTGGCCATCGCGATGGTGCCGGTCGGCATGGCCTCCGACACGGCGGGCGGCGCGGCGGCCATCGCCGTCTTCACCCTCGCCGTCCACCGGCCCTTCCGGTACGTGGCGTGGATCGGCGGCGCCTCGATCGCGGTCGTCCCCCTCGCGTACCTGATACGGCCCGACGCCGACATGCCGTACGGCGTGGCCGTCGCCTTCGGCGTCCTGCTCACCGTGACGGTCATCGGCTGGGGCATGTTCGTACGCTCCCGCCGCGAACTGCTGCTCAGCCTGCGCGAGCGCGCCATCCGCGCCGAGAGCGAGGCCGCGCTCCGCGCCCAGCAGGCCCAGCGGCTCGCCCGCGAGGCCATCGCCCGCGAGATGCACGACGTCCTGGCACACCGCCTCACCCTGCTCAGCGTCCACGCGGGCGCCCTGGAGTTCCGCCCCGACGCGCCCCGCGCCGAGATCGTCCGCGCGGCGGGAGTCATCCGGGAGAGCGCCCACGAGGCGCTGCAAGACCTGCGCCAGGTGATCGGGGTCCTGCGCGACGGCGACACCGACACCCCGGGCCGCCCCCAGCCCACACTCGCCGCTCTGGACGCCCTGGTCGCCGAGTCCCGCGCGGCGGGCATGAAGGTCGTCCTCGACAGCCGCGTCCCCGACCCCGCGGCCGTGCCCGCCGCCCTCGGCCGCACCGCGTACCGCATCGCGCAGGAAGCCCTGACCAACGCCCGCAAGCACGCCCCCGGCGCCGAGGTCACCGTCACCGTCTCCGGCACACCCGGCGAGGGCTTGACGATCACCGTGCGCAACCCCGCCCCACCCGGCGACGTACCGAACGTGCCCGGTTCCGGGCAGGGCCTGATCGGACTGGCCGAACGGGCCCAGCTCGCGGGCGGCAGGCTCGCCCACGGGCCCGGACCCGGCGGCGGATTCCACCTGGAGGCCTGGCTACCGTGGGCGTCATGAAACCGATCAGGCTGCTCCTCGTCGACGACGACCCGCTGGTGCGCGCCGGGCTCTCCTTCATGCTCGGCGGCGCGGACGACATCGAGATCGTCGGCGAGGCGGGGGACGGCACCGAGGTCGCCCCGCTCATCGGTGAACTGAGCCCCGACGTCGTCCTGATGGACATCCGCATGCCCACGATGGACGGCCTCGCCGCCACGGAAGCGCTGCGCAAGCGCCCCGGCGCGCCCGAGGTCATCGTCCTGACCACGTTCCACGCGGACGAACAGGTCCTGCGGGCCCTGCGGGCGGGCGCGGCCGGGTTCGTCCTGAAGGACACGGCGCCCGCGGAGATCGTCGCGGCGGTCCGCGCGGTCGCCGCGGGCGAGCCCGTCCTCTCCCCGCGAGTGACCCGGCAGCTGATCACGCAGGCGACGGGCGCCGACCCCCAACTGGACCGCAGACGCCGGGCGCTGGCCCGGCTCGACGCGCTCGGTGAACGCGAGCGGGAAGTCGCCGTGGCGGTGGGCCGCGGCGGCTCGAACGCGGACATCGCGGCGCAGCTCTTCCTCAGCGTGGCCACGGTGAAGGCGCACGTCTCCCGCATTCTGACGAAGCTGGACCTCAACAACCGTGTGCAGATCGCGCTGTTGGCGCATGACGCGGGGCTGCTCGACCAGGACGGCTGAGCGGGCGCGGGCGCTCACCGGCGAGCCCGAAGGGTGGTAATAGTCGTGCATGACTGAGCCCCCTGTCCCTGCCGAGTCCCTCGACGCCGCCCCCGATCCCATCGACCTCGCCATGGCCCAGAAGGTCCTGGACGCCCAGCCGTTCAGCCGGCTCGTGCGGGCGCGCATCACGCGGTTCGGTGAGGGGGCGGCCACCCTGGAGATCGTGGCCCGCGACGAACTCCGGCAGCAGAACGGCTTCCTGCACGGCGGCGTGCTCGCCTACGCGGCCGACAACAGCATCACGTTCGCGGCGGGCACCACGCTCGGGCCCGCGGTGCTGACCTCCGGTTTCTCCATCCAGTACGTGCGTCCGGCGACCGGCGCCAAGCTCGTCGCCCATGCCGTCGTGGTGCACACGGGCCGACGCCAGGCGACGGTCCGCTGCGAGTTGTTCGGCGTGGCGCAGGGGAGAGACGGGGCGGATGGGGCGGACGGGACAGATACGGACGCCCGGACGCTGTGCGCCATCGCGCAGGGGACCGTACTCTCCACGGCCTGAGCGGCGGGGCCCGGAGGGGGCGTGCCGCGTGCCTCAGCCCGCCGGGATCTCGGCCATCCGCACCAACCGCCGCTCCCGCCGCGACAGTTCGCACGCCTCCGCGATCCGCAGCGCGCGCAGCGCCTCGCGGCCGTCGCAGGGGTTCGCCCTCTCACCCCGTACCAGCTCGACGAAGGCGGCCAGCTCCGCCTCGTACGCGGGGGCGAAGCGCTCCAGGAACCCGGGCCAGGGCTTGACCGGCGCGGCCGGGCCCGCCGGTTCCGCGGAGGTCAGGGGCGTGCGGTCGTCCAGGCCGACCGCCAACTGGTCGAGATCCCCGGCCAGTTCCATGCGTACGTCGTAGCCCGCGCCGTTGCAGCGGGTCGCCGTGGCCGTGGCGAGCGTGCCGTCGTCGAGGGTGAGGACCGCCGCCGCCGTGTCGACGTCGCCCGCCTCGCGGAACATCGCGGGGCCCGCGTCGGAGCCGGTCGCGTACACCTCGGTTACCTCGCGGCCCGTCACCCAGCGCAGCACGTCGAAGTCGTGCACCAGGCAGTCGCGGTACAGGCCGCCGGACAGCGGCAGGTACGCGGCCGGGGGCGGCGCCGGGTCCGAGGTGATCGCCCGCACGGTGTGCAGCCGCCCGAGCCGGCCCGAGCGCACCGCCTCGCGCGCCGCCGCGTACCCCGCGTCGAAGCGCCGCTGGAAGCCGAGTTGCAAGACCGTGCCCGCGGCCTCGACCTCGGCGAGCGCGGCCAGGGTGCCCGGCAGATCGAGCGCGATGGGCTTCTCGCAGAACGCCGGGAGACCGGCGCGCGCCGCCCTGCCGATCAGCTCGGCGTGCGCCGCGGTCGCCGCCGTGATCACCACGGCGTCCACCCCGATGGTGAAGACGTCAGCCACCGAGGGCGCGGGCACCGCCCCGGTCCGCGCCGCGAGGCCGGCCGCCCGCACGGGGTCGGCGTCGGCGACGACGAGCGAGGTCACCTCGGGGTGGCGACGCAGAGCCATGGAGTGAAATGTGCCGATACGGCCCGTTCCGATCAGTCCGATGCGCATGACCCCACCCTCGCCATGCCCGGCCACCCTGTCAATCCTTTGTCCTGACAAACCGGCTGTCCGGACAACAGAACTTCAGAACTTCCCGTCATCACCCGCCGGGACTACGCTCGGCCCGTGTCCAAACCAGTCGCCAAACCAGCTCAGGACAAGCGGGTCGAAGACCCCACCCTGACCCTCAGGCTCGGCGTCGACCGCAGCAGCCCGGTCCCGCTCTACTTCCAGCTGGCCCAGCAGCTGGAGGCGGCGATCGAGCGCGGCGCCCTGACCCCGGGCAGCCTCCTCGGCAACGAGATCGAGCTGGCCGGACGGCTCGGCCTGTCCCGGCCCACCGTCCGCCAGGCCATCCAGTCCCTCGTCGACAAGGGCCTGCTCGTCCGGCGCAGAGGCGTCGGTACGCAGGTCGTGCACAGCCAGGTCAAGCGCCCCCTGGAGCTGAGCAGCCTCTACGACGACCTGGAGGCGGCGGGCCAGCGCCCGCAGACCCGGGTCCTGCACAACACCCTGGAGCCGGCGTCCGCCGAGGTGGCGGCCGCGCTCGGCGTGGGCGAGGGCGACGAGGTGCACCGCGTGGAGCGGCTGCGGCTGGCCCACGGCGAGCCCATGGCGTATCTGACCAACCACCTGCCGACAAGCCTCCTCGACCTCGACACCGAGCGCCTGGAGGCCACCGGGCTCTACCGGCTGATGCGCGGCGCGGGCTTGACCCTGCACAGCGCCCGCCAGTCCGTCGGCGCCCGTGCCGCCACCGCCGAGGAGGCCGAGCGTCTCGCGGAACCGGCCGGTGCCCCGCTGCTCACCATGCGGCGCACGACGTTCGACGACACGGGGCGCGCGGTCGAGTTCGGCGCGCACGTCTACCGGGCCTCGCGGTACTCCTTCGAGTTCCAGCTGCTCGTACGGCCGTAGGTGGGCGACGGAATCCCGGGTGCGCGGCAGGGCCGTAGGTCCCAACTGACTTACATTCGTCAGAATGTTCTGACAAAGCCATTGACGTTGCCGCGCGCCCGCCGCTAGAACTCCTCCAGCCGCACTCGGGCGGCCGGGAGAAGAGGTGGTCCCATGCGTACTGCACGCACGGCCGCGGCCCTCGTCGCGGTGATCGCGCTCGCGGGGTGCAGCAGTTCCGGCGGCAAGGACGACGAGGAGTCGGCGGACGGCTCGGGCGGCGGCAAGGGAGTGAACACGCCGCGCCTCAAGATCGCTATGGTCACGCACTCGGGCGAGGGCGACACCTTCTGGGACATCGTCCAGAACGGCGCCGAGACGGCCGCCCGCAAGGACAACGTGGAGTTCCTCTACGCCAACGACAAGGAGGCCAAGGGACAGGCCGAGCTGGTCCAGTCGTTCGTCGACAAGAAGGTCGACGGGATCGTCGTGACGCTGGCCAAGCCGGAGGCGATGAAGTCCGTCCTCGCCAAGGCGGCGGACGCCGGCATACCGGTCGTCACGATCAACTCCGGAGCCGAGTTCTCGGCGAAGTCCGGCGCGCTCGGCCACATCGGCCAGGACGAGTCGGTCGCCGGTGAGGCGGTCGGCGACGAACTGAACAAGCGCGGCATGAAGAAGGCGCTCTGCGTCATCCACGAACAGGGCAACGTCTCCCTCGAACAGCGCTGCGCCGGCGTCGAGAAGACCTTCGAGGGCACGGTCGAGAATCTGAACGTCGAGGGCACCAACGCCCCCGGCGCCCAGTCCTCCATCAGCGCGAAGCTCCAGGCCACCAAGGGCATCGACGCCGTGGTCACGCTCGGCGCGCCGATCGCGGCGATCTCCGTCAAGGCCAAGGAGGACGCGGGCAGCGAGGCCGAGGTCGACACGTTCGACCTGAACGCCGAGGTCGTCAAGCGCCTCAAGGCCGAGGAGGTCGGCTTCGCCGTCGACCAGCAGCCCTACCTCCAGGGCTACCTCGCCATCGACCAGCTGTGGCTCCACAAGACTAACGCCAACGTCGTCGGCGGCGGCAAACCCGTCCTCACCGGCCCCGCGATCGTCACCGAGAAGGACGTGCCGGAGCTGGAGAAGTACACCGCCCGCGGTACCCGATGACCGCATGGGGCAACCGCGTGGTCGATACTTGGGCGGCCGGGGCCGGGGATCCGGACCGGCCGCACCGAGGAGCAGAACAAGAAGGGCACGGCGTCGTGGCAAGGGTTCAGACAGGGGTACGCGCGGTGGGGGCCGTGCTGGTTGCGGTGCTCGGGGCGTCTTTGGTGGGGTGCAGCAGCACGGGCGGCAAGCGCGCCGAGGACGCCCGCAAGGCAGCGGCGGCGGGCGGAAGGGCCGCGGTGGACACGCCGCGCTGGACCTTCGGCATGGTGACGCACTCGGGCGACGGCGACACGTTCTGGGACATCGTCCAGAGCGGCGCCAAGCAGGCCGCCGTCAAGGACAACATCAAGTTCCTGTACGCCCATGACGACGAGGCCCAGCAGCAGGCCCAGCTCGTGGACTCCTACATCGACAAGAAGGTCGACGGGATCATCGTCACGCTGGCCAAGCCCGACGCGATGAAGGGCGCCCTGGCCCGCGCCGAGAAGGCCGGGATCCCGGTGATCACGGTGAACTCCGGCTCCGCGGAGTCCAAGAAGTTCGGCGCGCTCACCCATGTGGGCCAGGACGAGACGATCGCGGGCGAGGCCGTCGGCGAGGAGCTGAACAAGCGCGGCAAGAAGAAGGCGCTGTGCATCCTGCACGAGCAGGGCAACGTCGGCCACGAGCAGCGCTGCGAGGGCGCCAAGAAGACCTTCGACGGCAAGATGCAGAACCTGTACGTGACCGGCACCAACATGCCGGACGTCCAGTCCTCCATCGAGGCACGGCTCCAGACCGACAAGTCGGTCGACGCCGTCGTCACCCTCGGCGCGCCCTTCGCGGACACCGCAGTCAAGGCCGCCGACAGCGCGGGCAGCAAGGCCGAGGTCGACACCTTCGACCTCAACGAGAAGGTCGCCGCGGGCCTGAAGTCCGGCGACCTCGGCTTCGCCGTCGACCAGCAGCCCTACCTCCAGGGCTACCAGGCCGTCGACCTCCTCTGGCTGTACAAGTACAACGCCGACGTCCTCGGCGGCGGCAAGCCCGTCCTGACCGGACCGCAGATCGTCACCAAGGACCAGGCCGACGAACTCGAGGAATACGCGAAGCGAGGGACCCGATGACCGCCACAGCGCCCGCGCCCGCTCCGGACACCAAGAGCGACGAGCGCCTGCTGAAGACCTCGCCGCTGAAGAAACTGCTGGGCCGCCCCGAGCTGGGCTCGGTCGTCGGCGCCGTCGCCGTCTTCGTCTTCTTCGCCGTCGTCGCGGACAGCTTCCTCCAGGCCACCAGCCTCGCCACGGTGCTGTACGCCGCCTCCACCCTCGGCATCATGGCGGTGCCGGTGGCGCTCCTCATGATCGGCGGCGAGTTCGACCTCTCGGCGGGCGTCCTGGTGACGACGTCCGCGCTGATCTCCTCGATGTTCAGCTACCAGATGACGGCGAACGTCTGGGTCGGCGTGCTCGTCTCCCTCGTCGCCACCCTCGCGGTCGGCGTCTTCAACGGCGTCATGCTCACCCGCACCGACCCGCCGAGCTTCATCATCACGCTCGGCACGTTCCTGATGCTGACCGGCATGAACCTCGGCTTCACCAAGCTGATCAGCGAGACCGTCTCCACCAAGTCGATCGCCGACATGGAGGGCTTCGCCTCCGCCAAGGACGTCTTCGCCTCCACCATCACGATCGGCGGCGTCGACTTCAAGATCACCATCGTGTGGTGGCTCGCCCTGATCGCGGTCGCCACCTGGATCCTGCTGCGCACCCGCGTCGGCAACTGGATCTTCGCGGTCGGCGGCGGCGAGGAGGCGGCCCGCGCGGTCGGCGTCCCGGTCGCCGCGACCAAGATCGGCCTCTATATGGGCGTCGCCTTCGGCGCCTGGATCTCCGGCCAGCACCTGCTCTTCTCGTACGACGTCGTCCAGTCCGGCGAAGGCGTCGGCAACGAACTGATCTACATCATCGCGGCCGTCATCGGCGGCTGTCTGATCACGGGCGGCTACGGCTCGGCGGTTGGCGCGGCCGTCGGCGCGCTGATCTTCGGCATGGTCAGCAAGGGCATCGTGTTCGCCGAGTGGAACCCCGACTGGTTCAAGTTCTTCCTCGGCGTGATGCTGCTCCTGGCCACCCTGCTCAACCACTGGGTCCGCAAGCGCGCGGAGGCGACGAAATGACGGAAGTGACCGACGCGACGCCCGTGACCGAGCGCACGCCGCTCGTCGAGCTGGACGACGTCAGCAAGTACTACGGCAACATCCGCGCCCTCGAAGGCGTGTCCCTGGAGGTCCACGCGGGCGAGATCTCCTGCGTCCTCGGCGACAACGGCGCCGGCAAGTCCACCCTCATCAAGATCATCGCGGGGCTGCACCGGCATGACGCGGGCGCCTTCCGCATCGAGGGCGAGGACGCGAAGCTGGGCTCGCCGCGCGAGGCGCTGGACCGGGGCATCGCCACCGTCTACCAGGACCTCGCCGTCGTCCCGCTCATGCCGGTCTGGCGCAACTTCTTCCTCGGCTCCGAGCCGACGAAGGGCGTCGGCCCCTTCAAGCGCATGGACGTCGACTTCATGCGCGAGACGACGCGCGCGGAGCTGCTGCGCATGGGCATCGACCTGCGCGACGTGGACCAGCCCATCGGCACGCTGTCGGGCGGCGAGCGCCAGTGCGTGGCGATCGCGCGGGCGGTCTACTTCGGCGCGAAGGTCCTCGTCCTGGACGAGCCCACCGCGGCGCTCGGCGTCAAGCAGTCCGGCGTCGTCCTGAAGTACGTGGCCGCCGCGCGGGACGCAGGCCTCGGCGTGGTCCTGATCACGCACAACCCGCACCACGCGTACTTGGTCGGCAACCGCTTCGTACTCCTGAAGCGCGGCAAGATGTCGGGCTCCTACACCCGCACCGAGATCTCCCTCGACGACCTGACCCGAGAGATGGCGGGCGGCAGCGAACTGGACGACCTCCGTCACGAACTGGAACGCAGGGACGCGTAGCGCTCCTTGGGGGCGGGCTCAGCCCGGACGTGCCGCGGTCGCCGGGTTTCGGGGGCGCGAGGGGTGGCCCCGTAAGGGGCGCGGGGAACTGCGCGCTCTGCCCACGAAAAGCCGCAGTCGCCCTGCGGGGTGACCACGCAGACGCGTCTGCGGCATAGCCGTGGCTGGTCGCACAGTTCCCCGCGCCCCTACGGGGCACACGCCCCTCAGGAGCACCCGGGGTCCCGTTGTGCGCGCCCCCGCGAGAGTGAGGCAGAATCGCCGCAATGAGCACCTACCGCGACCTCGCACACCGCGGCTCCGCCCGAGCCACCGTCCTGCGAACCGTGGGCACGAGGGAGCGCCGATCCCTCCTGACGGCGCCCCGCGTCCCCACCGTCGGCATCGACATCGGCGGCACGAAGGTGATGGCAGGCGTCGTCGACGCCGACGGCAACATCCTGGAGACGCTCCGCACGGAGACCCCGGACAAGTCCAAGAGCCCCCGCGTCGTCGAGGACACCATCGTCGAACTGGTCCTCGACCTCTCCGACCGGCACGACGTACACGCGGTCGGCATCGGCGCGGCGGGCTGGGTGGACGCGGACCGCAACCGCGTCCTGTTCGCCCCCCACCTGTCCTGGCGCAACGAACCGCTGCGCGACCGCATCTCCGGGCGCCTCGCGGTCCCCGTCATGGTCGACAACGACGCGAACACCGCCGCCTGGGCGGAGTGGCGCTTCGGCGCGGGCCGCGGCGAGGACCACCTCGTCATGATCACGCTCGGCACCGGCATCGGCGGCGCGATCCTGGAGGACGGCCAGGTCAAGCGCGGCAAGTTCGGCGTGGCGGGCGAGTTCGGCCATATGCAGGTCGTCCCCGGCGGCCACCGCTGCCCCTGCGGCAACCGCGGCTGCTGGGAGCAGTACAGCTCGGGCAACGCGCTGGTCCGCGAGGCCCGCGAGCTGGCCGCCGCCGACTCCCCGGTCGCGTACAACATCATCGAGCGCGTCAAGGGCAACGTCCCCGACATCACCGGCCCGCTCATCACCGAGCTGGCCCGCGAGGGCGACGCGATGTGCGTGGAGCTGCTCCAGGACATCGGCCAGTGGCTGGGCGTCGGCATCGCGAACCTCGCCGCCGCCCTCGACCCGTCCTGCTTCGTCATCGGCGGCGGCGTCTCCGCGGCCGACGACCTCCTGATCGGCCCGGCCCGCGACGCGTTCCGCCGCCACCTCACCGGCCGCGGCTACCGTCCCGAGGCCCGCATCGCCCGCGCCCAGCTGGGCCCCGAGGCGGGCATGGTGGGCGCCGCCGACCTGGCCCGCCTGGTCGCCCGCCGCTTCCGCCGCGCCAACCGCCGCCGCGTCGAGCGCTACGAACGCTACGAGCGCTACGCCGAGGCCCGCCGCACCGACGACCGCACTTCGCAGGGAACCCCGTAGATGACCGTGCCCCGCCAGCCCTCGTCCCCGGACCGCCCCGGCGCCCCCGAACCGGGCCGCGACGGGGGCCGGACCGAGGACCGCCGCCATATGATCCGCCGCCGCTGGCTGACGGCGACGATCATCGTGCTCCTCATCGGCATCCCCGCCGGATACCTGGTGATCTCCGCGAACCAGAGCCGCAACAGCGGCCGCGACAAGGAGGACAAGTACTCCGCGACAGGCCTCACCGAGGGCTGGCCCTCCAAGGTGCAGCGCCGCCTGTACGACGTGCCGATCCCGCCGTACTCCGCGGAGGTCGCCTACTACGAGACGAACAACTGGCGCACCAGCCGCCTCTACGTCCAGTTCCTCACGAGCAACGAGGGCCTGGCCAAGTTCCTCAAGCAGATCGGCACGACCGAGAGCAAGCTCAAGGCGGACGACCGCACCATCAGCAAGCGCGACCGGAACGTCGTCGGCTGGGAGTTCACCGGCCCGGGCCCGTGGTCGGGCCTCACCCACGAACAGAAGGACCCGGCGCCGTCGCAGGACGTGGTCGTGGACCGCGCGAACCCGGAGCATCCGACGGTGTACGTGGTGTCGACGACGACGCCGTGACGAGGGAAACCATCGGCGCCGCCGACTTCAACCGCCGGGTCCGTCTGCTCGTCGAAGTGCCCGACCACCCCGACGAGTTGGCGCTGGCCGAGGAACTGCTCGTGGCCGAGGGCTGCGTGGTGAGGGCGGCCACCGCCCACGAGGCCGCACGGGTCGGGCAGCGCCGGGCCGGCCTGGTCGTCGAGGTACGGCTGCGCGGCGCCCGGCGCGGCGCGCGCAGGGCCGCGGTGCACCGGGTGGAGCGCCTGGCCGAACGGCGCTCGCTCGCGCTGTGGGTACGGGAATCGACACTGTGCACGCCACCCCGAGAGCGGCGCACGCGCTACCACGTCCGCCTCGCCCCGCCCACGGAGGGCAGCCCCGTCGCACGCCGAGTGCTGCGCCTGGCGCGGTACTTGACCGGCGACGCCGCGGCTGATCCGCTTGCCGGCTCAGCCGAGGCATGCCGGCTCAGCGGAGACACGCCGCCGCTCGGCCGAGACATGCCGGCCGACCGAGGCCGACCACTCAGCGGGGGCTAACTGCTCAGCCGAGGCGGACCGCTCAGCGGGGCTGGCCGCTCAGCCGAGGTCGGCCCGCCCCCTATAGCCCACCGGGGCTGGCCGCTCAGCCCAGGTCGGCTCACCCCCTCTCAGACCCCCGGGTCCGACCGCTCAGCCGAGATCGGCCCACCCCCCCATAAATCACCTGGACCGACCGCTCAGCCGCAACCAACCCACCCCTCATAAACCGCTGCCGCCACCCCCAGATCCTCCCAAGCCATCCCGGCCGACTTGAACAACCGCGGCCGCCCCTCCGTGGGCTTAGCCTCGCCGCGGGCAAGCGCGGCCAGCGTCCGCAGGCGGGACGACATGTCGAAGGTGCCTTCGGCCGCCGCGAGCACCAGGTCGCCGCACTCCCGCGCCGCCACCGCGTGGGACTCCGCCACCACCGTGGCGCGGCCCACGAGGGCGGCGTCGACCTCGCGGGCGTCCGGCTCGTGGGAGCCGACCGCGGCGACCGTCGCGTGCTCGGGGAGCAGGGCGCTGTCGAAGAGCGGGGTGCGCGCCGTGGTGCAGCAGCAGACCACGTCCGCGTGGGCCACGTCATCGGGCGCCGCCGCTGCCGCCGACAGACCCGCGGCGCGGCAGCGGTCGGTGAAGGCCGCGACCCGGTCCGCGTTCCGGCCGACCACGTCGACATGCTCCAGGGAGGGCCGCACCGCCCTCACCGCCTCCACATGCCCCCACGCCTGCGGCCCCGTCCCGAAGACCAGCAGGCGGCGAACGCCGGGCACGGCCAGATGCCGGACCGCGAGCCCGGACACAGCGGGGGTGCGCAGCGACGTCAGCGCGATGCCGTCCAAGAGTGCCAGGAGAGAGTGGGTCACCCCGTCCAGGAGGACGTACAAGCCCTGGATACGGGGCAGGCCCCGGCCGGGATTGGCGGGCGTCACCGTGGCGAGCTTCACGCCGGTGTACGAGGCGGTGGCCGACGGCATCATGAGCAGTTGGCCACCGGGCACGTCCACGACACCGCGCGGGGGCTCCGCCTCCGGGTCAAGACCCGACGCGAGGACCGCTTCCAGCGCGTCGATCGCGGCGGACATGGGGAGGAGCCGGGCCATGGCGGCGGCGTCGAGATAGGGCGTGGCGGCGGAGGGGGCGGGGGTCGGGTCGTTCACGGGGGCCTCGCGGGTGGTCGGTGGGCGGGGGGCTTGGTGGATGGGCATTTTGATCGGTTTCCTGTCCACCCGAGCCCTTCGCAACCGCCCGGTCCAACGAAGAAATTCCATTGGTCGCAGCCAACAGGATTTTGCTGAGAGGCCGGGCGCCGACGGCTCTCACGTTGGGTGATCATCCAGGTGGGGCGGTGTTTGCGGGTGGCCAGTTCTGGCTGGTGCAGACCAAGTGGCCAGAGCGCTGCTCCAGCGGGCCCATGCGCAAAGGGCCAGTAACGCTTGGCGTTTACCGCACGCGCCCGCAGTGCGCGACCCCGCGTTCGACTGCCGGACGGGATCTGGCGAATTCCGTACGGACAGCATGTTCAGTTGATTACGTGGCGTAATGCCTCGGGCCTCCCCGGGCTTGAGGTGCAGGCTGGCCATTTAGGTTCAATTCGCCCCCTCGGCACCACCCAGAAGGCCAGAATTGTGTTCCAGTTCACATTGACGCTGGGAACCCTGAGGCGTTGACTCGCACAGTCTGTGAAGGACTTGTGACTCTGGGGTGGGGACTGTGGGGTTAGGACGGGTGCGCCGTGAAGCCGGTGCGCGAAGACGATCACGCGCTGTGGTCGGTGGGGCGGTCACGGCGGCGGCGCTGTTGGTCTCGCTGCTGCCGTCGGTGACGAACGCCGCCGCCGACCATGCGCCTGCGAAAGTCCCGGAGGCCGGGCTGAGTGAACAGTCCGCCTCCGACAGGGCGGTGGCGTCGGGCGAGCCGGTCGAGGTGACCTCGGAGCGCACCGAGTACACGACGACGATGGCGAACCCCGACGGCACGTTCGCCATCACTCAGGCCACCGAGCCCCAGCGTGCCCGGACGGCGGAGGGCGGCTGGCGGGGCATCGACGTCACCCTGGAGAAGCGCTCCGACGGCAGGATCGGCCCGAAGTCGGCCGTGGTGGACCTGTCCTTCTCCGGCGGCGGCAGCGGAGCACAGATGCTGCGGTTGGGCCATGAGGGGCAGGGACTGAGGCTGGGCTGGCCCACCGCGTTGCCCACACCCTCACTCGACGGCGCGACCGCCACGTATGCCAATGTGCCGATCGAGGGCGTGGACCTGCAACTGACGGCGACGGCCGAGGGCTACCGCGAAGTGCTGGCCGTCAAGAGCGCCGAGGCCGCGGCCGGCCCCGAGCTGGAGAAGATCAGACTCACCGCTGAGGGGGAGGGGCTGAGCGTAACCCCGGGTGAGGGCGGTGGCCTGCGCGCCGTGGACGCCGACGGCAACGCCGTCTTCCGCGGACCGGCCGGCCAGATGTGGGATTCCGCCGGCAACGCCGCCCAGCCCCCACGGGTACGGTCCCGCTCGGCCGGGAAGGCCACGGAGACGCGGTCTGACCAGGCCCCGGCTCCGCAGCCCGAACAGGCCACCACGCAGGCCCCGGTCCAGCCCGGCGAGGGCGACGCCAGCGCCGAACTTCCCGTCACGGTCGCCCACGGCACGGTCTCCGTCGCACCGGATCTGGACCTGCTGCGCGGCAAGGAGACGGTCTACCCCGTCTACATCGACCCCGCGGTGGGGCTGGGCAAGTCGGAGTGGACGAAACTCTCCTCGGACGGCGACAAGTTCTGGAAGTTCAGCGAACCCAAGGGCGTGGGCCGCTGCGGCATCGCGGACGGCTACTACTGCGACACCCGCGGCTACACCGACCGCATGTACTTCGAGTTCGGCGCCTCCAAGCTGTCCGGCAAGCAGGTCCTGGACGCCACGTTCCGCGCCTATGAGACGTGGTCGTTCAACTGCACCCCTCACTGGGTCGACCTGGAGCGCACCGACAACATCTCCGAGGGCACCCGCTGGCCCGGCCCCAAACAGCTCAACCAGATGGGCGACCGCTATGTCTCCGCGGGCCGCGGGGATCTGTGCAGCCCCGACCAGCCCAACTCCTGGGTCGAGTTCAACGACAACCCCGACGAGAAGGACGAGAACCTCACCTCCACGGTACGGGCGCTCGCGGACGGCAAGATCCCGCGACTGACGCTGATGCTGCGCGCCAAGGACGAGAGTGATCCGCGGGCGTGGAAGCGGTTCGACTCCAACGCCGAACTCAAGGTCTGGTACGTCCACAAACCCGGCGTGCCCACCTCGGTCGGCGCCATCCCGGGCACGGGCAACAAGGCGTACTGCCGTCCCTCCTCATCGCCGCTGACCGTGACGACGGAGACCCCGACCGTGCAGGCCCGGGTGCAGACCAAGGTCGAGCAGCATCAGGGGGAGGAGGAGGGCTACCTCCAGGCCGAGTTCCTCATGCAACGCTCCAGCACCGACACCACCTCCGGCAGCTGGTCGAAGGTATGGAGCACCTACAAACCGCCATCGGGCTGGCATCCCGACGGCACACTGGAGAAGGCGACCACTGACAAGCGGGCCGACCAAGGCCTGTATCGGTTCAAGGCCAGAACGCAATCGCACTGGAACTACAACGGCAGGTCAGGCGATCTGTTCTCCCCGTACTCGTCCTGGTGCTACCTGCGCATCGACTCCACCGCCCCCAAGCCGCCGACCATCGTCACCGGCGCCCCTTACACCGAGTGTACGACCAACGACTGCGCGGCCCACGGTGGGCCGGGCCAGCGGGGCAGCTTCACCTTCAGACCCAACTCGGCCGACAAGGATGTGAAGGCCTACCGGTGGCGGTTGCTGACCTCGGACGCGGACGCGACCAAGACGGTCAACGCGGCTACGACCAACGCCTCGGTGACGGTCAAGGACGTCAAACCCGGCCTGCCGGGGACCCAGACCCTCGCAGTCGAGGCCAGTGACCTGAAACTGGACAAGGACGGCCGGAAACGGTGGGGGCCGCCGGCCGAATTCGCTTTCAAGACCGGCCTCGCCGACGGGGCGACAGGACGCTGGCGCTTCGATGACGCCACCCCGGGCTCCGCCCTGATGACGGCGAAGGACACCGGCGAGACCGGCACCCGCCACCACGCGATCCTGCGTGACGCGTCGGGCACCGGCTGGTCGACCATGGGACGGCGCGGCGCCGGAGACTACGCACTGCGCCTGAACGACAACCTCAGCGACCCCGCCCAGCAGGTCGGCTATGCCTCGACTGACGGGGTGCCGGTCAATTCGCAGGACTCCTTCACCGTATCGGCCTGGGCCTACCTCACCGACGCCTCCGCCAATCGCACTGTGCTGGCAGCCCCCGGAGAGCATGGCTCGGCGTTCACTCTCTACTACTCGGCCACGCACAAGAAGTGGGTGTTCAACCGCACCGACCAGGACAAGAAGAGCCCCGTCTACGTCCGTTCCCTGGCCGATACGGTCAACCCCCCGCTGAGGGTGTGGACGCACCTGGCCGCGGTCTTCGATACCCAGGACGACGGCGACAAGAGCAACGACACCATCCAGTTGTACGTCAACGGGCGGCCTCAGGGCGCCCCGGTGGTGCTGGCGGATGAGGCGACCACGTATGAGCCGTGGACGGCGGACCGGAACCTGATGGTCGGCCGCTCGAAGGTCGGCGGTGACTACGGCGAGTACTTCCACGGCCGCATCGATGAGATCGCCACCTGGCAAGACGTCCTGACCCCCGCACGCATTCGCGAGGAAGGCCGACTGGAGAACGCGGGCCTGCCGACCAATGAGCTGGTCGCCCACTGGGACGCCACCATCTCCTCCGGCAACCAGGTCTCCGAAAGCCCGGAAGACCCTGACGACCCGGCCAGTACCTCCTTCCCCTACCGCCGCGGCGGCCTTGACCTTTCGGGCTCGGGGGCCGCGCTGAAGGGCGAGGACGCCACGTCACTCGTGCTGAACGGCACCTCCGGCTACGCCTCGGGCTCCGGCCCGGTGGTCGATGAGACCGGCTCGTTCACGGTCTCCGCACGGGTACGGCTGAACAAGACGCTGCTGGCGGCCAAACCGGTCGGCTACCGCGGCCTGGTCGCCGGTCAGGCCACCCCTGCGGGCAAGGAGTCGTCCTGGGCGCTGTGGGTGGAGAAGGCGGCAGCCGACGTCTACCTGTGGAAGTTCGGCCGCACCGCCGTGGACGCCAACGGCAAGGTGATCGACTCCGCGCTCGCCGAGGCCCAGGAATCGATCGGCGCCACGGAATGGGACACCTGGGTGGACGTGACCGGTGTTTTCGACGCCGACCTGGATTTCACCGATGACCAAGGCGAGCAGCAGTTCGGCCTCGCCCAGTTGTACATCGGCCCGTTCCTTCAGCAGGGCGAGGAAGACCCCGGCCTCGACACACCGCAACAGGGTGGCACCAACCTGTCTGCCGGCCGCGGATCGATGAAGGGCACGACCGGGCATTACCTGCCGGGTGACGTGGCGAAGCTGCGCGTCTGGACCGGTGCGATGACACAGGGCCAGGTGGGCAGGCAGATCGCGGAGCTGTCGTCCTAGCACTCATCCGAACCCCTTCTGCTCTTCCTTCCGGCTTCTTGCCGACCTCTTTTACGACAGCGTGCGGCCGCCGACCACGGGTGGCCGCACGCAAGGAGATGCGTGATGAACCTGCCTGTCTTCGGCCTGCCCTGGACGCGCGGCACCCACAGACCCGCGCGACCCCGGACTCCGGTTCCACTACGGACGCGGCGGATCGCGGCGGTGACCGGCTTCGCCCTCTTGCCGGGCCTGCTGAGCCCGGTCACGTTCGCTGCGGACACCGACCCGCTGGGCCGGCCCGAACTGGACGCACCGCGCTCATCCAAGGTCACCCCGTTCACCGCAAAGGTGAACAAGAAGAGCGCGAAGGCTGTGGCGGAGTCCGCCGCTGCGGACAGGGCCGCGGCCCGGCGCGCCCGCGCCGAACAACGACGCACCGTCACCTGGCCCAAGAGCGGCAAAGCCACCCTGGCCCTGCCGCCATCGGGCAAGGCGACGGCGAAACCAGGGGCGTTGCCGCTCACCCTCGCCGCACCGCAACAGACCAAGAACAAGAAGAAGCGGGCACTCGCCGCCGACACGGTCCAGGTCCGCGTGCTGGACCAGCAGGAAACCAAGAAGCTGGGCATCAAGGGCATCGGGCTCACCGTCACCGGCCCCAAGGGCGGCGGCGCGGCCCAACTGGGGCTTGACTACAAGGCATTTGCCTCCGCCTACGGCGCTGACTGGGCCGGCCGCCTCCAACTGTCGCGGCTGCCTGACTGCGCCCTGGACACCCCGGCCAAGGCTGCTTGCCGCACCCGTACGCCACTGAGCTTCACCAACCACCGCAAGGCCGAGCGGCTCACCGCCCCCCTCACCTTCCCCGCCACGGCCAAGAGCGGAACGGCCGAGGGCCGGACGATGATGCTGGCGCTGGCGGCCGGAACCAAGTCCGGTTCCGGTGACTACAAGGCCACCCCGCTGGCTTCCTCCTCCACCTGGGAGGCCGGCGGCTCCTCGGGGTCCTTCACCTGGTCCTATCCGCTGCGCACGCCGCCCGCCGCGGCTGGACCGCAGCCAGAACTGTCGATCTCCTACGACTCCGGCAGCGTGGACGGCCGTACCGCCAACACCAACAACCAGGGCACCACGATCGGTGAGGGCTTCGACCTCACCTCTTCCTATATCGAGCGCAAGTACGGCTCCTGTGAGGACGACGGCCAGGACAAGAAGTACGACCTGTGCTGGAAGTACGACAACGCCTCCCTGGTCCTGAACGGACAGGCCTCCGAACTCGTCAAGGACGACTCCAGTGGCAAATGGCGGCTGAAGAACGACGACGCCTCCACCGTCACCCATCGCACCGGAGCCGACAACGGTGACGACGACGGCGAGTACTGGACCGTCACCACCGGGGAGGGCGCCGTCTACACCTTCGGCCTGAACAAGCTGGAGGGCGCCGGCGCCGACGAGCGGACCCAGTCGGTGTGGACAGTCCCCGTCTTCGGCGACGACAAGGACGAACCCGGTTACGAGGACGGCACCTCGTTCTCCAGCCGGGACAAGAAGCAGGCGTGGCGGTGGAACCTCGACCTGGTCCAGGACACCCACGCCAACGCCATGACCTACTGGTACACGGCCGAGCAGAACAATTACGACAAGCTCGGCGACGACAACACGGGCACCGACTACACCCGCGGCGGCCGACTGAAGGAGATCCGCTACGGCCAGCGTGCGGGCTCCCTGTTCTCCGCCAAGCCGGCCGCCTCCAACAAGGTCGCTTTCACCTACGCCGAGCGCTGTGATGCCCCCGGGACCGGCTGCGACGCACTGACCGAGGACACCCGCGACAACTGGCCCGATGTGCCCTTCGACGCCGTATGCAAGGACGGCGACAAGTGCACCGGCAACGTCGGCCCGGCCTTCTTCACCCGCAAACGCCTGACCGGCATCACCACCTACGCCTGGAATGCCGCCGCCGGCACACCCGGCTTCACGGCCGTCGACGCCTGGTCACTCAAGCAGGACTACCAGCTCGACCCCGGCGACACCGGCGACTCGCGCGACCAGTCGCTGTCACTGAAGAAGATCGAGCACACCGGCAAGCGGGGCACCGACCTCAGCCTGGACCCGGTCACGTTCAGCTACGTCTCCCTGCCCAACCGGGTCGACGGGGCAACCGACGACATCATCTCCCTCGACAAGCCCCGCCTACGCACCATCACCTCCGAGACCGGCGCGCAAACGAACGTCTCCTACGCCGAGGCAGACTGCGTGGCCGGGCAGAGCAAACCCAAGGTGGACGACAACACCCGGCGCTGCTACCCGGTGCACTGGTCACCCAACGGCGAGAAGACCCCGATCGTGGACTGGTTCCACAAGTACCCGGTCACCGCGGTCTCCACCACCGACCAGCACGGCGGCTCGGAAGCCGTCCAGCACACCTACCAGTACTCCGGCGGCGGAGCCTGGCACTACAACGACGACCCCATGACCCCCGCCAAGGAGCGCACCTGGTCGATCTGGCGCGGCTACGGCAAGGTCACCCACCTCACCGGTGACAAGGACAGCGCCCAGCTCAAAGAGGTCAGCGTCTACCTGCGAGGCATGAACGGCGACCGCGTCCTCGACGCCCAGGGCAAGGCACCCGACCCGGACAAACGCAAGAGCGTCAAGGTGACCGGCATCAAGGCAGCCGAAATCACCGACTCCGACCAGTACGCCGGCTTCACCCGCGAAAACGTCACCTACAACGGCGACGCCGAGGTCTCCGGCACCATCAACGACCCCTGGTCCAAGCGAACCGCCACCCAGCACAAGTCGTACGCGGACACCGAGGCCTACTACGTTCGCACCGCCGCCAGTCACGCCCGCACCAACATCACCAGCACCGCGACGCCCCGCGACCGGATCCGCACCACGAAAACCACCTACGACGACTTCGGCATGGCTGAGACCGTCGAGGACAGCGGTGACGACGCGGTCCCGGGCGACGAGACCTGCACCCGCACCTGGTACGCCCGTAACGACGACAAAGACGTCAACATCAACTCTCTGGTGTCCCGCACCCGCACCGTCGCCAAGACATGCGCGGTAACCGACGCCAACCTGGACCTGCCCGCCGACTCGGACAAGCCCGGCGACGTGGTCGCCGACACGGCGACCGTGTACGACGATCCGTCAGTCACCACCTGGTCGGCCTCCCAGACGCCGACCAAGGGTGAGGCCACCTGGACCGGCCGCGCCAAGGCCTACACCATCGGCAACACCGCCACCTGGCAAAAGACCAGCACCACCAGCTACGACACGCTGGGCCGCCCCTTGGTGATCAAGGACATCAACGACCTGGCCACCTCCACCACCGCCTACACACCGACCGCCGCGGGCCCGCTGACCTCCACCAGCATCACCAACGCCAAGCAGCACAAGGCCACGACCGCCGTCGACTTCGCGACCGGCGCGTCGGTGAAGGCCACCGACCCGAACGACAAGGTCACCGAGACCGAGTACGACAGCCTGGGCCGGGTCACCAAGGTCTGGCTGCCCAACCGCTCCACGGTCCTGGGGAAGACCCCCAACTACGTCTACGACTACAAGGTCACCAGCAAGGACCTCTCCTGGGTGTCCACCGGGTCACTCAAGGGCGACGGCTCCGGCTACAACACCGCCTACGAGTTCTACGACTCCCTGCTGCGCCCCCGCCAGACCCAGACCCCGACTCCGGTCGGCGGCCGGCTCGTCTCGCTGACGCTCTATGACGACCGCGGCCTGGCCGTCAGCGCACAAGGTGACATCTGGGACGACACCTCGCCGCCGTCCGCCACCGCCGTGCAGACCGAGGGCAGCCAGGCCCCGGTCCAGAGCGACACGACCTACGACGGCGCGGGCCGCGCCACCAAGGCGGTCACCAAGAACTACGGCGTCACCCGCTGGACCACCCGCACCACCCACACCGGTGACACGGTGGCCACCAGCGCCCCCACCGGCGGCCAGGCCACCGCCGAAGTCACCAACGCCCTGGGCCAGTTGACGCAGCGCCGCGAGTACGGCGGCCCGCAGCCCACCGGCACGGACTTCACCACCACCGACTACACCTACACCCCCGCAGGCCAGCAGAAGACCCTCACCGGTCCCGACGAAGCCAAGTGGACCTACGGCTACGACCTCTTCGGGCGCCAGGTCACTTCCGACGACCCGGACAAGGGCACGACCCGTACCACCTACGACTCCCTCGACCGACCCGTCACCACCACGGACGAGGAAGACAGGAAACTCATCACGGAGTACGACGACCTGAACCGCAGAACCGGCCTGTGGCAGACGGACAGGACGAACGCCAACAAGCTCGCCGCCTGGACCTTCGACCTCCTCGCCAAGGGACAACAGGACACGGCTGTCCGTTACGACGGCGGCGCTACCGGCAAGGCGTACACCCAGAAGGTCACCCAGTACGACAGCCTCTACCAAGTCATGGGCAACCAGCTGACCCTGCCCGACGACGATCCGCTCGTAAAGGCAGGCGTACCCAAGACGTTCTCCTTCACCACCGGCTACCGCCTGGACGGCACCATCAGCCAGGCCTCCGAGCCCGCCGTGGCAGGCCTGCCGGCCGAGACAGTCGGGTACACGTACAACGCCACCGGCCAGCAGCTCAAGTCGGTGGGTGCCAACGGCTACCTGTCGAACGCCGTGTACTCACCGCAGGGTGACCTGCGCCAGCACGCCCTGGGCGTGAGCAGTGCCAGCTCGGCCAAGAAGGCCTACCTCAACTACGACTACGAACCGGGCACCCGCCGCCTGACCCGCTCCTACGTCACCGACGACGTCCACGGCTACATGCCGCAGGAACTGAAGTACACGCAGGACGACGCCGGCAACGTCACCTCCATCTTCGACGCCACCACCCAGGGCGGCACCGCCAAGCCCGACTACCAGTGCTTCACCTACGACGGCCACCGCCGCCTCGCCGAAGCCTGGACCCCCAAGACCGCCGACTGCGCGAGCGCGGGCCGTACCGCCGCCAACATCGACGGCGCGGCCCCGTACTGGACCAGCTACGCCTACAACCAGGCCGGCCAGCGCAAAACCGAAACCCAGCACGCCGGCTCGGGCGACAAGACCACCAACTACACCTACCGCACCACCCAGAACCAGCCCCACCCACTCGTCAAGACCGAAACGGCCGGCAAGACCCAGACCTACACCTACGACAAGACGGGCAACACCACCTCCCGCCCCGACGGCAGCGCCCAGCAGTCCCTCACCTGGAACACCGAGGGCAAACTCGCCCGGACGGCAGAGGGCCCGGCCCAGACGGACTACCTGTACGACGCGGACGGCCAACTCCTCATCCGCCGCGCCAAGGGTGACGGCGACACCGTTCTCTACCTCGGAGCAACCGAAGTCCGCCTCACGGCGAAGGGCACCGCAAAGACCCTCTCCGGCAGTCGCTACTACACGGCCAACGGCCAGACCATCGCCGTCCGCACGACGACGCCCGGTGCGTCAGGAACAGAGCTGAGCTTCCTCGCCGCCGACCACCACGGCACGGCCAGTCTCGCCCTGGACGCCACCACCTACGTAACCACCAAGCGCTACACCACCCCCTTCGGTGCCCCCCGAGGCGAGAAGGCCGCCAACTGGCCCGACGACAAGGCATTCCTCGGCAAACCGGCAGACACCGCGACCGGCCTGACCCATGTCGGCGCCCGTGAATACGACCCGCGCACCGGGCAGTTCCTCAGCCTCGATCCGCTCATGCAGACGGATATCCACCAGACCCTCAACGGCTACACCTACGGAGCGCAGAATCCGCTGAGCAACGCTGACCCCAGCGGCCTCGGCTTGAAGTGTGGCGGAAACGAACCTGCTGCTTGCCCCAAAGACGGGAATGACGGTCACGAAGCCAATGGGGGGAGCGGGTACGGAGGCGGGGGTGGGGGCGGGGGCACCGCTCCCACCTCCTCGTCCGGAAGAACTGGGGGGTCGGGCGGCAGCCCCACTTACTCCTGTGACTGGACTGGACGACACTGTGTGCCGAAGCAGTACGCCCGTCCCGGACCAGCAGATTCCAAAACAGGCGACACAATCGTCCTGGGGCTCATCAGTAACCTCATCCACACATCCGAATACTTCGGCGCACTCGTCGATAGCGACTGCCGCGACGTAGATTATTGCACTTACGGCGAAGACTACGACAAATGGGTCGCCAGTAAAGGTTACGATACCGAAAGTAACTCGTATCTGGTGCCAGGCTTCCTGGCGTCGATGTTCGCGCATAAGTCGACAAAGTCAGGTGCGCCCAGGAAACCAAAGAAGGGAATTTCTTCCAAATGTAAGTGCTTCCTCCCGGGAACCGATGTCCTCATGGCCGACGATTCGACAAAGAACATTGAGGATGTCGAGGTCGGGGAAAAGGTGCTGGCAACTGATCCAGTATCTGGTGAGTCCGGCCCGAGAGAAGTCACGCGCCTCATCGTCACGGACAGCGATAAGCGTTTCAACACGCTCTCCATCGCCACTGACGACGGCATCAAGAAGCTCACCGCAACCCACGAGCACCCTTTCTGGTCCGCATCCGAACGCCGCTGGATCGAGGCCGGTGAGCTGCGACCTGGGATGAGCCTGCTCACCGATGACGGGGACACGGTCATCGTGACGGGCAATCACGCCTTCACGAAGCGGGCGCGCACGTACAACCTCACGGTCGAGGGGCTGCACACGTACTATGTGGTGGCGGGGGCCACGCCTGTTCTGGTTCACAATTCCAACTGCCCGCCCGCCGAAACAGTCGATAACCTTCCCGAAGTCACAGCCCCCAAGCCCCTCAAGCCGTCTCAGGTCGACCAGGCGTGGAGTGCTTTCTTGGGGTCTGGTCCGTACACGAATATTCACCCGAGAACCGGGCAGGTGGATCGCAACCGTCTCGTATCTTCCGATGGGCGCCGTAGCATCCGGATGGGGGATCACGAGATGAATAGCAAGCCTACGAAGTTCCACTACCACATGGAAACGTGGGATTGGAACTCCGTCACAAACACATGGACTGTCGGTAATACAATGCAGCGAGTTCCCTTGGGGGTGAAATGATGAGAGTGGAAGTTCTGCAGGTTCTAGCCCCTTCGCAAGGGATCGTGCGCTTCAGGTGCGAGTCCGGGATCGCGTCGGGCCGCTGGATGGGGCGGAATCCTGCCAAGGCAGGCCAATTCGATGTTGAGATCGAGGTTCCGGAAGAGGTTGCAGAATGGACGGCGGCCCCCTCGGGTGGTACCTCCCTCTCGGAGGCCATGGGATCGGAGCCTGGATCCCTGATTACGGGCGAAGTTGTCAGGTGCGGCGATGGTGATGATTCAGTCGTAGAGGTCAAGGTGGGGTCGGACATCCTCCTGATTGAAATCCCGAATCGAAGGTCTGAGCTTCCCGTGGGTGGGCTCATTTCCTTCCGGTCTCCCGAAATTCAGCTCTACCCGTATGACCTGTAAGGTGGCTAGCCGAAAGGCGCGGGGAAGGATTGCAGGCAATTCTCCTTGAATGGCCCTGCATTGGTTCTCGCGAGAATAGTGTTTGACTCTCGATAGCTTCGGCCAGCCGATAGTTCCGATACCGCCCCAGAAGCCCCACCGAGAGTGTTCGGTGGGGCTTCTGGAGTTCTTGACGGCAACGGTGACGGCAACGTCAGTGGACGACGGCAGCGGTGGGCGTAGACGCCGGCCGTGACGCCGATGGGTGCGTGGCCGAAAAGTTCCTTGATGACGACGACGTCGACGCCCTGTTCCAGTAGCAGGGGGGCGGTCGAGTGGCGGCGGTCGGGGAAGCGGCTCGTCCGGAGTCCGGCGCTGTGGAGGAGGTGACGGAAGTGACGGGTGAGGTTGCCGGGGTCGAGTGGTCTGCCCTCCGGGGTGGTGAAGACGAGCCCGTTGTCCGTCCATCCCGTTCCGGCTGCCTGACGCTCTTCCTGCTGCCGTTCCTGGTGGATCTTGAGGGAGCTAATGCATTCGGTGGGGAGGGCGATGCGTCGCTCGGAGGCCAGGTTCTTGGTGTTCAGGACGGCCAGGCCCTGGCTGCGGGTGCGCTGGAGGGAGCGGTGGTTGGTGGCGGTTCCGCCGTTGAGGTCGAGGTCTTCCCAGTGGAGGCCGAGGAGTTCGCCCTTGCGGAGTCCGGTGCACAGGGCGAGTTCGTACAGCGCGTGCAGACGATCATCGGCGGCCGACTGGAGGAACTGCCGGGCTTCGGCCCCCGACGTAGAGATCACCGGCCTGGTCGGCACCTACACCGACCCGAAACACATCATCGCCTACACCGACGGCGAGGTCCGCCGCCAGTTCAACCTCTGCTTCACTGCCCGCATCACCAGCGGCCAACTGGAGATCTCCGACGAGTCCACCGAACTCCGGTTCGTACCGCCCGAAGAGATCGATCAGTTGCCGATGCACCACACCCAACGACTCAGGCTCCAGCATTTCCTGGAAGAGCGCGAGAAGCCGTACCTGGGCTGAACCGTCTGACGGCAGTAGCGACTGCAACAGCCCCGCACAACCACGGACACCCACGCAGCTCACCGGACCAACAAACCGTACTTGACCTGCGAAAAAGCAGGTCGAAGGCTTCGCGTAGCACAATCGATCCACGATGTCGTCGTCAAGAATGGTCGAGTGTTCGATGCAACAAATGGGAGGCGGGGTGAACCGATTGATCAATATCGGGCGAATTTCGAGTATGGCGACGACCTCGCTTTCAGTCCAGCTCCCAGGTAGCAGGTGAACACATGGACCTCCGTGACAGGATCGCTGACGTGCGTAGACGTTCTCACCTGTATGGTTTGAGCACATTCGGCGAGGTGGCTGCATTTTTGACCGGCATGGATGCAGCGACCGAATGGAGATTCCTCGAAGGATTTCGTGAGTGGCTAGCTTCTCGGTCGGGTCTTGGTTCCAATCTTGCATGGCGGGTTCTGGTGATCAGAATCGCTTACCCAGGTGAGGCCAACGACTTTTGGGTTGCGGACTCGCATGGTGAAAGCGGCGAAGCGGTTACTGTTCTCTTCGATGAACTTGATTCGTTCTTGAGGGATCGGGAAACGCGCAACGCGGAATAGTCTCAGCGAGGCCGAGGTAGCGACGGAGGCGGCAGCACTGCCCGACGGCACAGCAACGGGGCCCATCACGGGCCCATCGATACCGCGTACGCAGCACTGGCAGGTGGTGCGGAGCTGGTTGAGCCAGGCGTGGACGTCCTTGGCGGTGAGCTTGGTGAGCTTCTTCTTGCCGAGGCCGGGGATGAGGTAACGGTTGACGCAGGCGGTGTAGCGGGTGTGGGTAATCTCGCGGAGGTGGTGGATAGCCACGTTCTCCAGCCGGTACGCCAGGTACGCGGCCACGCTGCCCTGAGCGGACGAGATGCGGTGGCCGCGGTCGCTGGTGGCGATCTTCTCAGCGAGCTTGGCCAGGGCGCCTTTGCGGGTGGTGCCGTAGCCCCGGACGCCCGTACGGGACGGGCGAGGCTCGCCGACGAGCAGAGAGCAGAGAGCAGCTCTGTCAACTCATTCCCGGATACACCGAGGCCCGGGCCCAATGCCGCACTGCATTGATCGCCGGGGCCCCGTCGAGATCCACGAAGAAGTAACAGGCAGAACGAGACTCCCTCACCCGCTACAGAAACCGGCGGATAGGGAGGACAGCCACCTCGCGTAGGCGCTGCGTGGGGGAGCGGTGTCGCCAGCGGGCCTCCTCGATGCGTTCGCTGACCTGGAGGTCTTCGTCGAAGTGGTGGTCCAGGGTGGCGGTGAAGCCCTCGTCGAGTACGGCGAGCATGACCTCTTCGTCGTGGTCGAGGGAGCGGCGGTTGAAGTTGGTGGAGCCGATCAGCGCGGCGACCTGGTCGACGGTGATGACCTTGGTGTGCATCATCGTCGGCTGGTACTGGTAGATCTTCACGCCGCAGGCCAGCAGCTCGGTGTAGTGGTGCTGGCCGCTCAACTGGCAGACCCGCTTGTCGGTATGGGGGCCCGGCAGCAGGATGTCCACCTCGACGCCGCGCCGGGCGGCCGCGCACAGCAGCTCGATGAAGTAGGCGTCGGGTGCGAAGTAGGCCGTGGCCAGGCGGAAGCGTTGCTGGGCGGATTCGAGCATGACCCGGATCAGGGTCTGCATGTCCTGCCAGCCGAAGCTGGCCGAGCCGCGCACGACCTGGACGACCGCGTCGCCCTCGGGAGTGTGGCCGGTGAAGCGGTCCCGGTCGTCGAAGAGGGTGTCGTGGCACTCGGCCCAGTTCTGGGCGAAGGCGGCGGCGATGCCGTCCACCGCGGGCCCGCGCACCTGGACGTGAGTGTCGCGCCACTCGTTCTCGTTGCGGGCGTCGCCGCACCACTCCTCGGCGATGCCCACCCCGCCGGTGAACGCCGTGTGCTCGTCGACGACGAGCACCTTGCGGTGGCAGCGGTGGTTCTGCTTCAGCGGCGAGAGGTACAAGGGCTTGCGGAACCAGGCCACTTCGGCGCCGGCCGCCTCCATCAGATCCAGCAGCTCCTGTTCGATGAGGCGGCTGCCGAAACCGTCGAGCAGCAGCCGCACCCGCACCCCGGCCCGGGCCCGGTCGGCCAGCGCCTGCGCGAACTGGCGGGCTATCTCCCCGCGCCAGTAGACGAACGTCATCATGTCCACGGTGTGCTCGGCGCCCCGGATGGCATCCAGCATCGCCGTGAAGATCTCGTCGCCGTTGCGCAGCGGCACCAGCGCGTTTCCCTCGGTGGCGGCGATGCCGATCAGCCGCTCCAGGCGGCGCCGCATCCGCTGCTTGCGCTCGGACATCGTCGGAACCGCCATGGCTTCACCCTGCCGGTCGGAAACGGTCGCCCCCGCGCGTCCGGCCGCCGCCGGGGCGAGCCGACTGTACACACCGCCCGCGGGTGTCCGATCAGCAGCGGTGGGAGTGAAAGCGAGGGCTCGGGGCACCCGGAGGAGGCGAGAGCGGTGCACGGCCCGGTCGGGCCGCTGCACCCGGACCCGTCCACAAGGAAAGGTGTCATCCGTGTCGCAGGTCGAAGAGTCCATCGAGGTCAACGTGCCGGTCCACACCGCGTACAACCAGTGGACCCAGTTCGAGACGTTCCCCGAGTTCATGGAGGGCGTGCAGCGGATCGAGCAGCGCAGCGACGCACTCACCCACTGGGTGACGAAGATCGACGGGGTGGAGCGGGAGTTCGACGCCGTGATCACCGAACAGATCCCTGGCGAGCGCGTGGCGTGGACCACGGTGGAGGGCGAGGCCAAGCAGGCCGGCGTCGTCACCTTCCACCGCCTGGACGACGCGCGTACCAAGGTCATGCTGCAAATGGAGTTCGACCCCCAGGGCCTGGCCGAGACGGTCGGCGACAAGCTCGGCTTCGTCAAACGACAGGTCACCGGTGATCTGGGACGGTTCAAGGCGTTCATCGAGAAGCGCGGTGGAGTGGAGACCGGGGCCTGGCGCGGCCAGATCTGACCCCAAGATCTGACCCCGCGCGCGACCTCCCGCGCGCGACCCCCATGCCTGACCGCCGACACCGGACCCCGGGCCCACCGAAGGCCCGGCCGACGTCCCACGGTGAGAAAATTGGTGTGCGGGACCGACGGAACCGGGTGACGTCTTGGTCATGTTCTTCCAGACGCCGATTTACGAGTGAGAGTGTGACGGGCCCCTGCTGACGTCCTTCGACGCCGCCGCGCCCGTCCCCCACCGATGAATCCGTAGATCACCGCACACCATTTCCGGGAGAACCCGTGAGCAAGAACATCAACAACCCCGTGGGCATGGGCGGCGGCAAGCGCAAGAGGCTGTCCCGCGCCGAGCGGCAGAACAACGGCCCGCACCGCAACCTCGACCGCCAGGGCGCCGCCGACCAGAAGGCGGAGCTGGTACGCAAGATGCGCGAGAAGGTGGGCGCGGCCGAGGGCGACGCCGGGCAGACGAGCGACGACACCGCACAGAGCTGACGCACCGCCGCCGCGAGGCGGCACCGCACGGGGCAGGGCCCGGACCGCGACGAGCGGTCCGGGCCCTGCTGCCGTACCGGGCACGGCCGGTCCCGCTTCAGCTCGCCGCGGGGTCGCCGTCACCCCTGCTGTACGCGGCGGTCTCGAAGGCGCTTTCCGGTTCGCCCCCGGGCGGTGGAGGCGTGGCGCCGGTCGTCCCGGGCGCCCTCAAGGGGTTGGGCAGGGCGGCAGTGTCGAGCTTGCCGGCGGGAGGTCGGCGGCAGGTCGTTCAGGAGTACGTAGAGCGACGGCACCATGAAGGCGGGCAGCCCCCTGGTGGCGTCAGCGCGCAACGCGGCGGAGAGGGCATCGGCGCTGGGGCGCGCGGAGGGTTCGGCCGGTGTGCAGTAGGCCACCTGGTGGTCGATACGTCCGACGAATGCCAGGGTGCCTTCGGCCGTCGGCTTCGCCCGGTCGCCGGTGCGGTACGGCTGGGCGCCGGGGCCGCCGTGGGGATCGGGGACGAAGGACGGCCCGCCGGGTGATGCCGGGCGCTTCTCGGCTTGGGCGTGCCCGCGTCGCCACGTGGGGCCGCCGGAGCTTCACAAATATACAGCTTTCTTGCGTTTTCTGAACGTGATGAAACTGATGCCCTTGCAGGGGCAACCATGATCAACGGCACTCCGAGGTCGCCCTATAGGCGCCTTATGGAGGGATTGCCCCATCGATCTTTGCTTGTCCACTGCATAGTGTCGTCGCCTGATTACCCATTAAGGGAATCTTCATCTTTGTGTCTGAAACGGGTTCAGTATGTGGAGACGCGCGCACTCGCGCGGAGTTACAGGGACGCTGGCAGGGCTCTTGACCGGAGCTTTGTTGGCGGGTGTCGCACCGGCGGCGCAGGCAGTTCCGGATGTGCGAGGCGAGACGGCTACAACAACCACGGGGGCAGCAGCACCTGACGGAGCGGCGACTGCGGAAGCCGCTCAGGACGAAGCCAAGCGCACGGGCAAGCCGGTCGAAGTGACCTCAATGCGCGGAGAGTCGAGCGACGTCTACGCCACAGCTGACGGGAACCTGGAAGCTCGGGAGTATGTGAGGCCCGTAAGGGCTCGGGCGGACGGCAGTTGGAAACCTGTCGATACCGGCCTCGTGAAGGCTGCGGACGGCTCGGTGGCGCCGAAGGTGACCACGGTCGGGCTGGAGTTCTCCGGCGGCGGGGACGAGCCGCTGGTGCGGATGACGAAGACCGGTCGCGAGCTCGCCCTCTCCTGGCCGGGGAAGCTGCCCGAGCCCACGCTCGACGGCAACACCGCCACGTACGAGAACGTGCTGCCGGACGTAGACCTGCGGATGGGCGCCCAGGAGGACGGATTCACCCAGCTCCTCGTCGTCAAGTCCGCCAAGGCAGCCGCCAGTCCGGGGCTCGCCGCGGTGCGTCTGAAGCTCGCGGCCGACGGCCTGGAGGTGAAGGAGACCACTGAGGGCGGGCTCGAGGCTTCGGACATGGGCGCGCAGGGAGCGGTATTCGAGGCCCCGCGTCCGATGATGTGGGACTCCAGCCAGGGCGACGCCTCGACCAGGCAGAAGGCCACCGGGCCCCGAGCCAAGGCGCTGCGCAGCGCCGCCCCGCAGCAGGACTCGGAGCCCGCAGCCGCGGAGTCCGGCAAGCTCGCGTCGGTGGGTGTGGAGGTCCCTGAGAACGGCAAGGAGCTGGTGCTCACCCCGGATGAGGACGTGCTGAAGGGCAAGGGCACGACCTATCCGGTGTTCATCGACCCGCAGTGGTCCTCGCCGCGGGCAACGGCGTGGACGATGGCGTCGAAGCACTGGGCCGACTCGCCGCAGTGGAAGTTCAACGGCGAGAACAACGCGGGCATGGGGTACTGCAATTGGTACTACTGCATGCCGCATGACACCAAGCGGCTGTTCTACCGCATCCCGGTGTCGAAGTTCGCGGGAAAGTCGATCCTGTCGGCTGAGTTCGTGGTGAAGAACACCTGGTCGGCTTCCTGCTCGGACCGCTCGGTGGAGCTGTGGCAGACCGAGGACATCTCCTCGTCGACGACGTGGAACTCGCAGAACGATCGTGGGTTCTGGAAGAAGGAGCTGTCCTCGAAGTCCTTCGCCTACGGAGCTGAAGGCTGTGCGGCCAAGGACGCGGAGTTCTCGGTGAAGTCGGCCGTGCAGGCCGCGGCCGACGACAAGGAGCGGACGATGACGTTCGGTCTGCGGGCCGGCAGTGAGTCCGACGCGTACGGCTGGAAGCGGTTCTCAAGCAAGGCGTTCCTGCGGGTGAAGTACAACCGTCCGCCGTCTCAGCTGAAGATGTCACAGCTGCGCATGGAGTACGGAGGCGTCTGCGCGAAGCCGGGCAGCACACCGCGGGTGAGGACGCTGGGGAAGATCCGCGCCAAGAAGGTGAAGGACCCCGATGGGGACCGTGTCTCGGTGCAGTTCCAGGCCAAGTGGGATGCCGGTAACGGCAAGACCGGGAGCTGGAAGCCCGACCGCACTTCCGCCAAGAAGTCCGGTTCCGACTTCAACATCAGCCTTCCCGGGTCGATTCCGGAGAACAAGCAGGTCAACTGGTATGCGCGGGTCTATGACGGGGCACAGTACTCGCCGTGGTCCTACGCGGGAGACCCGACCGCCTGCTACTTCGTCCATGACACCAAGGTGCCCAAGGGGCCCTCGATCACCTCGAACGACTACCCGGCCTCCGACTCGGAGGACCCGAAGGACCCGTGGTACGACGGGGTGGGCAAGTACGGGAAGTTCGAGCTGAACGCCGCCGAGAAGGACGTGACGTCCTACCGGTACGGCATCAATGTCAATCCCAGCTCGAAGAACAAGATCACCACAACGGGCGGTGCGGCTAAGACGCTGTCGGCGCTGCCCGCCGAGGCCGGCCCGAACTTCATCACCGCGCAGTCCTTCGACGCGGCTGGTAACGGCAGTGAGATCCATACGTACGAATTCCGGGTCAAGGCGGGCCAGCCCGACCGTGCGTCCTGGTCTCTGGATGAAGCCAAGGGAGCGAGCGAGGCCAAGGGGTCGACACCCCCGCGCACCGCGCAGCTGCACGGCGGCGTCACGCCAGGGGCGACCGGTGTGCGCGGCTCGGCGGCCTCTTTCGACGGCACGGACGGCTACGCCGCCAGTGACCTTCCGGTCGTGGACACCAGCCGTGGCTTCGCCGTCTCGGCCTGGGCCAAGCTGTCGAAGATGCCCGAGGGCGCGGCGGTGATCGCCACCCAGCCGGGCAATCACAGCCCGGGCTTCGAGCTGTACTACACCCAGAAGTACGACCGGTGGGCGTTCAACCAGTACAAGTCCGACACCCCTGACGCGAGCATCGCCCGGGTCATGGCGGACAAGCCCGGCGGCGTCGGCGTGGACAAGTGGACACACCTGGTGGGCTCCTACGACTCGGCGCGAGACGTCCTGGAACTGTATGTGGACGGCAAACTCGTCGGCCAGGCCGCCTACGCCGATCCATGGGAGGCCCGCCGCGGCTTCCAGCTGGGCGCCGCTTCCTACGGCGGTACACCGTCGGCCTTCTTCCCCGGTGCGATCGACGAGGTGCAGCTGTTCGACAAGCCGCTCGCCCAGGACGAGGTCGACAAGCTGCGCGCGCACGAGACAGCAGGTGACCCCGGCCGTCCCGCGGTCGCGGTATTCGACCTGGACGAGAAGGCCGACGCGAAGGAGATCACCGGCTACGGTGGCGTGCTTCCGGCCGCGTACCAGGGCGGCGTCACCACCGGCGTGCAGGGCGTGACGGGCAAGGCGGCCAAGTTCAACGGCAGCGACGGCTACGCCCGGATCGGCAAGAACAGCGGCCCGCACGTGAACACCTCGCGCAGCTTCACCGTCTCGGCCTGGGCCAAGCTCAGCAAGAAGCCGGACGGGGCAGCGATCATCACGGCACAGGCCGGGAAGAAGGCCTCCGGTTTCGAGCTGTACTACTCCTCCGCCTACGACCGGTGGGCGGTCAACCAGTACTCCGCCGACGCCGCTGACGCCAAGCCCATCCGGGCCATGCAGGCCGACGATGACCAGGCCCGCATCGGGGAATGGACCCACCTGGTGGGCGTGCACGACACTGTCGCCAACACCTTGACGCTGTACGTGAACGGAACCGAGGCCGGCACCACCGAGTTGTCCGGAGCGTTCTACGCCGATCAGTCCATGTACATCGGCGCCGGCTCCTACGACGGGCAGGTCAAGAGCCACTTCCCCGGCACCATCGATGAAGTGCGCCTGCTGGACCGGCCCGTCTCGGCCGAGGAGGTGCGGCAGATGTTCAAGCAGCGCCCGCTGGTCAAGGGCCGCTGGAACTTCGAAACAGTGACCGGCGACGACCCGGCCACCACACCGGACTCCTCCGACGAAGACCGGCCGCTGAACCTTCACGGAGGCGCCAAGGCCGGCGAAGGCATGGTCGACGAGCACGGTCTTGACCTGAATGGCACCAACGGGTACGCGGCTACCAACGGGGTGCCGATGGGCACCAGCACCAGCTACACCGTGACCGCCTGGGCCAAGGCGGCCGCGCTCCCCAAGCGCCAGGTCGCGCTCCTGAGCGCGGAAGGCAGCCGACAGAGCGCGTTCACCGTGCGCTTCGTGCCCGCCAAGTCCGGCAAGAGGGGCCTCGAGGGTATGGGGCGCTGGGAGCTGGCCATCCCGGACAAGGACGACTCCGACCCCTCGGTCGAAAGCATCGCCCACACCGAGTTCACCGATGCGACGGACTGGAATCACCTGGCGGTCGTCTACGACGGTTTCACCAACGAGGTCCGTCTGTATGTGAACGGGGCGCTGCAAGAAGAAGCGTGTGGCGATGCCGACGGCGACGGCGAGGCCGATGAGTCCGGCTGCCAGGACCTCATCTCGAGCGCGGAGGACACGCTGGCCTTCAAGGCGACCAAGTCGTTCCAGGTCGGCCGCACCAAGACGGACGGCACCTGGGGTGAGTACTTCCCTGGAACCGTCGACGACGTGTGGAGCTTCCAGGGCGCCCTGTCCCAGGACCAGATCCAGCGACTGGAGAGCCGCTGGGCCGACGTGCCCACCGAGGTCCCCACGGACGACTGAGCCGACCGCTCGCGTGGTGGGCCCCCGTGCCGGGGCCCACCACCCGTACTCCACTTCTGTACCTGTTCAACGTCACCGACCCTGCCCGCATGCGACGGGCAGTCAGGCATGCCGTCCTACCGGCGGCACATAAGGGATCTGAATCACTTGATGAACGGCATATCCAGACCACGCCGTGGCCGCAAGGGGCTGAGGCGAAGAGTGGCAGTGGCTGTGTCCGCCGTGATGGTGGGCACGCTGCTACAGGCAGCCACCACTTCCACGGCGACCGCTGACAGCGGCGGACGCCCCGGTCTGCCCGCGGCGGAGAAGCCTGTCAAGGGCCGCGACGGCGCCAGGACCGAACCGCGCAGGACAGACCACGGGCCGACGACGCCCGCACGGAAGCCGAAGGCCGCCTGGCCGCGCCCCGGCTCCGCCGTGGTGACCGTTCCGGATGCCGCACCGAAGGCCGCCGGCGCACCGAAGCGGGCCAAGGGCCTGCCGCTGTCCGTCGGCGCTCCGAAGGCTGCTGCTGCCCGCTCCGCCGGCCGTAGCGCCACCAAGCCCCGTTCCGCCGCGCGCGGCGGGGTCGATGCCCGGGTGCTGAGCCGGAAGGCAGCCGAACGCGCAGGCGTGAACGGCCTGTTGTTCACCCTCGAATCCGGGGGAGGCAAGGCCGACAAGGCCGGCACCGTCCAGACGAAGGTCGACTACTCCAGCTTCGCCGAGGCCTTCGGCGGCGGTTATGCCTCCCGCCTCACCCTGGTCGAGCTGCCCAGCTGCGCCCTCGAAGCGCCCTCGAAGGACAAGTGCCGCACCGGTAAGCCGGTCCGCACGGTCAACGACACCGAGAAGCAGACCCTGACCGCGAACGCGGTCACCCTGCGCGCCTCCGGCCCGACCGTGCTGGCAGCGGTCGCCGAGGAGGGCGGGAAGAACAGTGACTACAAGGCGACCTCGCTGTCCCCGTCGGCGCAGTGGGACACGGATCTGCGTACCGGTGACTTCTCCTGGTCGTACGACATGCCGGTACCGGAAGTACCGGGCGATCTGAAGCCGAACGTGGGCCTGTCGTACTCCTCGGGCTCGATGGACGGACGCACCGGCAACACGAACAACCAGGCTTCCTGGGTCGGTGACGGGTTCGATCTGTGGCCCGGCTACATCGAGCGCCGCTACAAGGGGTGCGCCGATGACGGGCAGAAGAACGCGGACGGCAACAAGCCCGGTGACCAGTGCTGGGACTACGACAACGCGTTCATCACGTTCAACGGCAAGGGCGGCGAACTCGTCCCGGTCGGGGATGACGAGTTCAAGTTCCAGCAGGACGACGGCAGCCGCATCAAGAAGCTCACGTCCACCAGCCGCGGCAACGGGGACAACGACGGTGAGTACTGGCGCCTGACCAGCCCGGACGGTGTGCAGTACTACTTCGGCTACAACCGTCTTCCGGGATGGAAGGACGGCAAGGCCACCACCAACTCCGCGTGGACGGTGCCGGTCTTCGGCAACGACAGCGGCGAGTTCTGCCACAAGGACACTTTCGCCGAGTCCTGGTGTCAGCAGGCATGGCGCTGGAACCTCGACTACGTCGTCGACCCGCGCGGCAATGCCATCGCCTACTACTACGACGAGGAGAAGAACTCTTACGGCCGCAACCTCAAGGCCGAGGACGACACTCCCTACACGCGCGGCGGCTCCCTGGAGCGCATCGAGTACGGCCTGAAGTCGTCCTCCATGTACGCTGACAAGCCGCTGGCCAAGGTCGACTTCACCACGTCGGAGCGGTGCATCGTCGACAGCAAGACGGACTGCAAGGACATCGAGAAGGACGCCTTCTACTGGTACGACACGCCGTGGGACCTGAACTGCAAGGCGGGCAGCAAGTGCGACAAGGGCCGCCTGGCGCCGTCCTTCTTCACCCGTAAACGACTCACGGGTGTGACCACCCAGGTCCTCAAGGGCGACAGCTACAGCAAGGTCGACTCCTGGAAGCTGCGTCACCGCTGGGGCAAGGCCGATGTCGACTACCAGCTGCTGCTCGGTTCCATTGAGCGCACGGGCCACACCGCCGAGCCCGCCGTGACGCTGCCGCGGACCACCTTCTCCTACACCCAGCTCGAAAACCGCCTGGACAAGATCGGCGACGGATACGCCCCGTTCATCAAGGACCGTCTGGCTACGGTCGCCGACGAGTCCGGTGGCCAGATCGACGTCGATTACTCGGCCCCGGCGTGCAAGTGGGACGCGCTGCCCACTCCGCAGTCCAACACCACCCGCTGCTTTCCCCAGTACATCGGCGGGGACTCGGGGGACGACCCCGAGAAGCAGTGGTTCAACAAGTACGTGGTCACTTCCACGACCACTACCGACCGCACCGGCGGCGCACCGGACGCCGTCACGACGTACGACTACCTGGGCGACGCGGCCTGGCACTACGACGATGACGACGGCCTGACGAAGAAGAAGTTCAAGACCTGGTCGCAGTGGCGCGGCTACGGCCACGTCCGTGTGAAGACGGGCGGCCAGGGTGGCGGCGACGCGCTGAAGACGCAGCAGGACTCCTACTTCCTGCGTGGCATGGACGGCGACCGCAAGGAGCCCTCCGGCGGCACCAAGTCCGTCGACGTCGCGCTCGGCGACGACGAGGGCGAGCCGATCACCGACCACGAGTCCGCAGCCGGTGTCGAGTACAAGACCGTCACCTACTCCGGTCCGGGCGGCAAGGTGCTGTCCAAGACGGTGAACCGCCCCTGGCGCCACCAGACGGCGAAGAAGGTGCGTGACTGGGGCACGGTGACCGCCAACCTCACCGGTGTCTCCCACTCCAAGAGCTGGACCTCGCTGGACGACGGCGCGGGCAAGGACTGGCGCACCACCTCTGTTGCGACGGAGTACGACACCGCCGCGGGCCGCCCCGTGCAGGTCGACGACCGTGGTGACAGCACCACGGCTTCCGACAACCAATGCACCCGCACCACGTACGCCACCAACACCGACAAGAACATCCTGATGCTGCCGTCGCGCGTGGAGACGGTCGCAGGCGCGTGCGCCGACACACCGGACCGCGCAAAGGACGTCGTCTCCGACGTGCGGACCGCCTACGACGGCGGTACGTATGGTGAGGCCCCCACCAAGGGCGATGCCACGGCGACCGCCACGTTGAAGAAGCACGACGGCTCCAAGGCCACCTATCTGGAGTCCGGCGCGACGTTCGACGACTACGGCCGCCAGCTGACGGCTACCGACCTGACCGCTGACGTCACCGTCACCGGCAAGGGCGACCCTGTCCGTAGTGTGCGCAAGGACGGCCGTACCACCACGACGAGCTATAGCCCGGCCACCGGCTTCGCGGCCAAGGTCACCGAGACGACGCCCCCGGCGAAGGCCGCCGATCCCGACTCGGCGCAGACTTCGGTCACCGAACTGGAGCCGCTGCGTGGCCAGTCGCAGGCCACGGTGGACACCAACGGCAAGCGCACCGAGCTGAGCTACGACGCCCTCGGCCGCTCGTCCAAGGTGTGGCTGCCCGACCGCCGCACCAGCCAGACCCCGAGCTACGAGTTCACGTACTTCGTCGATGAGGGCAAGCCGGTCGCGGTCCGTACCCAGACCCTGAACAACAACGGCGGCCAGGTCCCCTCGTACACGATCTACGACGGCTTCCTGCGGGAGCGCCAGACCCAGGCGGTCGGCCCCGACGGCGGCCGCGTCCTCTCCGATACCTTCTACGACGAACGCGGCCTGGTCGCCAAGACGTTCGCCCCCTACTACACCGAGGGCAACCCGAACCGCGACCTGTTCAAGCCGGAAAACGCGCTGAGCGTCGAGTCCCAGACCCGCACCACCTACGACGGCCTGGGCCGCCCGGTCCAGCTACGTCAGATCGCCGGCAACGGCGACGGTGGCAAGGTCCTGGCCACCACCAGGACCATCTACGGCGGCGACCGCACCACGATCATCCCGCCCGAAGGTGACACAGCCACCACCACAGTCACCGACGCACGTGACCGCACGACAGAACTGCGCCAACACCACACGCGCAGCGGCACCGCGGATTACGACACCACGAAGTACGCGTACACGCCGCGCGGCGAACTGGCGAAGGTGACGGATCCGGCCGGCAACTCCTGGTCCTACGGCTATGACCAGATGGGCCGTCAGACGAGCGCCGACGACCCGGACAAGGGCAAGACGACCACCACGTACGACGACCGCGGCCAGGTCACCAGGACCGAAGACGCCCGCGAGACCGTCCTGTCCCACATCTACGACAACCTCGGCCGCAAGACCGAGCTCCGGGAGGGCAGCCCCACCGGGGAACTGCGCGCGAAGTGGGTCTACGACACCCTCGGCGGGGCCAAGGGCCAGCTGGCCGAGTCCACGCGCTACGTGGACGGCGCCGCGTACACGTCCAAGGTCACCATGCTCGACTCCCTCTACCGGCCGATGAAGTCCGCCGTGGTGATCCCCGAAAAGGAAGGCGCGCTGGCCGGCACGTACCAGACCGGCACCCAGTACCTGCCCTCCGGCCTCGTCGGAGGCGTGAGCTACTCCAAGGCGGGCTCCCTGCCCGGCGGCAGCTACAACACCACCTACGACAAGGAGACCCTGCGCCCCCTGTCCGTCCTGGGCGACGGCTTCAAGGCCGACACCAGCTACTCGTTGACGGGCAAACCGCTCCAGTACACGCTCGGTGCCTCGGGTGGCAAGAAGATCTGGGCCACCAACACCTACGAGTGGGGCACCCAGCGCCTGGCCACCTCCCGCGTCGACCGCGAGGACCAGCCGGGCGTCGACCAGCATGACACCTACCGCTACGACGAGGCGGGCAACGTCCTGTCCGTCTCGGACGTCTCGCGCACCGGTACCGACACCCAGTGCTTCAACTACGACTACCTGCGCCGTATCACGGAGGCGTGGGCCCAGGGCGACAAGACCTGTGGCACCACCCCGGCCGGTGACAAGATCGGCGGCCCGGCCCCGTACTGGCACTCCTACACCTACGACAAGGCAGGCAACCGCCTCACCGAAACCCTCCACGACACCAGCGGCGCCACCGGCGACAAGGCCAAGGACACCGAGCGCACCTACGAGTACCCCAAGCCGGGTACCGCGCAGCCGCACACTCTGACCTCGGTCACCACTCAGCAGCCCGGCGGAACCGCCACCAAGGACTCCTACGGCTACGACGCGACCGGGAACACCACAGCCCGCACCCTGCGCGGCGACACCCAGAAGCTGACCTGGGACGCCGAGGGCCACCTGGCCGAAGCCACCGAACCGGACGCCAGCGGCAACAGCAAGGCCAAGACCAAGGCCAAGACCAAGGCCAAGACCAAGGCCAAGACCAAGGCCAAGACCAAGGCCAAGACCAAGGCCAAGACCAAGGCCAAGGCCAGCAAGACCACGGAGTACCTCTACGACACCGACGGCAACCGTCTGATCGCCCGCACCCCGACGGAGACCACCCTCTACCTCGGTCACACCGAAGTCACCCTCCCCAAGGGCGCCTCGAAGGCCAAGGCCACCCGCTACACCCCTCTGGGAGGCGGACACGAGGCTGTCACCGCTGACGACGGCACGGTCACCTTCACCACCGCCGATCACCAGGGCACCGGCCAGCTCTCCGTCGCGGCAGCGGACCTGAAGCTCAACCAGCGCCGCACGCTGCCCTTCGGCGGCCCGCGCGGCGAGCAGCCCAAGGCCTGGCCCGGCACGAAGACGTTCGTCGGCGGCACCGACGACACGACCTCTACCGGCCTGATCCACCTCGGAGCCCGCGAGTACGACCCCACCACCGGCCGCTTCATCTCCGTCGACCCCCTCATGGACCTGCTGGATCCGCAGCAGATGAACGGCTACGCGTACGGCAACAACAGCCCGCTGGTGTACTCCGACGCAACGGGCATGTTCTCGATGTCCGGCGTGATCGATCTGATGCGGTCGGCGAAGAAGCTCTACAACAAGGCCGTCTCCTACTATCGCTCCCAGCGCTCGGACAGCAACGCCAGCCCCAGCTTCGGCGGGGGCGGCGGCAGAAACATCGGCGGTGGCTACTGGGGCGGCAGCGGGTCCGCCAGCAACGCCCTGTACACCGGTGGCGGTGGCGGCCGGATGACCCAGACGGAGTTCGGACTCCCCTTCAATCCGATCCCCTTCCCCAAACCGCCCACGCCGAAGCAGTTCTTCAGCGACCTGACGGATCTGGTCGCTCCTGACGTCGAGGCGGCACAGGGATGCTGGGACGAGCCTGGAGCCAACTGGGACTGTGGCTCTACCGCCGCGGAGTTCCTTCCGTTGGGCAAGATATTCAAGGCGCCGGCCAAGGCCTTGGCGAAGGCGCTCAAGAAGGCAAAGAAAGCAGAGGGATCAGCAGGGAGAGCCGGTAAGGGCGTATCCCGCGGCTGCAAGTGCTTCCTGGCCGGCACCGACGTCCTCATGGCCGACGGTTCGACCAAGAACATCGAGAACGTCGAACTCGGCGACAAGGTCCTGGCCACCGACCCGGAGACCGGCGAGACCAGCGAACGCGAAGTCACCGCGACTATCGTCACCGACGACGACAAGCAGTTCACCGAACTCACCATCTCCACCCCTGACGGCCCTGAAAAACTGACCGCCACCTACGAGCACCCTTTCTGGTCGGTCAACCAGAAGGCCTGGGTCGAGGCCGGAGACCTCAAGCCGGGCGCGACCCTGCGCACGGACGACGGCCGCACGGTCACCGTGGCCGCCACTCGCCAGTACGTGGACCACCAGCGCACCTATAACCTCACCATTGAGGGGGTGCATACGTACTATGTGCTGGCGGGGGAGACGCCGGTACTGGTTCACAACAGCAACTGCGACTTCAAGATTGGCGTTGCGGACGAGAAGTACGACAAGCACGTCCTGGGTCTCGATGATTCTGGAAACCCCACCCGCAGGCCCGATATGCCGGAATACGACACGGATGACGGGTTTGAAAGATACGTCGCGGACGCGCAGGCGCTGATGTGTCCCGGTAGCTGTCCTGCCGCCGCTCGTGAAGCTGTCAGAAGTGATGGCGTCATCATTCGAATGGACTCCCAGGGAAGAATAGGGATGAGGAACGGAAATACCATCACTACCTTTTTCCGGCCAGATGATCCGCTCGCGTACTTCCAGCGAGAGGCTGCCCGATGACTCACGGTGCTGAGAACTTCCGCGACGCGTTCTCCAGGTTTGTCAGAGAGTCTGGTCGGTGGCGTGACGTAGAACCGGAGGCGCTTCTGTCTCGCTGGAGTGACTTCGTCGAAGGTTGCGAACAGGGCTATCGGGGTGACGCCGAAGACTACTTCAATGATCTGACATCGAGGGATTCTCTGGCGCGAGCCCTGGATTCTGCGGAACTGCAAATCTTTCCCGAGCTTGTGCTACTTCGCGCAGAAGTGGAAGCGGTAGACTCAAGATTCCGCGCACTCCTAATGCCAGATGCGTTCCCAAGAATCCCTGAGGAATCCTGGTGGGCGCGCGGCGTGGTGAAGTTTGCGCGTAGGCGCCTGGTGGAGGACCTGAGGCGCGAATATCGCCTTGGGGTGGAGCTAGTCGAATAGTCGTTGAAGGTTCACGCAAGTAAAGTGAAGCCCCGTCAGGTGCGTCCTGGCGGGGCTTCTGCGCGGTCTGACGGCAGTAGTTGACGGCAACGTCAGCGGACGGGGCCTGCGCAGGGTGGCGGTTCATCGCCGTCGGAGCGCGCCCTCTCGGTGGTTTCCCGGCTGCCGAGCGCGGCGCCAAGGGCGTCGATAGCGTTGCGCTGGAGGCGGAGCCGGACGTGGGCGTAGACGGTGGCGGTGACGCCGATGTGGGCGTGGCCGAGAAGTTCCTTGATCACGACAAGCTCAACCCCCTGCTCCAGGAGCAAGGTGGCGGTCGAGTGGCGGAGGTCGTGGACGGATGCGGCGGAGGCCGGCCTTGCGGAGGAGCATGGTGAAGGTACGCGTGAGGTTGGTCGGGTCGATCGCACGGCCCTGCGGGCGGGTGATGATCTCCCGGTAGGTGTGGTGGGACGGGTTCTGACCGCAGTGCCGCAGCACCCAGTCCTGCGGTTCGGCGAAGTCCTCGCTCGTCGGCGAGGTCTCGCCGTCCACGGCGCACTGCATCGCGTACAGGACTGGCTCCGCGTCCGGCTCGCAGTCGGGCTGGAGCGTCCAGGTCTCGTAGCGCAGTACCGAGCGAGGGGTCACCGCCCCCACCTCCGATTGGCCACGGCCGCCTTCGCGCTCAATTCCTCGTCCGTGGTCGGCGGACGAACGTCCTTGGGCGGCACGTCCCACTCCAAGCCACCGCGCGGCGGCCGAAGCCGCACGTGCGGCCCCACACATTTCCTGGAACAGCGCGAGAAGCCGTACCTGGGCTGAACCGCCTGACGGCAGTAGCGACGGCAACAACCCCGCACAACCACGGACACCCACGCACGTCACCGGACCAGCAAACTGCGCTTGACCTGCGAAAAGGCAGGTAGAGGGGTCCGCGTAGCACACGTACTGTGTGCTGGCGGGGGAGACGCCGGTCCTGGTTCACAACAGCGACTGCCCGCCCGCATCGAAGTACGAGGACATCACGAGTCCCGGTGCCCGCATGCTGAACAAATCGACAGACGTGGGTCCCGTGGACTTCGGAAAGAACCTTGAGGCCAATGGGTGGAGTCGCACCGAAAAGGGCCCGAACCTCATGTACGAGAAGGATGGGGCAAGGTATTTCCTTCGAGGGAAGGCGAACAGCCACAAGGGGTGGACGGCTGACTACTACAATCCGGGGTCCAAGAAGGCCGACATCAAGATCAGGCTGGGTGAGGACTAATGGCAGAGGCTGATTCGATAGTGATCGATCGCAACGGCTATCTGGGTGTTCGCTCCCGAAGTGCAGCCACCTTCGATCTTGATGCCAGGCTGCCTGGCCAGGTCTTCAGAGAGGGTGGCGAGGGCTCGCTGTTCTGTGAGTTCGATGCGGTCCTCACCCCGGAATTCTGGCCGGCGCTCTGCGCGATGGCCCGGTGGCATGGCGACAGTCACGTCGAACTGCTGGTTCTTGAGCCGGATTGCGAGGACTTCTACCGCCCGGACTATCGGATGTATCCGGCGTTGTCGTTGTCCGTAGAGGCCGACATGGACGACTATTGGGCGGCGATCGGTCACGAGCCGGACGGTGACATCATGGGGTCGATTGCAATCTCTGCGAACGTCATCGCCGTGACCGGAGCTTCCGGAAGATGGGGATGTTGGGGTGAAAGAGATCCCGAGGTTGCAGTTTTCCGGGGGTTTCCCAACGTCGCCGCACGAAATGAATGGCGCGCGCAGTTCGGGCCCTTCCTGGAGGTGTCGGGCGCTCTGGAGTCGTATCTCCCACTGACCTTCGCGGGCCGGACCGTCCCGGAAGAATACGCCGCAACCCTGACCGCCAACTACGGACCTCCGAGCGGTAGGCGGCCGTAACGGCACGGAGCATCCCGCCGAAACATCAGCGGGATGCTCCGTCGGCATCATGGGAACCAAAACTCCTCGTCGAGTTCCATGATCCGGCCCAGGTGCCGCACAGAAGTACGCTTATGCACATAGGAAGCCCCGTCAGGTGAGCCCTGGCGGGGCTTTTGTGCGGGGTGACGGCATTAGCGGTCGAGTGGTGGATTCGGGGAAGCGGATCGCCCGGGGTTCCTGCGCTGTGGAGGAGGCGGAAGCGGCGGGCGAGATGGGTGTCGAGCGGCCTGCCCTGCGGGATGGCGAAGACGAGCCCGTTGTCCGTCCCATCCGTTCCGGCCGCCTGGCGCTCTTCCTGCTGCCGTCCCAGGTGGATCTTGACGGAGCTGGTGCATCCGGTGGGGAGGGCGATGCGGCGTTCGGAGGCGAGGGTCTTGGTGTTCAGGACGGTCAGGCGCTGGGTGCGCGTGGGCCGGAGGGGCGGGGGCTCCACCTTCCGTGGCTCGCGGGCCACTCAGGATGCCTGACGCATGATGGCCAGCCGCGCGGAGCTGGCTCCCGGCCGGCCTTCAGGCGGGGACAGTCGGTCAGTGGCGGCGATGGCGTGGCATTCTGCCTCCGGAATCGGTGCGCACCACCCGGTCCTGTCGGGACTGTACGGCGTCGTCCCTAAACGCTACGCAGCCCGGAAGCTCCACCTGGTCAGGAGCACGGAACCAGGCCCCCGCTCATAGGGGCGTCCATGACAGATGAGAGGGTCGGGCGAGTGAGTGAGACACCGATGAACACCCTGCAATATCGCTTTGACGGGCCAGAAGACGCTCCAGTCCTGATCCTGGGTGCCTCACTGGGTACCACCTGGCACATGTGGGACCGCCAGATACCCGAGCTGACCCGGCACTGGCGGGTGTTCCGTTTCGATATGCCCGGGCACGGCGGGGCGCCCGCGCATCCCTGTGGGTCGGTCGGCGAGCTGGCCGACCGGCTGCTCGCCACGCTCGACGGGCTCGGTGTGCAGCGCTTCGGGTACGCGGGCTGCGCCTTCGGCGGCGCCATCGGTGCCGAACTCGCACTCCGCCACCCCCAGCGGGTCGCCTCGCTGGCCCTGATCGCCGCCTCGCCGCGCTTCGGCACCGCCGACGAGTTCCGGCAGCGCGGGGTCATCGTGCGCAGCAACGGCCTCGACCCCATCGCCCGCTCCGCGCCCGAGCGCTGGTTCACGCCCGGCTTCGCCGCCGCGCAGCCCGCGATCACCGACTGGGCCGTGCAGATGGTGCGTACCACCGACCCCGGTTGCTACATCGCGGCCTGCGAGGCCCTCGCCGCCTTCGACGTGCGGGCCGAGCTGGGCAGGATCGGTATCCCCACGCTGGTCCTCGTCGGCTCCGAGGACCAGGTCACCGGGCAGGTCGAGGCCCGCACCCTCGTCGCGGGGATCCCCGACGCCCGCCTCGCCGTCGTGCCGGGGGCCTCGCACCTCGCCCCCGTCGAGCAGCCCGCCGCGGTCACCGACCTGCTCGTACGCCACTTCTCCACCGCCTGGCAGGCACAGGACACCCAGGCGGCGATCACACCCCCGCCCGTCAAGCCCGTCCTGTCCCCGCCGCCCGTCGCCCCCGTGGCCGAGATCGCCGCCGCGGAGCAGCCCGAGGCCGTGGTCGGCCCGGGCAGGCCCGACCCGTACGAGGCCGGCATCAAGGTCCGCCGCGAAGTGCTCGGCGACGCGCACGTGGACCGGGCGCTGGCCGCGGCCGACGACTTCTCCGGCGACTTCCAGGAACTCATCACCCGCTACGCCTGGGGCGAGGTCTGGAACCGGCCGGGCCTCGACCGCCGCTCCCGCAGCTGCGTCACCCTCACCGCCCTCGTCGCCGGGGGCCACCTGGACGAGCTGGCCTTCCACACCCGCGCCGCGCTGCGCAACGGCCTCACCCCGGCCGAGATCAAGGAAGTGCTGCTCCAGGCCGCCGTCTACTGCGGGGTGCCCGCGGCGAACTCCGCCTTCAAGGTCGCCCAGGCCGTGATCCGCGAGGAAACCACACCCCCGGAGTAGCGGCGCGCGGCGGGAGGAGCAGCATGGAGGGATGACTGACATGACGACTTCCGCCGACAGCTCCGCCGACCGCGCGAAGCGCACGATGTTCACGAAGAAGACCCACGCGTGCGTGCGTCTCGAAAAGGACGGCCGCACGCTCGTCATCGACCCGGGCGCCTTCAGCGAGGACGACGCGGCGCTCGACGCCGACGCCATCCTCGTCACTCACGAGCACCCCGACCACTTCCACGAGGGACGGCTGCGTGCCGCCCTGGAGGCCCGCCCCGGTGCCCAGATCTGGACCCTGAAGGCGGTCGCGGACCAGATCTCGGCCGCTTTCCCCGGCCGCGTGCACACCGTCGGGCACGGCGACACCTTCACGGCCGCCGGGTTCGACGTCCAGGTGCACGGCGAGCTGCACGCCGTGATCCACCCGGACATCCCGCGCATCACGAACGTCGGGTACCTCGTCGACGGCTCGGTCTTCCACCCCGGCGACGCCCTGACCGTCCCCGACCAGCCGGTCCAGACGCTGCTGCTCCCCGTCATGGCGCCCTGGAACAAGATCTCCGAGGTGATCGACTACGTACGCGAGGTCAAGCCGCGGCGCGCCTACGACGTCCACGACGCGCTGCTCACCGACCTCGCCCGGCCCATCTACGACCACCAGATCGGCGCCCTGGGCGGCGCCGAGCACCTGCGGCTGACGCCGGGGGAGACGGCCGAACTCTGACTGTCAGTGGTGCCGGGTAGGTTGTGAGGCATGCGTATCGCGACCTGGAATGTGAACTCGATCACCGCTCGGCTGCCGAGGCTCCTCGCCTGGCTGGAGACCACCGGCACGGACGTCGTGTGCATACAGGAGACGAAGACGACGGCCGAGGGATTCCCGGCCGACGCGCTGCGCGAGCTGGGATACGAGTCGGCGGTGCACGCCACCGGCAGGTGGAACGGCGTGGCGCTGATCTCCAAGGTCGGCCTCGACGACATCGTCAGGGGCCTGCCGGGCGACCCCGGGTACGAGGGCGCGGCCGAGCCCCGCGCGATCGCCGCGACCTGCGGCCCGGTCCGCCTCTGGTCGGTGTACGTGCCGAACGGCCGCGAGGTCGACCACGCGCACTACGCGTACAAGCTCCAGTGGTTCGAAGCCCTCAAGGCCGCTGTCGCCGGGGACGCGGGAGGCTCCCGCCCCTTCGCCGTCCTCGGCGACTTCAACGTCGCGCCGACCGACGACGACGTCTGGGACCCGTCGCTCTTCGTGGGCGCCACGCACGTCACCCCGGCCGAGCGCGCCGCCCTCACCGCCCTGCGGGAGACGGGCCTCACCGACATCGTGCCGCGCCCCCTGAAGTACGACCGCCCGTATACGTACTGGGACTACCGCCAGCTCGGCTTCCCCAAGAACAAGGGCATGCGCATCGATCTGGTGTACGGAAACGAACCCTTCGCGAAGGCCGTCTCCGACTCCTATGTGGACCGCGAGGAGCGCAAGGGCAAGGGTGCCTCGGACCACGCGCCCGTGGTGGTGGACCTGGACGTCTGAGCCGGCCTCAGGGCGCCTCGGCGTCGAGGTCCCCCGCCCCCCGCGCCCCTTCGCACGTGCATGGGCCCAAAGGGTGATTCGGCAGATTCCGTGATCAACTGATGCCGGATACATTTGGACATTACGGAATCAGCGGCCGGCCGCGCGTCCGGCGGCGCCACGCGACGGAGAGGCCGACCATGAACATCCCGTTCCTCGACAAGTGGCGCAAGCGGCACTCCGTGACGGACCCGGCCCGTGGGCTCGCGGCCGCCTTCGAGGAGGACCCGGCGGGCGTGGCCGAGCTGTTGTCCGAGTGTGAGCTGCTGCGCTCCCAGGCGGCCGCGGCCGGGCTCGAACTGGACGACTCCCCGGCGTCGTTGACCGCCCTCGACCAGCTGCTGCCGCGCTGGCGCGACGACCCGGAGCTGCTGCCCTGGCTCGGCAACGACGCGGGGCTGTACCTGGGCACGGTCGTGGTGCGGACCGTGCCGGGCGCCGCCTGGCACGTATGGCCCGGTGGCGGCCCTGTCGTGCGGCTGAGGTCCGGACGGGACATCCCGGTCGTCGAGGCGGGGCTCGACTGGGCGGTGCAGGGAGCCCCCGAGCTGTCGCAGATCTATGCCGAGGCCTCCGAGACGTAACCCCGGCCGCACCCCGGCCGCACTCCAACTGCCGCAAATACGGTTAATACCCAGGCGTGCGTGTCGTCCGTTAAGTCCCGTTTCTACGTGGATAGTTTGCGCGGACGTACACAGCTGAGAGTGGGCAGGTCTTGCCATGGCCGTCGATCCGTTGATCGAGCTGCGTGATGTGAACAAGTACTACGGAGAGCTGCATGTCCTCCAGGACATCAACCTCACCGTCGGCAAGGGGGAGGTGGTCGTGGTCATCGGCCCGTCCGGGTCGGGCAAATCAACACTCTGCCGGACGATCAACAGGCTAGAGACCATCCAGTCCGGGGAGATCAGGCTCGACGGGCAGCCCCTGCCCGACGAGGGGAAGGCCCTCGCCAGGCTCCGCGCCGAGGTCGGCATGGTCTTCCAGTCCTTCAACCTCTTCGCGCACAAGACCGTTCTCCAGAACGTCTCGCTCGCGCAGACCAAGGTCAGGGGCCGCAAGAAGGACGAGGCCGACCACCGGTCCCGGGAGCTTCTGGAGCGCGTCGGACTGTCCTCGCAGGCCGAGAAGTACCCGGCGCAGCTCTCCGGAGGCCAGCAGCAGCGCGTGGCCATCGCCCGCGCCCTGGCCATGGACCCCAAGGCCCTGCTCTTCGACGAACCGACCTCGGCCCTCGACCCCGAGATGATCAACGAGGTCCTCGAAGTCATGCAGCAGCTCGCCCGCGACGGCATGACGATGGTCGTCGTCACCCACGAGATGGGCTTCGCCCGCTCCGCCGCCAACCGCGTGGTCTTCATGTCCGACGGCCGCATCGTCGAGGACCGGACCCCGGAGGACTTCTTCACCCACCCGGAGAGCGAGCGCGCCAGGGACTTCCTCTCCAAGATCCTCAAGCACTGACGGGGGCGACGCGCTCGTGAAGAGACACACCATGCGTACGACCCGGCTCGTGGCGGCGCTCGTCCTGTCCGCGCTCGTCTCCACCGCCTGCGGCAAGGAAGGCAGCCCGCCGACCAAGGGCCCCGCGGCCGAGAAGCTCCCCGAATACCGGGTGGCCACCGGCTTCCAGCTGCCCCAGTCGTCGACCTGGCGGAAGGCCAAGAGCCGCGGCCGCTTCATCGTGGGCGCCAAGGAGGACCAGCCCTACCTCGGCGAGAAGGACCCCGCGACGGGCACCTACTCGGGCTTCGACATCGAGATCGCCAAGATGATCTCGGCCTCGCTGGGCCTGGACCCCCGGCGGATCGAGTTCAAGACCATCGCGTCGGCCAACCGCGAGACCGCCCTACAGAACGGGCAGATCGACTACTACGTCGGCACGTACACCATCAACGACAACCGCAAGAAGCTCGTCGGCTTCGGCGGCCCGTACTACCTGGCGGGCCAGGGCCTGCTCGTACGGCACGACGAGGACGACATCAAGGGCCCCGGGGACCTGGCGGGCAAACGCGTCTGCTCTGCGGCAGGATCCACCCCCTACCAGCGCATCCAGCAGGAGTACCCGAAGGCCACCCTCGTCGCCTACGACACGTACTCCGTCTGCGTCGACAACCTGCTCACCTACCAGGTCGACGCCGTCACCACCGACGACGCGATCCTGATCGGCTACGCGGCCAAGGTGCCCGACGAACTCAAGGTGGTCGGCAAGCCGTTCTCCGAGGAGCCGTACGGGATCGGGGTCCCCCGGCGCGACAACGCGCTGCGCCTCGCCATCGACGACGCCCTCGCCGCCGGTGAGAAGAACGGCGACTGGAAGAAGGCCTACGACGCCACGCTCGGGCTCTCCGGGGTGCCGGCGCCGAAGCCGCCCGCCATCGACCGCTACCCGGCGAACTGAGGAGGCGTCGTGGACGTACTGACAGACAACTTCTCCACGTACGGCGACGGTTTCCTCGGCACCGTGGAACTCACCGTCTACGCCTCGGTCCTCGCGCTCGTGCTCGGCTTCCTCATGGCCTCGTTCCGCGTGGCGCCCGTCGGCTCCTTCCGGGCCTTCGGCACGGTGTGGGTGGCGGTCCTGCGCAACACCCCGCTCACGCTGCTCTTCTTCGCCGTACTGCTCGGCCTGCCGCGCTTCGGTCTCGTGCTGCCCTTCAAGGTGTTCGCGGTCCTCGCGCTCGGCTGCTACACCTCCGCCTTCATCTGCGAGGCGCTCAGGTCGGGCATCAACACCGTGCCCAAGGGACAGGGCGAGGCTGCGAGGAGCCTCGGGATGTCCTTCGGCCAGACCCTGTCGATGGTCGTGCTGCCCCAGGCCTTCCGGTCCGTGATCGCCCCGGTCGGCTCCAACCTCATCGCGCTCGCCAAGAACTCCGCGATCGCCGGGGCCTTCAGCGTCACCGAGCTGCTCGGCACGTACAAGACGCTCAACGAGCTGGGTTACAACATCGTCTGGACCTTCGTCTGGATCGCCCTCGGCTACCTCATCATCACCCTCGCCATCAGCGCGGTCTTCAACATCCTCGAAAAGCGCTGGGGAGTCGCCCGATGAAAGCCCTCTCCCACGATTCCACCGCCCTCTACGACATCCCGGGGCCCAGGACCGTACGGCGGCACAAGCTCTACGGGGTGCTCTCCACCCTGGTCGTGCTCGCCCTCGTCGGCTGGATCCTGTATCTGCTCTTCGACACCGACCAGTTCACCTCCACCAAGTGGACGCCCTTCGAGTACGCGGGCATCCAGGAACTCCTCCTGCGGGGCCTCGGCAACACGCTCAAGGCCTTCGCGATCTCCGCGGTCCTCGCGCTCGCGCTCGGCGGACTGCTGGCCATGGGGCGGCTCTCGGAGCACCGGCCGGTGCGCTGGGTGGCCACGCTCCTCGTGGAGTTCTTCCGCGCGATGCCCGTCCTGGTCATGATCTTCTTCGTCTTCGTGGCGCTGAAGGTGCAGCCGCTGCCCGCGCTGGTCGCCGGACTCACGCTCTACAACGGCTCGGTGCTCGCCGAGGTCTTCCGCTCGGGCGTCAACTCCATGGAACGCGGCCAGAAAGAGGCCGCCTACGCCCTCGGCATGCGCAAGACCCAGGTCATGAGCTACGTCCTCGTGCCCCAGGCCCTGCGCGCCATGCTGCCCGCCATCATCAGCCAGTTGGTGGTGGCCCTCAAGGACACCTCGCTGGGATTTCTCATCACCTACGAGGAGTTCCTCCACGCCGGGAAGCTGATCGCGTCGAATCTCGACTACGATTTGCCCTTCATCCCCGTGGTCATGGTGATCTCACCTATCTACATCGGGATGTGCATGTTGCTGTCGTGGTTCGCCCAGTGGGTGTCCAAGCGTCAGCGGCGCAATCCCAAGACGGAGGCCGCGGACGTCGCGCCGGCCGAACCAGGGACGCTGCTGCCGGGTGTGCAGTAGCTCGTAGGGCCACGCCCGCACCGGCAGCAGCCGGAGATCACTGCTCGCGCAGGGGAATGGACACGTATGACGGGTCCGCCTGCGGCGAGGAGAAGGTCAGCTGCGCGCCGGACGGGTTGTGCTCGATGTAGAGCGGGTCGACCGTGTCGACGACCAGGGCGAGCTTGTGTCCTGCCGGTACGTCGTAGGCCGTGGAGAACAGCTCCAGGTCCACGGCGAACGGCTCACCGGGCGTCTTGCCGTGGAAGGTGTACGGCGCGTTGCTGACCAGCTTGCCGAGGCCGAGCGGGCCCACGTCGTAGAGGTACGCGACGAGGGTGCCGCTCTCCTTGGTGCTGGTGAGCGTGGTGTGCAGCTTCGCCGTGCCGCGCACCTGCTGGGGCGTCGCGTACCTCTCCGACTGCCACACGCCCGTGTAGCGGCGCGGGAGCAGCGGCACCGAGGCCATCGGCGGGATCCTCAGGAACTGGTCGAGGGCGTTGGAGAGGATCGCCATGCCGCCGTTGGCGCCCGAGTCGACGTTCGTACGGATCGTGGTGGTCCCCGCCATCGCGATCTTCTTGCGGGTGGGCCCGACCGACTTCCAGTCCGGGTAGCCCTCGTAGCCGCCCGTGGAGCGCGACTTGAGCTGGACCGGCTGCTCCTTGTCGATGCCGTTGTCCGCGCCCTTGAGGTAGCGGTCGAACCAGCGCCGGGTCGAGGTCCAGGTGTCGTTGGGCAGCCCGAGCAGGCCGGTGGCCTCCGCCGTCGCGTGGTCGCCGGGGCGCAGCTCCAAGCGCTTGGGGCCGGTCAGACGCTCGTAGAACTCGGCGTACTGGTTGGGCGGGAAGAGGGTGTCGCCCCAGGCGTTGCCGAGCATGATGGCCGCGCCGTTGTCGTTGATCCGGTCGAGGTAGGTCACGGGGGAGCGCTTGGCGCCCCACGCGATCATCTCGTCCTCCTTGTCCAGGTTGGAGGCGAGGAAGTCCTTGAGCGTCTGCTGGAGTTCGGCGCTCGGGCGGCCGGTGAGCGCGCCCGCGCCACCGAGCAGGGCGGCGGCCTGGGCGTGCTGGGTGCGCCCGCTGTAGATCGAGTCGATCAGGTCGGCCCAGCCGCTCAGCGCGGCCACCGCCTTGATCCGCTTGTCGTGCCCGGCGGCGAGCAGGCTGATGCCCGCGCCGTACGAGACGCCCGCCATGCCGACCTTGGCGGGGTCGGCCGGGGTGTTCGCGAGGGTCCAGTCGATGACCTTGGAGGCGTCGGCGATGTCCTCGGGGCCCGCTGTCCCTATCTCGCCGCCGGACTGCCAGAAGCCGCGCGAGTTGTAACTGACCACGACGTAGCCGGAGTTCGCGAGCTTCTGGGCCTGGGCGACGTACTCGATCTGGGGCATGGCCCAGCTGGTGGGCAGCACGATCGAGGGGTACGTCGCGCCGGGTTTCGCGTCCTTCGGGGTGAAGACGTTGGCCTTGAGGACCGTGCCGCCGTCGCCGGGGATGTCGACGAAGCGTACGTCGGTGGCGCTCGCGGCCGGCGGCGTGGCGGCCGGTGCCGCCTGTGCCGCCGGGGCGAGACCGAGGGCGGTGCCGGCGACGAGGGTCGCGGAGATGGTGCCCACGGCGGTCGTACGGAGGGTCCGGTGGGGGCGCGGAGCTCTCACGGGTCACTTCCTCACTCGTTGAAAGTGCAAAGTGACCCGACGGTAACCGGGAACCCTTACCGGGGGTAACCCATCGGTAAGTTACGCCCCGGTAACGATCTTTGGAGGGTGCGCGGTTACTTCAGCGCGCTCTTGGCCTGCCAGTCGGACCAGGAGACGTTCCACTCGCCGAAGCCGTTGCCCGGGTCCGGGACGCCCTTGGAGCCGTTGCCCGTGACCTCGAAGGGGTCGCCTATTTGAGCCTCGCGGTAGAGCCAGCCCGCGTCGCCGGTGCTCATGCCGACGCAGCCCGAGCTGTGGTTGGTGTTGCCGAAGAACGCGGCGTTCCACGGGGCCGCGTGCGCGTACATGCCCGACCAGGTCAGCCGCATCGAGTAGTCGACCATCTTGTCGTAGCTGTTGCTGCCGGTGAGGCCGACCGTCTCGGAGCGCATGTTGATCGTGCCCTCCTTCGACATCAGCACCGAGGTGCCGCCCCAGGAGGCCTTCTCGCCGCCGGGGGTGCCCGCCGACATGGGCAGCGACCTGACCGTCTTGCCGTCCCGCGTCAGCGTCGTCGTCTTGCTGTCCAGGTCGACCTTCACGACCTGGCTCCTGCCGACCGTGAAGCCGGTGGCGTAGTCGCGCACGAACCAGTCGTCGCCGCCCGAGTCGATGCCGTTGAGCCGGGCGTCCAGCTTCACCTTCGTGCCGGACTTCCAGTACTCCTTGGGGCGCCAGTCGACGCGGTCCTTGCCGTCGTAGTTCTTGATCCAGCCCCAGGACCCGGTGGTGCCGTTCGACGTGGTCACCTTCAGGTGCTTCTCCACCTCGGCCTTGTTGCGCACCGGGTGGTCGAAGGTGATCGACAGGGGCTGGGCGATGCCGACGGTGGGGAACTTGCCCGTGGAGTCCTTGCCCGGGGTGAGCGTCACCTTGTTGACCTGCTCGGGTGCGGCCGTCTTGAAGGAGGCCTTCGCGCTGCCGCCCTGGTCGCTGACCGCTTCGACCTGGTACGCGGTGCCGGGGGCCGCCACGCGCGCCGACTTCCAGGTGGTGCCGTTCGCCGAGACCTTGCCGGGCAGCTTCGCGCCCTTGGCGTCGGCGACGGTCACCTGCTTCAGCTTGCCATCGGCCAGCTTCACGGTGACCGGGCCGCCCGCCTTCGCCCGCTGACCCGTGAGGTTCACCGAGATCTTCGGCTTCTCGGCGGCCTTGTCGGCGCCGGACGAGCCGCTGCCGCCCGAGCAGGCGGTGAGGGCGGCGGCGAGCACCGCGAGGCCCGCGGCAGCCGCGTGGCGGGTGCGAAGGGGGCGGCGGCGGCTCGAACAGCTCTGCGGGGACAAGGAAACGTACCTCCATGCGAATGTGGACTGCATGGAGAGAGGGCGCAGAGCCCGTACGGGTTGTCTGATGTCCGGAATTGACTGCTAGATCACAGATGGGGGCGAGTGGAGTCGGCGTTCCGTGACGGTGTCTTCACTTGGCGCGATGGGAGGCGCGGCCCGTCGGCGTGGGGAGCGGCGTCTGGGCGGCGCGCGTGACGTCCGCGACCAGCTCGACGACGTCGGGACCGTACGCCTGCGAATTGACGATCTTCAGCAGCAGGACGAACGAGTTGTTGCCGTGCTTGCGCGCGAGCTTCTCGTGGTGGCGGGCGAGATAGCGGGTGGCCGCCTGGCTGGTGACCGCCCGCTGGCCGCAGAAGAGGAAGACGGGCCGCGCGTCCCGGTCCTGGTCGGCGGTGAGCCGCGCGAGGATCACGTACTCCGTCAGCCCCGCCTCCAGGCGGTAGCGCTCGGCGCCGATCTGGAACGCGCCCCGGTCGGGGATCGGCTCGGGCTCGGTGTTCACCCGCACGCCCGGGAGCAGCGAGTGCATGTGCGCCGCCATCCGGCGGTGCGCCACCGGATTGCCCACGCAGAACTCGGTGCGTTCGCCGAAGCTCCGCTGGGCCGCGTCGTGCGCAACCACCTGGGTGTGCGCCCCGCAGTCCTTGATGACCGCGGCGAGTTCCAGGAGGGCGGACACGTCGTGGCGCACCACCATCAGCTCGCCGCCGCCCGCGTCGCGGTTGACGACGAGCAGCGACTCGGAGTTGTCGGGCAGCCCGAAGAAGGCCTGCTTGCGGCGGAGCCTGCGCTTCCACAGATAGCTGCGGACGAGCCAGCCAAGGACGGCACCTATGCCGACTGCGATCAGGCCGAGGACGATATCGCGCACGTCGTCAGTCATGGGGGCGCATGCTAGCGGCCTTTCGGAGCAGTGTTCGAGGCGGTCCTTACGCGAACCCGGATGCGAAGTTACGCTGCGCGGACGGCTGTTGACTGGAGGTACGAATGCGTCGTGCTGTCGTACGTAATCTGACGCTATGGGCGGTCGGAGGGGTATTGGTGTCGGTCGGTGCCGCGGCGCCCCCTTCGCCTACGCGCTCGGCGGAACCGGCCGCGGCGCCCGCGGGGGCGGACCGGGCCGCGACCACCACGGAGAAGGTGCCGGTCGCCGTCGGGCACGGCGGGGCGGTCGCCAGCGTCGACCCGGACGCCTCGGCCGCCGGCATCGAGGTCCTGCGCAAGGGCGGCAACGCCGTGGACGCGGCGGTCGCCACCGCCGCGGCGCTCGGCGTCACCGAGCCGTACTCGGCGGGCGTCGGCGGCGGCGGGTACTTCGTCCACTACGACGCCAGGACGCACAAGGTCAGCACGATCGACGGCCGCGAGACCGCCCCGCGCACCGCCGACTCCGGTCTGTTCCTGGAGAACGGCAAGCCGATCCCCTTCGCGGAGGCGGTCACCAGCGGCCTGGGCGTCGGCACGCCGGGCACGCCCGCCACCTGGCAGTCGGCGCTTGATACCTGGGGCAGCAAACGCCTCGGCACGCTCCTGAAGCCCGCCGAGCGCCTCGCGCGGGACGGCTTCACCGTCGACGCGACCTTCCGCTCCCAGACCGAGTCGAACGAGAAGCGGTTCAGGGACTTCCCCGCCTCGGCGAAGCTGTTCCTGCCCGGCGGAAAGCTCCCGGTGGTCGGCTCCACGTTCAAGAACCCCGATCTGGCCCGTACGTACGAGGAGTTGGGCCGCAAGGGCGTGGGCGCGCTGTACCACGGACAGCTCGCCAAGGAATTCGTACGCACCGTGAACAAGCCGCCCGTCGACCCGGCGTCCGGCCGCGTGGCCCGGCCCGGCGACCTCTCCCCGCGGGACCTCGCGTCGTACGACGTGAAGCGGCAGAAGCCCACGAGGACCAGCTACCGCGGGTTGGACGTCTACTCCATGGCGCCCTCGTCGTCCGGCGGCACCAGCGTCGGCGAGGCGCTCAACATCCTGGAGCGCACCGACCTGTCCAAGGCCTCCAAGACGAAGTACCTGCACCGTTTCATCGAGGCGAGCCGGATCGCGTTCGCCGACCGGGGCCGCTGGGTGGGCGACCCCGCCTTCGAGGACGTACCGGCGAAGGAACTCCTCTCGCAGCGGTTCGCCGACAGCCGGGAGTGCCTGATCAAGGACGACGCGGTGCTCAAGAGCCCGCTCGCGCCGGGCGACCCGCGCCGACCCGCGGCGTGCGGGACGGGGGACAAGGCGGATCCCACGACGTACGAGGGTGAGAACACCACACACCTCACCACCGCCGACAAGTGGGGCAACGTCGTCGCCTACACCCTCACGATCGAGTCGACGGGTGGCAGCGGCATCACCGTGCCGGGCCGCGGATTCCTGCTGAACAACGAACTGACGGACTTCTCCTTCGCGCCCGCCGACCCCGCGGTGCACGACCCGAACCTGCCGGGCCCGGGCAAGCGCCCGCGCTCCTCGATCTCGCCGACGATCGTGCTCAAGCACGGCAAGCCGGTGGTGGCGCTCGGTTCGCCGGGCGGCGCGACCATCATCACGACCGTGCTCCAGACCCTGACGGGCTTCGTCGACCGGGGCCTGCCCCTGGTCGACGCGATCGCCGCGCCGCGCGCGAGCCAGCGCAACGCCGCGCAGACCGAGCTGGAACCCGGACTGTGGGACAGCAGGACGAGGGCTTCCCTGGAGTCGATCGGACACTCCTTCAAGCGGAACCCGGAGATCGGGGCGGCGACGGGCGTGCAGCGCCTGCCGGGCGGGAAGTGGCTCGCGGCGGCGGAGAAGGAGCGCAGGGGCGGCGGCTCGGCGATGGTGGTGCACCCCACCGAGTGAGCCGCCGCGTCCCGGGGGCCTCGCCGGTGCGAGGCCCCTATGCGGGCGAGGCCGCGCAGTTCCGCTCCAGCTCGTTGGCCGCCCAGCGGATGGACGACTCCGGGTCGTCGTGCAGATACCGCAGGGCGGGCAGCGCCTCGCGGACCGCTGCGAGCTGGGCGTCGCGGCGTCGGTCCAGACGGAGTACGGAGGTGCCGTCCGCGTCGGTGACGCGCAGCATCCCGTCCGTGTCGAGGCCGAGGGAGGTGATGCCGGTGCCGAGGCGCAGTCCGGTCACCGCGTCGGACCCGATGTCCCAGATGCGGACCAGGCCGTCGGCCCACGCGGCGGCGAGCGCGGGGCCGGTCTCCAGCTGGGTCGCGGCCAGCGCGCGGACGGGTGTGCGGCGGCGGGCGAAGGGGGCGCGCGGCGGCTTGCGGCGGGTGCTCCAGTAGCGGATCACGCCGTTCTCGTCGCCGCTGAGCACCAGACGCCTGCCGTTGCCCAGCTTCAGACAGGCGAGCGCGGTCACCGGGGCGCGGTGCAGGGACAGGGTGATCGTCTCCGGGACTTCGTCGTCAATCTCCAGGACGTGGACGCAGCCGTCCGTGTCGCCCGCCGCGAGCTTCCAGCAACTCCCAGCGGGGGCGCCCCTGCTGATGAAACCTCAGCCACTCCGCGAACTTTCCGTGTCACAGGGCCGTGAGGATTCTGGGGCCCTCCTCCGTGATCGCGACGGTGTGTTCGGCGTGGGCCGCGCGGCTTCCGTCGTTCGTGCGCAGGGTCCAGCCGTCCTGCGCCTGGTGGTAGCCGTCGCCGCCGCCCGCGATCACCATCGGCTCGATGGCGAGGGCCATGCCGGGGCGCAGCGGCATGCCGCGGCCGGGACGGCCCTCGTTCGGTACGCCTGGGTCCTCGTGCATACGCCGTCCGATGCCGTGCCCGCCGAAGCCCTCGGGGATGCCGTACCCCGCCGCGCGGCAGACGGTGCCGATGGCATGGGCGATGTCGCCGATGCGGTTGCCGACGACCGCCGCCGCGATGCCCGCCTCCAGGGCGCGCTCCGCCGTCTCGATCAGGCGTACATCCTCCGGGCGCGGGGTCCCCACCGTGAAGCTGATCGCCGAGTCGCCGACCCAGCCGGCCAGCTCGGCGCCGAAGTCGACGGAGACGAGATCGCCGTCGCGCAGGCGGTACGCGTCCGGGACGCCGTGCACGATCGCGTCGTTGACCGAGACGCACAGGACCGCGGGGAAGGGGACGGGGGCGAAGCGCGGGTGGTAGCCGAGGAAGGGCGAGGAGGCGCCGGCCTCGCGGAGTACGGCGTGCGCGGCGGCGTCGAGGTCGAGCAGCGAGACTCCGACCCCCGCGGCCTCGCGGGCCGCGGTCAGTGCCTGTGCCACGACGCGGCCCGCCTCGCGCATCGCGTCGATCGATTGTTCCGTCTTGAGTTCCACCATGCCCATTACTATACCGGTATTTAAATGGGCGTCGTACGATGGCGGCATGGTTCGCACTCCCTTGACCCCAGAAGAGCGTGAGCGTGGTGAGCGGCTCGGGCAGCTGCTGCGGGACGCGCGAGGGCCGCGGAGCATGGTCTCGGTGGCGGCGGAGGCGGGGCTCTCCGCGGAGACGCTCCGGAAGATCGAGACGGGGCGGGCGCCGACGCCCGCGCTGTTCACCGTGGCGGCGTTGGCCTCTGTGCTGGGGCTTTCGCTGGATGAGATCGTTCTGCGGTGCGAGTTGGCCGCGGCCGCTTGAGCGGGTTTTCCGGGGCGGGGTGACTCGGGCGAGAAAACCGGGTGTAGTCGTGCCGTAACGCATCTGGTGTTATCTTCCGAATCGGAAGACTCCAGTCTCCACGGGGCGGTGCTGGTCGGATGGCAGTGGGACAACTCCCGGATCAGGTAGGGGAGTTCGCGAGGTACTTGAGGGACCTGCTGGGGCGGCTCGACCAGTCGGCCGGCTGGTGCGGGGTGTTCTGGCAACGCGATCCCGACGGCATGCGTGCCTGCCTGGACGGCGCGGAGGTCCCGCCCTGGGACGTGGTGCAGGCCCTGCTCCACGACCTCGCGGCGGACCGCGGTATCCCGGAGGCCGAGCGTGAGACGGGCAGGGCCCGCACCCTGCACCGCGCCTCCCTCACGGCCTACGACGCCCGGCCCGGCGCCCGCGAGCTGCTGAGCGACCGCCTCGACCTGATGCTCGGGGAGCAGCGGATCGCCCTGGAGCGGCAGGCGGAACTGGGGCGGCAGCTGAGCGAGGCGGTCACGCCCGACGAGGCCGACCGCATCAACCTCGATCTGGCCTGGGTCAGGGACGACCACGAGCGGGCGACCGCCCGGTGCGTGGAGCTGCGGGAGCGGATGGACCGCCTGGACGCGGCGGAACGCCCCCTCTGGGTGGACCACGTCCCCCACCCCCGCGCCCCGGACCAGCCCTCCGACCACCACCCCGACGTCCCGAACCAGCCCTCCGAGCACCACCTCGGCGTTTGGGACCAGCCCTGGGAGCAGGACCCCGCCGCCGCGGACGGCGACATCGTGGGCGGCGCCCCCGCCCACCACGACCCCGCCCCCGACAAGCCCGAACGCCCCCGGCGCCGCTCCCGAGGGGCCCGAGGCGCTCGTGGTGCGCGGTTCGCCGGGCTGGCGGACGTGGAGGACGAGGTGCCCCCGGCCGTCACCCCCGAGGCCGAATCGGCCGGTGGTCCCACCCCGCGCGGCGCCCGCTACCACCCCGCGCAGGCCGGCCCGGATCCCCGCCCTACCGAACCCGGCGACGCCGCCCGCACCATGAGCGAGGCCATGCCTTACGCACCTCACCTCACCGAAACCGTCCAGGCCCTCCTCCAGCTCCGCGGCGAGGCCCGCACGGGCGAGGCGCACGCCGTACTCGTGGAAGCCGCGGGCTGGCCCGCCGAGCAGCTGCCGCCGCTCGCCGTCGAACTGCACCGCGCCGGTCTCGCCGCCGACTGGGCGACGCTCCTCTGGGAGGCCGCCTCGCTGCCGCCCGAGCAGCTGGTCGCCCTGGCGGACGCCCTCGCGGGGGCGGGCCGCGCCGACGACTGCCGGAAGCTGCTGCGGCAGGGCGTCGCCCGCCCCGCCCCCGAGATCGCCGAGGCCCTCCTCGCGCTGATCGACGCGGGCCGCGAACGGGAAGCCCGCGCGCTGCTCGACTCGTATCTCCGCGTCCGCACGCCCGAGGACGCGGCCCGCTGCGCCCACACCGACCCCCACCGCCTCATCCCGCTGCTCCTGGAAGTGGCGCGGGCGGTCTCCGAGGAGCACCACTGGGACCTCGTGCACGCCCTGCGCGTGGCGGGATTCAGCACCTGACCCCGCGACCGCCCCGGCCCGCCTCGCCCGCTCGGGTACGAATCGTGATCGACTCCGCCGGTTGACGACGATGGTCTTGCTCGGCCCGTCGGGCGGGGCTTACGTTCTTCTCTCTACGCCGCGCATCTACGGGCGTAGAGGCTCTCTGATGTCCCCTCAAGGACAGTCCTCCCCAGGGCAGTGAAGGAGCAGCTCATGGTCAACGTCGTACGCGCCGCACTGGTTCAGGCGACCTGGACCGGCGACACCGAATCCATGATCGCCAAGCATGAGGAGCACGCCCGCGAGGCGGCCCGGCAGGGCGCGAAGGTCATCGGGTTCCAAGAGGTCTTCAACGCTCCCTACTTCTGCCAGGTCCAGGAAGCCGAGCACTACCGCTGGGCCGAGCCGGTGCCGGAAGGCCCCACCGTCACGCGCATGCGGGAACTCGCCCGCGAGACCGGCATGGTGATCGTCGTCCCGGTCTTCGAGGTCGAGCGGTCCGGTTTCTACTACAACACCGCGGCCGTGATCGACGCCGACGGCAGCTACCTCGGCAAGTACCGCAAGCACCACATCCCCCAGGTCAAGGGATTCTGGGAGAAGTACTACTTCAAGCCGGGCAACCTCGGCTGGCCCGTCTTCGACACCGCCGTCGGCAAGGTCGGCGTCTACATCTGCTACGACCGGCACTTCCCCGAGGGCTGGCGCCAACTCGGCCTGAACGGCGCCCAGATCGTCTACAACCCCTCCGCCACCCACCGCGGCCTCTCCTCGCACCTCTGGCAGCTGGAACAGCCCGCGGCGGCCGTCGCGAACGAGTACTTCATCGCCGCCATCAACCGGGTGGGCCAGGAGGAGTACGGCGACAACGACTTCTACGGAACGTCGTACTTCGTCGACCCGCGCGGCCAGTTCGTCGGGGAGACCGCGAGCGACAAGGACGAAGAACTCCTCGTGCGGGACCTCGACTTCGGGCTCATCGAGGAAGTACGTCAACAGTGGGCGTTCTACCGCGACCGACGCCCCGACGCCTACGAAGGGCTGGTGCAGCCGTGACCGAACTGTTCGACCGCCACAAAGCGGTGCTGCCCGAGTGGCTCGCGCTCTACTACCAGCGGCCCCTCGAACTCACCCACGGAGAAGGCCGGCACGTCTGGGACGCCGAAGGCAAGAAGTACCTCGACTTCTTCGGCGGCATCCTCACCACCATGACCGCGCACGCCCTGCCCGAGGTCACCAAGGCGGTCAGCGAGCAGGCCGGGCGGATCATCCACTCCTCGACGCTCTATCTGAACCGCCCGATGGTCGAACTCGCCGAGCGGATCGCGGCGTTGTCCGGCATCCCCGACGCCCGCGTCTTCTTCACCACGTCCGGCACCGAGGCCAACGACGCGGCGCTGCTGCTCGCCACCGCCCACCGCCGCTCCAACCAGATCCTGGCGATGCGCAACAGCTACCACGGCCGATCCTTCACGACCGTCGGCATCACCGGCAACCAGTCGTGGTCGCCGACCAGCCTCTCGCCGCTCCAGACGCTGTACGTGCACGGGGGCGTCCGCGGCCGGGGCCCGTACGCCGAGCTGAGCGACGCCGAGTTCACCGCGGCGTGCGTCGCCGACCTGCGGGACATGCTCGGCCAGGCCCGCGGGGGAGTGGCGGCGCTGATCGCCGAGCCGATCCAGGGCGTCGGCGGCTTCACCTCGCCGCCCGACGGGCTGTACGGGGCGTTCCGCGAAGTCCTCGACGAGCACGGCATCCTGTGGATCGCCGACGAGGTGCAGACCGGCTGGGGCCGCACGGGCGAGCACTTCTGGGGCTGGCAGGCGCACGCCGCGAGCGGCCCGCCGGACATGCTGACCTTCGCCAAGGGCATCGGCAACGGCATGTCGATCGGTGGCGTGGTCGCCCGCGCCGAGGTGATGAACTCCCTCGACGCCAACTCCATCTCGACGTTCGGCGGCTCCCCGGTCACCATGGCGGCGGGCCTCGCCAACCTGACGTATCTCCTGGAGCACGACCTCCAGGGCAACGCCCGGCGCGTCGGGGGCCTGCTCATCGAGCGGCTGCGGGCCATCTGCGCCCAGCTGCCCGTCGTACGCGAAGTGCGCGGACGCGGCCTGATGATCGGCATCGAACTGGTCGAGCCGGGCACGGACGAGCCGAACCAGCGTGCCGCCGCCGCGGTCCTCGAAGCGGCGCGCGAGGGCGGCCTGCTCATCGGCAAGGGAGGCGGCCACAACACCAGCGTCCTGCGCGTCGCCCCGCCGCTCACGCTGACCGTCGCGGAGGCGGAGGAGGGTGCGGCCATCCTCGAACAGGCCCTGCGCGGCGTCTAGTTCACCTAGTACACAGCGGGACGCCTGTCACGTACGTCACGTACCCCTGTCTCGTACCCTGCGCAGAAAAGGGAGTGCACCACATGAGTACCCGCACCCTGATCCGCGGCGGACTCGTCGTCACCGCCGCCGAGGAGACCCACGCCGACGTGCTGATCGAGGACGGCCGCATCGCCGCGCTCGCCGCGAGCGGCAGCGCCGCGGCGGGGGCGTGGAGCGCCGAACGCGTCATCGACGCCACCGACAAGTACGTGATCCCGGGCGGCGTCGACGCCCATACGCACATGGAGTTCCCGTTCGGCGGCACCTTCTCCTCGGACACCTTCGAGACCGGGACCCGGGCGGCGGCCTGGGGCGGCACCACCACCATCGTCGACTTCGCGGTGCAGTCCAAGGGCCAGGCGCTGCGGGCAGGACTGGACGCGTGGCACGCGAAGGCCGACGGGAACTGCGCGATCGACTACGCCTTCCACATGATCGTGTCGGATGTGAACGAGGCGACGCTCAAGCAGATGGACGGGCTCGTCGAGGAGGGCGTCAGCTCGTTCAAGCTGTTCATGGCGTATCCGGGGGTCTTCTACTCGGACGACGGGCAGATCCTGCGCGCCATGCAGCGGGCCGGTGAGAACGGCGGGCTGATCATGATGCACGCGGAGAACGGCATCGCGATCGACGTGCTCGTCGAGCAGGCGCTGGCCCGCGGCCAGACGGACCCGCGCTACCACGGCGAGGTCAGAAAGGCCCTGCTGGAGGCCGAGGCCACCCACCGCGCGATCAAGCTCGCGCAGGTGGCGGGAGCGCCGCTGTACGTGGTGCACGTGTCGGCGCGGGAGGCGGTGGCCGAGCTGACGCGGGCCAGGGACGAGGGCCTGCCGGTCTTCGGGGAGACCTGCCCGCAGTACCTGTTCCTGTCCACGGACAACCTCGCCGAGCCGGACTTCCAGGGGGCGAAGTACGTGTGCAGCACGCCGCTGCGCCCCCAGGAGCACCAAGCGGCACTCTGGCGCGGCCTGCGCACGAACGACCTGCAAGTCGTCTCGACGGACCACTGCCCGTTCTGCTTCACCGGGCAGAAGGAACTCGGCCGCGGCGACTTCTCCAAGATCCCCAACGGGATGCCCGGTGTCGAGCACCGCATGGACCTTCTCCACCAGGCAGTCGTCGACGGGCACCTCTCGCGCCGCCGCTGGATCGAGATCGCCTGCGCGACACCGGCCCGCATGTTCGGCCTGTACCCGAAGAAGGGCACGATCGCGCCGGGCGCGGACGCCGACGTCGTCATCTACGACCCGCACGCGGAGCAGACGATCTCGGCGGCCACGCACCACATGAACGTCGACTACTCGGCGTACGAGGGAAAGCGCCTGACCGGCCGGGTGGAGACGGTCCTGTCACGCGGCGAGGCGGTCATCACGCGAAGGGAGTTCACCGGCCGCGCCGGCCACGGCGCGTACATCGCGCGCGGCACCTGCCAGTACCTGGATTGACCGGGCGGGCGCCGCTGTCCGCTACCGCGCTCGCCACTCGGTGGCGAGGACCGCCCAGTTCTGCTTGTCGTAGCGGGTGCCCTCATAGGGCCAGGCCTCGCGCTGCACCCCTTCGAGTGTCATGCCGAGCCGCTCGGCCACCGCTGCGCTGCGGGCGTTGTCGGCCCGGCAGCGCCACTCGGCGCGGTGCAGGCCGCGGGTGGTGAACGCCCAGTCCAGGAGCGTGCGGCAGGCCTCGGTGACCAGGCCGTCGCCCTCGGCCGCCGGCTCCAGCCAGCAACCGGCCTCGCACGAGCCCGCCGCGGCGTCGAACGATACGAACATGACGCCGCCGACCAGCGTGCCGTCCCGCCAGATGCCGTAGAGGCGGGCGCCGTCCGCGGCCTGGCGCTCGGCGTACCGGCGCAGCGTGTCCCGGGCGCCGTCGACGTCGTCGGTGATGAACCCGCTCCCCACCCACGGCCGGATGTGCTCGCGCGCCCGGTCGAGATGGGCGGCGAACTCTTCGGCGTGCCACACCTCCAGAGGACGCAGGTGGGCGTTGTCCCGCAGCGGGAGGGAGAACATCAGGACCCCATTCACACAACAAGCGTTACGGTTATGTACCGTGGCAGCATGCCACGTACCAAGGGCGATCACGAAGCCCGTCGCCGTGATGTGTCCGAGGCGGTCTGGCGGGTCCTGGCCGCGCACGGCTTCGGCGGGCTGACGATGCGCGCCGTCGCCGCCGAACTCGGCGCCACCACCGGCCTGCTCACCCACTACTTCCGCACCAAGCGCGATCTGGTCGCCTACGCCCTCGACCTGCTGGAGCGGCGCACCGCCGCCCGCCCCAGGCGCACCGCGGGACCCGGCGTGTCCGCCGTGCGCGCCGCCCTGCTGGACATCCTGCCGCTGACGGATGAGGCCACCGACAGCAACCGCGTCTGGGTCTCCTCCTGGGACACCGCGCTCGCCGACCCCGCACTGGGCGCCGACCACGCCCGCAAGTACGCGCGGAGCCGCGACAAGCTGCGCGACCTGATCGCGGAGGCCCAGCGGCTCGGCGAGCTGTCCCCCGGCGACCCCGACCGCATCGCCGCCGGGGCACAGGCCTTCGTCCTCGGCCTCGTCGTGCAGGCACTCCTCGACGCCCCGGCGTTCCCGCCGCACCGCCAGGTCGAACTCCTCGACCACCACCTGGCCGCACTCGCCCCCACGCCCGGCGGCTGACCCGGCGAGGTCCTCTTGCCAAGGGCCGGGGGGAAGTCCACGATTGTCCCTTCTCGGATCACCTCCGAGGTGACAGCCGGCACGTGCACCAGGAGGCCCCGCTGTGGATTTCGGACTTGTGCTGCAAACGGACCCGCCCGCGTCGGCGGTCGTCGGACTCATGCGGCGCGCGGAGCGCAACGGCTTCCGCTACGGCTGGACGTTCGACTCCGCGGTTCTGTGGCAGGAGCCGTTCGTGATCTACAGCCGCATCCTCGAACACACCACGCGGCTGACGGTGGGCCCCATGGTCACCAACCCGGGCACCAGGACCTGGGAGGTCACCGCCTCCACCTTCGCCACGCTCAACGACATGTACGGCAACCGCACCGTCTGCGGCATCGGGCGCGGCGACTCCGCGATGCGCGTCGCGGGCCGCAGGCCCAACACGCTGGCCCGGCTCGGCGAGGCGATCGACGTCATCCGCGACCTCGCCGAGGGGCGCGAGGCGGACGTCGACGGGCAGCGGCTGCGGCTGCCCTGGGTACGGGAGGGGAAGCTGCCGGTGTGGATGGCGGCGTACGGCCCCAAGGCGCTCGCGCTCGCCGGGCAGCGGGCGGACGGGTTCATCCTCCAGCTCGCCGACCCCTATCTGACCGCGTACATGGTGAGGGCCGTGCGGGACGCGGCGGCCGCGGCGGGGCGCGACCCGGCCGAGGTGAAGATCTGCGTCGCGGCGCCCGCGTACGTCGGCGAGGACCTCGCGCACGCCCGTGAGCAGTGCCGGTGGTTCGGCGGGATGGTCGGCAACCACGTCGCCGACCTGGTCACCAGGTACGGCGAGGACTCCTCCGTGGTGCCGCGCGCCCTCACCGAGTACATCAAGGCGCGGGAGGGCTACGACTACAGCCACCACGGGCGGGCCGGGAACCCGGACACGGCCTTCGTGCCCGATGAGATCGTCGACCGGTTCTGCCTCCTCGGCCCGGTCGAGTCCCACCTCGAACGGCTGCGGGAGCTGAAGGAGTTGGGGGTCGACCAGTTCGCCCTGTACGCGATGCACGACGCCCGGGAGGAAGTGATCGACGCGTACGGCGCGTCGGTCATCCCGCAGCTCGCCTGAGGGACGAGGTGAACGCGAGGAGCAGTTCCGCCGTCCGCGTCGGGGATTCGAGCATCGGGGTGTGGCCGACGCCCGGGAGGAGTTCGAGCCGCAGCCCGGGGACGACGCGGTAACGCTCGGCGGGGAAGGGCTGCCGGCGGCGGTCCCGGGTCCCGAAGATCACCATCAGTGGCGCCGTCAACTGGGCCAGCCGTGCGGTCAGTTCACGCCCGCCGAGATAGTCGAGCGACTTCTGGGCCGTCGCGGTGGTCCCGGGGGCGACGGCGGTGTCCAGGCCACGCCGGATCGCGGCGTCGTTCCGTACGCGCCACATCCACCGGCCGACTATGGGTGCCGTGACGAGGCGGGCGGGAAAGGGCTGCGGGAGATGGGCGTCGGGGCTCGGCCCGGTGTTGATGAGCGCCAACGCGCCGACCAGGTCGGGCCGTTGCTCGGCCAGGGCCGTGCCCACCAGGCCGCCCGTCGAGTGCCCGGCCACGGCGGCCCGGTCCACGCCGAGACCGTCCAGGGCGGCGGCGACCCGGCGGGCCTGGGCGGGGATGTCGTCACCGCCCCGAGGCGGCCGCGCCGACCTGCCGTGTCCGGGAAGGTCGACGCGGAGCACGCGGTGGGCCCGCGCCAGCGCCGGGACCACGGGGTCCCACCAGGCCGCCGAGCCCGCGAGGCCGTGGATCAGGACCAGGGCGGGCGCGTCCGGCGGCCCGCTCGCGGTGATGGGCGCCTCGGTGTTCTTCGTGTCGTGATTCCGCATGCCTCCACCGTCGCGGAGCCCGGCGGCTCAGGCCTTGGAGAAATGTTCCCCGGCTGGGGTTCCTGAGGTGCGTGGGGTTCCTGAGGTGCTCGGAGCGGTCGACGTGCCCGGAGCGTTGAGAGTACCGGGAGCACTGAGAGCGCCCGGCGTGCTGAGGGCACCCGGCGTGCGCCCGGCGAAGTCCCGTACATCACGGTGCATATGGGACTGGTCGGCGTAGCCGCACACCGCCGCGACCTCGGCGGGGTCCCGGCCCGCCGCCAGGGCGCGCGCGGCCCGGTCGAAGCGGACGAGCATCGCGGCACGCTTGGGGGTCATCCCGATCTGGGCGCCGAACCGCGACCACAGCCGCTTGCGGCTCCAACCGCATGACTGGGCGAGGTCGTTGACCCGTACGCGGCCCCGCCGGGCGACGATGTGCCGCCATACGGCCGCCACCTCGGGATCCACCGGCATGCCCGATCCGACCCGCTCGGCGAGGAACCCGCTCAGCAGGGCGAAGCGCCCCTCCCACCCCGGGGTGGCCGCCAACTGCTTGCGCAGGTACTGCTCTTGCCGCCCCCACAGGTCCGTCAGGTCGATCACGCGGCCCTCGCGGTCGGCGGGGGAGAGGCCCAGCGTCGAGTATGCCGTGACGGGTGAGAGGCGGACCTCGACGCAGTGGACGCGCCGCCCGCGGACGTGGGTCGGGCCGGGCGACATACCGGCGGCGAGGCCGCCCAACACCCCACCCGCGTCGGCCTGTTCGACGTCGAGGGAGTCGCCGCCGAACTCGAGGACCACCGTCACGGCAGGCTGGGGGAGTACCCACGAGTCGAGGCCCATGGCGTTCCGGTCGCGGAACCCGGCCACGTCCACGCCGTCGAACGGCGTGCCGCCGCGCGGGCGGGCGACTTCCCACCCGGGCAGCAGGTCGGGGTCGAACGGCTCCGGGCTCATGCGGTTCAGGCTACCGGGCGTGCGCCTGCCACTTCTGTTCGATCTCCCGCATGAGCTGCGGATACACGAGCAGATGCCGGAACGGGGCGATCGCGGCCATGTAGGCCTTCCCGAAGAGCCCGTTGGGCTTCACCAGGACGGCCATCTGGCCCCGGAAGCCGCCCTTGCCGTCCGGCACCCAGCTCAGGTGCATCACCCCGTGGACGGTCCGGTTGCCCAGCTCCGAGGCCCATTCGTCGTCCCGCAGATAGACCGAGGTGAAGGGCAGGGACTCGAACTCCGGTCCCGCCGGACCCTCGCGCAGGTCCGCGGGGAGCCGGTCGCGCAGCGTCGGGACGCGCGATCCGACACCGGAGCCCGGGTCGTCCCAGCCGAAGAGCTTCCCGAGCTTCCAGCGGATCGCGAAGAGGGCGCGGGAGACGCGGGACGGGCTCTGCGACGTATCGCCCTTGACGGTGTCCTGGATCAGCAGCGGGAAGTCACCGGGCCCGCCCGGCGTCGGCAGCGCCCACACGTCGTACAGGCGGAAGTCGCGGGTGATCTCGTGTATCCGCCAGGGCCGTGACGTGTGCGCGCTGTTCGGGAGCTTCATGACGGTGCCTCCGTGGGGTCGGTCGTGGCTTCGGTGGGCGGGTACGAGCGGGGATCGATGCCGAGGACGCCCGCGACGGCGCGGACGGCGAGCAGCTCGTCGTGCGGTTCCTGGCCGGACAGGGCGATCACCGTGCCGTCGAGCGCGCCGACGAAGGCCAGGGCGAGGGTGCGGACCGGTGGGCCGGGCGGGATCGCGCCCGCGTCCCGCGCCGCGCCGATGAGGTTTTCGCAGCGCGTGACGAGGTTTTCGTAGGCCCGCTCGATCTCGTGCCCGACGGGGTGGTCCTGGCCGCTGAACTCCAGGCGGAGCGCGGTCGCCACCCGGGCGCCGTTGCGCCGGCAGTAGACGGCGTGGCCGCGCGCCAGGGTGAGCAGGGCCGCGACGGGGTGCCGTTCCCGCTCGATGAGGGGCCCGACCTCCTCCATCCAGGTCTCGCCGATCCACTGGATCACGGCCAGCGTCAGATCCTGCTTGTCCTTGAACTGGTGGTAGAGCGCGCCGCGGGTGTAGCCCGCCTCGCGCGCCACCTGTTCGAGTACGAGGTTCCCGTAGCCGTAGCGGGACAGGCCCCGGGTGGCCGAGGCCAGGATCGCGCCGCGCGTGCGGGCCCGGCGCTCTGCTTGGGTGACCCGCTCAACACCTACATGCATGTATGTATGTTACTGCGGCGGCTCATCGGGCGTAACCCGCCCGCGCCCCTCTCTTCGGCGGTTCACGAGGCGTGCGGGGCCGTAGCGGGTCCGGTATCGACCGAAATGAGTGGCTGGCTTGGGCCATGACATGATCCCTGAGTGACCGTCATACCGAGGCAAGGACAGGCCCCCGAGGGGAGACCGGGACCCGGGACGGGGTCGGGGGAGCGGCCGCGGCCGCTCAAGCGGGCCGCGGCCCTCTTTGTGGCCGCCCTGCTCATCTCCGGATGCGGACTCTCCGCGGAGCTGGACCGGGAGGCGAACCCGGAGCGCGAGCCGAATCCCGGGGCGTCACAGCCCGAGCCGGCCGACCCGGCTCCGCCCACCGACCTCTCGCTCGGCCCCGACACTCCACCGTCCGCGGCCCCCAGCACACCGTCCTGCCCGAAGTCGGGCGTGAGCATGTCCCCGGGCATGGTGACGGCCGCGATGGGACTGCGCGCGATGTCGGTGACGCTGACCAACTGCGGCAAGGGGGTCCGCGAACTCAACGGCTACCCCGACATCCGCGTCCGCGGCCTCGACCGGCAGCTCTTCGACGTGACGGTGCTCAAGGGGACCGAGCCGGTCACCACCATGGACGACCCGGGCCCGAGCCGCGTCAAGCTGCGGCCGGGGCAGTCCGCGTACACCTCACTGGTGTGGCGGTACTCCGCCGTGGACGCGTCCACCAAAGCGGGCAGCGGCGTCTACGTGGAGATCGGCCCCGCCAAGGGCGCGGCGCGCCAGACCATCGAGCCGGACGGCGGCCTCGACATCGGCGAGACCGGCATGCTCGGCACGACCGCCTGGCAGCGCGGCCCCGACGACGATCAGGGCACCCGGGCCGTCCACTCGGCCGTACCGAACTTGGTGCGTACGAGATCCTGAGCCCGGGCCAGTTCGGCGTCGGTGACCTCGCCCCGGGTGAGGCCGTAGCGGGAGCGGAAGGAGTCGATCATGCGGTCGATGACGGTCTCGCGCGGCAGACCGGTCTGGCGGCGCAACGGGTCCACCCGCTTCTTGGCGCTCCTGGTGCCCTTGTCGGACAGCTTCTCCTTGCCGATGCGGAGCACTTCGAGCATCTTGTCGGCGTCGATGTCGTAGGACATCGTCACGTGGTGCAGGACGGCTCCCGGGCCGCCACCGGGCCCCACCACGCGCTTCTGCGCGGCGCCCGCGATCTTCCCCGCGTCCGTCGCGATGTCGTTGAGCGGCTGGTACCACGCCTTGATGCCCATGTCGGCGAGGGCGGCGAGCACCCAGTCGTCGAGATAGGCGTAGCTGTCCTGGAAGGAGAGCCCTTGCACGAGGGCGTCGGGCACGGAGAGCGAGTACGTGATGGTGTTGCCCGGCTCCACGAACATCGCGCCGCCGCCCGAGATGCGGCGTACGACATCGATCCCGTGCCGGGCCGCCCCTTCCGGATCGACCTCGTTGGCCAGCGACTGGAAGCTGCCGATGATCACTGACGGGGCGCCCCACTCCCACACCCGCAGCGTCGGCGGGCGGCGGCCCGCCGCGACCTCCTGCGTCAGCACCTCGTCCAGGGCCATGTGCAGGGCGGGCGGCTGCGGCCCCTCGTGCACGAGCTGCCAGTCGTAGTCGGTCCAGTCCGTCGCGTGCGCGAGGGCGCGGCGCACGGCGATCCCGATGCCCTCCGACGTCAGGCCGTACATCACGGTGTCCTCGGGGAGCGCGGCGTCGATGCGGGCGGCGAGGCCCGCGGCGTCCGTGTCGGCGGGGGAGCTGTCCAGCGCGCCGTTGATCGCGTCGAGCGCCTCGTCCGGTTCGAGGAAGAAGTCGCCGGCCACGCGCGTGCGCCGCAGCTCGCCGCCCTCGACGTCCAGATCCACCACGACGAGCTTTCCGCCGGGGACCTTGTACTCACCGTGCACCGTGCTTCCTCCAAGCCCGCGGGGCGCGTCGCCCTCGCTCACGATTCCGAATCGTCCCCAACGCTAGCCGAGTGCCGGAATGTCCGGTCGGGCGGAAGATGGGGCAGAGGGAGGGGGCAGACAGATGGGACAGAGGGATGGGGCCGAGAGTGAGGGCGAGCGGGTGGAGGAACCGATGAGCGTGCACGCCGGACAGGGCGCCGAGCCGGGCCCGCGCGTCCTGGTGACCGGGGCGACGGGCTATATCGGCGGCCGCCTCGTCCCCGAACTCCTCGACGCGGGATACCGCGTGCGCTGCCTGGCCCGCACGCCCGAGAAGCTGCGCGACCACCCCTGGGCGCCCCGCGCCGAGGTGGTACGAGGTGACGTCACCGACGCCGACTCGCTGGCCGAAGCGATGCGCGGCATCGACGTGGCGTACTACCTGGTACACGCCCTGGCCACCGGCTCACGCTTCGAGGAGACCGACCGCAAGGCCGCCCAGAACTTCGCGGAACAGGCCCGCGCGGCCGGGGTGCGCCGCATCGTCTACCTCGGCGGCCTCACCCCCTCGGACGTACCGCCCCGAGAACTCTCGCCCCACCTGCGCTCCAGGGCGGAGGTCGGCGAGATCTTCCTGCGCGCCGAGGTCCCGGCCACCGTGCTGCGCGCGGCCGTCATCATCGGCTCCGGCTCCGCCTCCTTCGAGATGCTCCGGTACCTCACCGAACGGCTGCCGGTCATGGTCACGCCCAGCTGGGTCGGCACGCGCGTGCAGCCCATCGCCGTACGCGACGTCCTGCGCTACCTCGTCGGCAGCGCACGCATGCCCTCCGACGTGAACCGCGCCTTCGACATCGGCGGCCCCGACGTCGTCACCTACGAACAGATGATGCGGCGGTACGCGACCGTCGCGTCGCTGCCGCACCGTCTCATCGTGCGCGTCCCCATGCTCAGCCCCGGCCTCTCCAGCCTCTGGATCGGCCTGGTGACCCCGGTGCCCCGCGCCCTGGCCCGGCCCCTCGCGGAGTCACTGCGGCACGAGGTGGTCTGCGACGAGCACGACATCGCGCGGTACGTGCCCGACCCGCCCGGCACCCCGATCTCCTTCGACGACGCGCTGAAGCTCGCGCTGCGGCGGGTGAAGGAGGCGCAGGTCGTCACCCGCTGGTCGTCGGCCGCGCTGCCCGGCGCCCCGAGCGACCCGCTGCCCACCGACCCCGACTGGGCGGGCGGCAGCCTCTACACCGACCGGCGGGAGATCACCGTCGACGCCCCGCCGCAGGACCTCTGGCGGATCATCGAGGGCGTCGGCGGCGAGAACGGCTGGTACTCCTTCCCGCTGGCCTGGGCCGTGCGGGGCTGGCTGGACCGGGCCGTCGGCGGTGTGGGGCTGCGCCGCGGCCGCCGGGACGCCGCACGGCTGCGGGTCGGTGACTCCCTCGACTTCTGGCGGGTCGAGGAGATCCAGCGGGGCCGCCTGCTGCGGCTGCGGGCGGAGATGCGGCTGCCCGGCCTGGCCTGGCTGGAGATGCGCGCCGACCAGGACGCCGAGGGCCGCGCCCGCTACCGGCAGCGGGCGCTCTTCCACCCGCACGGGCTGCTCGGCCACGCCTACTGGTGGAGCGTCTCGCCGTTCCACGCCGTGGTGTTCGGCGGCATGGCCCGCAACATCGCCAAGGCGGCGTCGAGGGAGGCCGCCCTCACCACCGACGGCACCGGCTCCACGCCGCCGGTACCGGCCTCCCAGGAGTAGCGCCATGACTGTCTCGGTCGTCCTGTACACCTCCGACCTGCGCGTGCACGACCATCCGCCGCTGCGCGCCGCGCTCGCCCGCGCGGACGCCGTGGTGCCGCTCTTCGTCCGGGACCCCGCCATCGACGGCACCGGCTTCGCGGGCCCGAACCGCCGGGCGTTCCTCGCCGACTGCCTCACCGACCTCGACCGGCGGCTGCGCGACCGGGGCGGGCGCCTGGTGGTGCGCGCCGGTGACCCCGTCGACGAGGTGCGGGCCGTCATGAAGGAGGCGGACGCCGACGAGGTCCACATGGCGGCCGGCGTCAGCCGGTACGCGCAGGGCCGCGAGCGGCGGCTGCGCGAGGCGCTGGCGGCGGACGGCCACCGGCTGCACGTCCACGACGCCGTGATCACCGCGCTCCCGCCCGGCGCCGTCACCCCCACCAACTCCGACCACTTCGCCGTCTTCACCCCCTACCTCCGCCGCTGGTCCGCCCAGGGCGTACGGGCGGTCCTCGGCGCCCCGCGCACCGTGCGCGTCCCCGACCACGTCCGCTCCCAGCCCCTCCCCGCCCGCGACGACATCACCGGCACCTCGCCGGGGCTGGCGCGCGGCGGGGAGAGCGAGGGCAGGAAGCGCTGGAAGGCGTGGCTGCGCGACGGCATCGACCGGTACGGCGAGCGCCACGACGACCTCGCGGGCGACGCCACCTCCAAGCTCTCGCCGCATCTGCACTTCGGCACCCTGTCCTGCGCCGAACTCGTCCACCACGCCCGCGCGCGGGCGACCCCGGGCGCCGAGGACTTCGTCAGACAGCTGTGCTGGCGCGACTTCCACCACCAGGTGCTCGCCGCCAGACCGCGGACGGCGTCCGCCGACTACCGCACGCGCGGCGACCGCTGGCGCTCGCAGGAGTCGGCGGCGCAGGACATCCTGGCGTGGCAAGAAGGCCGTACGGGATACCCGATCATCGACGCCTCCATGCGGCAGCTGCTGCACGAGGGCTGGATGCACAACCGGGGCAGGCTGCTGACCGCGAGCTTCCTGACCAAAACCCTGTACGTCGACTGGCGGGTGGGCGCCCGCCACTTCCAACGGCTGCTGGTCGACGGGGACATCGCCAACAACCAGCTCAACTGGCAGTGGATGGCGGGCACCGGCACGGACAGCCGGCCCAACCGGGTCCTCAACCCCGTCCTCCAGGCCAAGCGCTACGACCCCGACGGGGCCTACGTACGTCGTTGGGTGCCCGAACTCGCCGGGCTGCCCGGCGCCGCGGTCCACGAGCCGTGGAAGCTGCCGGGCAGGGAGAGGGAGCGCTACGACTACCCCGAGCCGCTCCTCGAACTCGCCGACGGGCTGGGCCGGTTCAAGCGGGCCAGGGGCATCGACTGACCCGCCGAAGGATGTCCGTCACTCGAACACGGCCTCCATCCGCCGGACAGGCCCTAGCCTGCTGAGCATGTTCACGACGCGCCCCACACTCCAGGGCACCTTCGGCATGGTGTCGTCCACCCACTGGCTCGCCTCCCAGTCCGCGATGGCCGTGCTGGAGGACGGAGGCAACGCCTTCGACGCCGCGGTCGCCGCGGGTTTCGTCCTGCACGTCGTCGAGCCCCACCTCAACGGGCCCGCGGGCGAGGTCCCGATCATCCTCGCGCCCGCGGGCGGTGACGTGCGCGTGCTCTGCGGCCAGGGGCCCGCGCCCGCCGCGGCCACCGTGGCCCACTACCGTTCCCTCGGGCTTGAGTTGGTGCCCGGCACCGGGCCGCTCGCCGCGGCCGTGCCCGGCGCCTTCGACGCGTGGATGGTGCTGCTGCGGGACCACGGCACGAAATCCCTCGCCGACGTCCTCGCGTACGCCATCGGGTACGCCGAGGACGGCCACGCGCCCGTCGAAGGCGTCGGAGCAGTCGTCGCGACGGTACGGCAGCTCTTCGAGGAGGAGTGGCCCTCGTCCGCGGAGATCTATCTCCGCGCGGGCCCCGACGGCGGTGAACCGCCCCGCACCGGCCAGCTGTTCCGCAATCCGGCACTCGCCGCGACATGGCGGCGGCTCCTGGCGGAGGCCGAGGCGCCCGGCAGGTCACGCACCGACGTCATCGACGCCGCGCGCGAAGTGTGGCGCGGCGGGTTCATCGCCGAGGCGCTCGTGCGGCAGGCCGGGCGGCCCACCATGGACACGAGCGGTGAGCGGCACGCGGGGACGCTCTCGGCAGAAGACCTGCGGGGCTGGTCCGCGCGGTACGAGGACCCGGTCACGTACGACTGGAACGGCTGGACCCTGTGCAAGGCCGGGCCCTGGAGCCAGGGCCCCGCCTTCCTCCAGCAGCTCGCGCTGCTGCCCCAGGACTCCACGGAGCTTCCCGCGTACGGGTCGGAGGACTACGTCCACCTCCTGATCGAGGGCTGCAAGCTCGCCATGGCGGACCGGGAGGCCTGGTACGGCGACGCCGGGGAGGGCGGCGCCGGGTCGGTGCCGGTCCGTGAGCTGCTCTCCGAGGAGTACAACGCGCGACGGCGGAAGCTGATCGGGGACGACGCCTCGTACGAGCTGCGGCCCGGCTCGCCCGGCGGGCGGGAGCCCCGGCTCTCCTCGCACGCGCTCGCGGTGTCCTCGGTCTCGGGGGACGGCGGTGCGGTCGCGGTCGCGGCCGCGGGGGGCGGCGAGCCGACCGTGGCCGCGGACGGCGCGACGCGCGGGGACACCTGTCACGTCGACGTCGTCGACCGCTGGGGGAACATGCTTTCTGCCACACCCAGCGGCGGCTGGCTCCAGTCCAACCCCGTCGTGCCGGAACTCGGCTTCCCCTTGGGTACGCGGCTTCAGATGGCGTGGCTGGAGGAGGGGCTGCCGAACTCGCTCACGCCGGGCAGGCGGCCCCGGACCACGCTGACGCCGTCGCTGGCGCTGAGGGACGGGGTCCCGGTCATGGCCTTCGGGTCGCCCGGGGGCGATCAGCAGGACCAGTGGCAGACGCACTTCTTCCTGGGGGTGGCGCTGCGGCCCCCGGCCCAGGGCGGCCTCGACCTGCAAGGCGCGATCGACGCGCCCAGCTGGCACACGGACAGCTTTCCCGCTTCCTTCCACCCCCGGGCCATGCGGCCCGGGAGCGTGACGGTGGAGTCCCGGATGGCCCCGGAGGTGGTGGCCGGGTTGCGGCGGCGGGGGCACGAGGTGCTGGTGGGGGGCGCGTGGACGGAGGGCCGGCTGTGCGCGGTGGCGCGGGACCCGCAGAGCGGGGTGCTGTCGGCGGCGGCCAATCCCCGGGGGATGCAGGGGTACGCGGTCGGCCGCTGAGTCCGCGGGGGCGGCTGGGCCGAACCCGGTATTCACGTAGTCACAAGCAACCGTTCACCCGAGGCGTACGGGATGTCAGCGGGGCGTGCTCTCATGGACGCATGATCGAAGAGTTTCTGACGCAGGGCGTACGCGACGTGGAGGAGGCCCTCCGGAAGGCGGCGGCGGCCGAGGTGACCCCCCGGTTCCGCCAGCTCGCCGAGGGCGACGTGGTGGAGAAGAGCGGCCCGCACGACATGGTGACCGTGGCCGACCGCCGCGCCGAGGAGCTGCTGACGGCGGACCTGGCCGCCCTGCTGCCGGGCTCCGTCGTCGTGGGCGAGGAAGCGGTGCACGCCGACCCGTCGACGTACGAGGCGATACGCGGCGATGCTCCCGTGTGGATAGTCGACCCCGTGGACGGGACGCGGCAGTTCGTGCAGGGCGACCCCGGCTTCTGCATGCTCGTCGCCCTCGCGGTGGGCGGAGAGGTGCTGGCGTCCTGGACGTACGCCCCGGCGCTGGACCAGCTCGCCGTGGCCGTACGCGGCAAGGGTGCCTGGCTGGACGGGCAGCCCTTGGTGTCGGGCGCGCCCGAGGCCGGGCAGGACCTCGAAGTCGCCACCTCCCACCCGGACTTCACCACGGAGGAGCAGAAGCGGGCGCTGCTCGGCCTGCGGGCGGACGGCGTGCGGCCCCGGCCGTGCGGTTCGGCGGGCCTTGAGTATCTCGCCGTGGCGAAGGGGGAGTTGGACGCCGTCGCCTTCTCGTGGGAGCTGGCCTGGGACCACGCCGCGGGGCTGCTGCTCGTCGCCGAGGCCGGGGGCGCCTCCATGACGCTGACGGGCGAGCCGTTCCGCATCGGCGGGGGGAACGCGCTGCCGTTCACCGCGGCGCGCGACGCGGCGACGGCCCGGCGCGTGGTGGGCCTTCTCGCGAGCGGGGCCTGAGAGACGGCTTGAGCAGTCGGCCCGAGCAGTCGGCCCGAGCAGTCGGCTTGAGCGGTCGGCCCGAGCGGCCGCGTCCGGGCCGGCACCGCCGCGGGGCCACCGCGGCGACCGAGGTGTCAGAGCCCCGGCCTATCCTGTGCGGCAGAGGCCATCGGCTGACGAAGGAGTCCGAAGGTGCCGTCGATGCTTGATGCCGTCATCGTGGGGGCGGGGCCGAACGGCCTGACCGCCGCCGTCGAGCTGGCCCGCCGCGGCTTCTCCGTGGCCGTGTTCGAGGCCAAGAGCACCGTGGGGGGCGGGGCCCGCACCGAGGAGCTGACACTCCCCGGCTTCCGGCACGACCCCTGCTCCGCCGCCCATCCGCTGGGCATCAACTCCCCGGCATTCCGCGCCATGCCCCTGGAGCGGTACGGCCTCGAGTGGCTGCACGCCCCGCTGCCCATGGCGCACCCCTTCCCGGACGGCAGCGCCGCCGTGCTCTCCCGCTCCGTCGCCGAGACGGCGGCCTCCTTCGGGCCGCGCGACGCCGGGACCTACCGGCGCCTGGTAGAGCCCTTCCTCCCCAAGTGGGACGTCCTGCTGCGGGACTTCATGTCCCTGCCGATGAGTTCGCTGCCGCGCGACCCCATCACCCTCGCCCGCTTCGGCCTCGCCGGGCTGCCCCCGTCGACGTGGCTGATGCGGCGCTTCCGCGAGGACCGGGCCCGCGCGCTGTTCGCCGGGCTCGTCGCGCACGTCATCGCGCCGCTCGACGGCATCGTCACCGGCGGCGTCGGCATGGTCTTCGCCCTGGCCGCCCACGCCCGCGGCTGGCCGCTCGCGCGCGGCGGCTCGCAGTCCATCTCCGACGCGCTCACCGCGTATCTGAAGGACCTCGGCGGCTCCGTCCACACGGACTACGAGGTCAAGCGCCTCGACGACCTGCCCCCCGCCCGCGCCTACGTCTTCGACACCTCGCCGACCGCGCTCGCCCGCATCGCCGGACTCGGCGACGCCTACGCCCGCTATCGGTACGGGGCCAGCGCCTTCAAGATCGATTACGCACTCGACGGCCCCGTCCCCTGGACCGCCGAGGAGCCCCGGTCGGCCGGGACCGTGCAGATCGGCGCGAGCAGCGAGGAGATCGGCGCCGCGCTGCGCGCCGCCTCGCGCGAGGGGCGCGCGCCCGACGCGCCGTTCCTGATCACCGTGCAGCCCAGCGTCGCCGACCCCTCCCGCGCCCCCGAGGGCAAGCACGTCTTCTGGGCCTACGGCCACGTCCCGAACGGCTGGGACGGCGACCTGACCGACGCCATCGAGCGGCAGCTGGAGCGCTTCGCACCCGGCTTCCGCGACCGCGTCCTCGCCCGCGCCACGGCAGGCCCGCCCCAACTCGCCGAGCGCAACGCCAACTACGTGGGCGGCGACATCGCCTGCGGCGCCGCGAGCGGACTGCAACTGCTCCTGCGCCCCAAGCTCTCCCTCTTCCCGTACGGGACGAAGCACCCGGCGGTCTTCATCTGCTCGTCCGCCACACCCCCGGGCCCCGGCGTCCACGGCATGTCCGGGCACAACGCCGCCAAGGCCGTGTGGAAGAGGCTCCGCGATGCGTGAGACCCGGCGTCCCGTGAGGATGATCCCGTGACCGTGTCCATCACGCTCGTCCAGGACGACATCACGCGCCAGCGCGTCGACGCCCTCGTCAACGCCGCCAACTCCTCGCTCCTCGGCGGCGGCGGCGTCGACGGCGCCATCCACCGGCGCGGCGGCCCCGAGATCCTCGCCGACTGCCGCCGCCTGCGCGCCTCCCTTCCCAAGGGGCTGCCCACCGGCCGGGCCGTGGCCACCGTCGCCGGAAAGCTCGACGCCCGGCATGTGATCCACACCGTGGGCCCCGTCTGGTCCGCCACGGAGGACCGCTCCGAGCTGCTCGCCTCCTGCCACCGCGAGGCGCTGCGGGTCGCCGCCGAGCTGGGCGCGCGCACCGTCGCCTTCCCCGCGATCTCCACGGGGGTCTACCGCTGGCCGCTCGACGACGCCGCCCGCGTCGCCGTGCGCACCGTGCGGGAGGCCGCCGACCCCGCGCTCTTCGACGAGGTGCGGTTCGTGCTCTTCGACCAGGCGGCCTACGACGCGTTCGCCAAGGCGCTGGCCGCCGCGGATGGCTAGCGCGGCGGTCCTGGCAGCGCGAGGTTGATGTCGGATTCTCGCCAGTCATGGCCGGGGGAGTCCGCGATGCTTGAGCACATGCACACCGACACCGAACGCTGTGTACGCGCGGTTCAGTCGAAGGACGCCCGCTTCGACGGCTGGTTCTTCACGGCCGTCGTCACCACCCGCATCTACTGCCGCCCCAGCTGCCCGGTCGTGCCGCCCAAGGCCGAGAACATGACCTTCTACCCGAGCGCCGCCGCCTGCCAGCAGGCCGGCTTCCGGGCCTGCAAGCGGTGCCGTCCGGACAGCAGCCCCGGCTCGCCCGAGTGGAACCAGCGGGCCGACCTCGTCGCCCGCGCCATGCGCCTGATCGCCGACGGCGTCGTCGACCGCGAAGGCGTCCCCGGCCTCGCCGCCCGCCTCGGCTACAGCGCCCGCCAGGTGGAGCGCCAGCTCCGCACCGAACTGGGCGCGGGCCCCCTCGCGCTCGCCCGCGCCCAGCGCGCCCAGACCGCGCGGCTGCTCATCGAGACGACCGCGCTGCCCATGGCGGAGATCGCCTTCGCCGCCGGGTTCTCCTCCCTCCGCACCTTCAACGAAACCGTGCGCGAGGTCTTCGCCGTCGCCCCCGGGGAGCTGCGCGCCCGCGCGCTCAAACCGGCCGGGGCGGCGCCCGCCACGCCCGGCGTGCTCTCGCTGCGGCTGCCGTTCCGCGCCCCGCTCAACCCCGACAACCTCTTCGGGCACCTCATCGCGACCGGCGTACCGGGCGTCGAGGAGTGGCGCGACGGGGCGTACCGCCGCACCCTGAACCTCCCCTACGGGCACGGCGTCGTCGCCCTCACCCCGCACCCCGACCACATCGGCTGCCGCCTGAGCCTCACCGACCCGCGCGATCTGACCATCGCCATCAGCCGCTGCCGCCGCATGCTCGACCTGGACGCCGATCCGGCCGCCGTCGACGGCCGGCTCAGGAGCGACCCGCTGCTCGCGCCGCTCGTCGACAAGGCCCCGGGGCGGCGGGTGCCGCGCACGGTCGACGAGGCCGAGTTCGCCGTACGCGCCGTCCTCGGGCAGCAGGTCTCCACGGCCGCCGCCCGCACCCACGCCGCACGCCTGGTGACCGCGCACGGCGAGCGCGTCGAGGACCCCGAGGGCGGCCTCACCCACCTCTTCCCCGCCCCCGAGGCCCTCGCCGCGCTCGACCCGGAGTCGCTGGCCCTGCCCCGCAGCCGCCGCACCACGCTGACCACGCTCGTACGCCACCTCGCCGACGGCAGCCTCGGGCTCGGCGCGGAGAGCGGCTGGGACGAGGCCCGGGCCCGCCTCACCGAGCTGCCCGGATTCGGGCCCTGGACGGTCGAGATCATCGCCATGCGGGCGCTCGGCGACCCCGACGCCTTCCTCCCCTCCGACCTCGGCATCCGGCGTGCCGCGAAGGAGCTTGGCCTGCCGCACACCCCGGCCGCGCTCACCGCGCGCGCCGCCGACTGGCGGCCCTGGCGGGCGTACGCGGTGCAGTACCTGTGGGCCACCGACGCCCACCCCATCAACGTCATTCCCGCGTAGCCGTCGGCCCCGCGTCAGCACCACGTCAGCGCCGTGCCAGCACTTCGTCAGCCCCGTGAGGGAACCTCATCCCCGTACCAGGGACGGAAACGGACATCCATGCAACGCCTGCACACCCTCATCGACAGCCCCTACGGGCCGCTCACCCTCGTCGCCACCGACGGCGTCCTCAGCGGTCTCTACATGACCGACCAGCGGCACCGGCCGGCGGAGGAGACCTTCGGCGACCGTGACCCGGCGCCCTTCGGCGAGGTGAGCAGCCAACTGGCGGCCTACTTCGCGGGGGAGCTGAAGGAGTTCGACCTGCCGCTGCGGCTCGACGGCACGCCGTTCCAGCGCACGGTCTGGGACGCGCTGCGGAGGATCCCCTACGGCGAGACCCGTACGTACGGCGAACTCGCGGAGATCCTCGGCAAGCCCGGCGCCTCCCGCGCGGTCGGCCTCGCCAACGGCAAGAACCCGATCGGTGTCATCGTCCCCTGCCATCGCGTCGTCGGCGCCAACGGCAGCCTGACGGGGTACGGCGGCGGCCTCGAGCGCAAACAGCGGCTGCTGGCCTTCGAGGGCGGGGCCACGGGCGGCGGAGAAAGCGCGTACCTCTTCTGACCCGCGGGCTCACGCGGAGCTGACCCGCGGGCTCGCGCGGATCCTCATCCTTGCGGGCGCCGGGTCAGGCGACCCGGTGCCCGTTCTCCAGCTCGGCGGTCCCCTCGCCGCGCGCCAGCACGTCGAGCGCGGCCGAGACCCGGCGGCCCAGCGCCCCCGGCAGCAGCTCCGCCAGCTCCTCCCGGGCCGCCAGGCGCCAGGAGAGCAACTCCTCCTCCTGCAACCTGATCGACTTCAGCTGCTCGTCGTCCAGCACCCCGCCGTCGTACAGATATGCCACCAGCGGCGGCCGCGTCCCCTCGGCCCCCGGCGGCACCCAATCCACCGCGAGGAGCGGCCCGAGCGTGAGGTCGAGGCCGATCTCCTCGACCGTCTCCCTGCGCGCCCCCTGGCGCGGTGTCTCCCCGTCGTCCGACTCCACGGTCCCGCCGGGCAGCGCCCAGCCCTCGCGGTAGTTGGGCTCCACGAGAAGGACGCGGCCCTCCGCGTCCCGGAAGAGGGCCGCGGCCCCGACGATCACGCGAGGGAGGCCCGCGATGTATGCGGCGAAGTCCTGAGTGGTCATCGGGGAAGGGTAACGCCGGACCGAGCCGTCGGGTCGGGGTCCGGCCGCCCGGGGCGCCGGCTGATCGATCATTCCCCTGGGCAGGGAGCCCTATCTGCGGTTATGGTCGCAGCGGCGCGACTGCCTTGACACGAGCAAGGCCGGAAGCAAGGGGAATGCAAGGTGGCGGACGCTGCAAGGACGGCGGGACGCGAGCAGCAGGAGCGGCGCGAGCAGGCGCGGCACGTGCTCATCGCCGCGGACAAGTTCAAGGGCTCGCTCACGGCCGTGCAGGTCGCCGAGCGGGTGACGGCCGGGCTCCACCGCGCGGCCCCCGAGGTGACGGTCGAGGCCCTGCCGGTCGCCGACGGCGGTGACGGCACGGTCGCCGCGGCCGTCGCGGGCGGCTTCGAGCGTCGGGACGTCACCGTCACGGGACCGCTCGGCGACGAGGTGACGGCCGCGTACGCCCTCAAGGACGGCACGGCCGTGGTGGAGATGGCCGAGGCCTCGGGCCTCCAGCTGCTCCCCGAGGGCGTCTTCGCGCCGCTCACCTCCACGACGTACGGCTCCGGAGAGCTGATCCGCGCCGCGCTCGACGCGGGCGCCCGCACCATCGTCTTCGGCGTCGGCGGCAGCGCCACGACCGACGGCGGCGCCGGCATGCTGGCCGCGCTCGGCGCGCGCTTCCTGGACGCGGACGGCGAGCCGGTCGGGCCGGGCGGCGGGCCGCTCAAGGAGCTGGCCACCGCCGATCTGTCGGGCCTCGACCCGCGTCTGAAGGACGTGGAGATCGTCCTCGCCAGCGACGTCGACAACCCGCTGACCGGGCCGAAGGGCGCGCCCGCGGTGTACGGCCCGCAGAAGGGGGCCTCCCCGGAGGACGTCGCCGAGCTGGACGCGGCGCTCGCCCACTTCGCCGCGGTCCTGGAGAAGTCCATCGGCCCCAAGGCCGCCGAGTACGCGCAGTCCCCGGGCGCGGGCGCCGCGGGCGGCATCGGTTACGGCGCGCTCGTCGGGCTCGGGGCGAGCTTCAGGCCGGGCATCGAGGTCATGCTGGACGTCCTCGGCTTCGCGCCCGCGCTGGAGCGGGCCACGCTCGTGATCACCGGCGAGGGCTCGCTGGACGAGCAGACCCTGCACGGCAAGGCGCCGGCCGGGGTGGCCTCGGCGGCCCGTGCCGCGGGCGTCGACGTCGTCGCGGTCTGCGGCCGCCTCGCGCTGCCCCCGGAGGCCCTCGGCAAGGCCGGGATCCGGCGGGCGTATGCGCTGACCGACATCGAGCCGGATGTGGCTCGGTGCATTGCTGAGGCGGGGCCGATTCTGGAGGAGCTGGCGGAGAATCTCGGGCGGGATTATCTGGCCTGAGGCCTCTGGGCGGGGGGCCGTCCAGTCTGCCTGGCTGGGGCTTCTCCCGGGTGCGGGGCTGTTTTTGGTTGCTCGCGCAGTTCCCCGCGCCCCTTGCGGGGCGCCCCCTACCCCGGCGACAGTCGGTGCGCCTCTACCGCCAGGGCTACCTCCACCAGGTCCCTCGGTCTCGCCAAGGACCGCGAGGTCAGTTGTTCCAGGCGGCGCAGGCGGTTGAAGACCGTGTTGCGGTGGCAGTAGAGGCGCCCCGCCGCCCGGCCCGCCGAGCCCTCGCAGGCCAGCCACGCGTCCAGGGTCTCCAGGAGGACCGCGCGGTCCGCCGGTTCCAGCGTGAGCACCTCGCCGAGGACGTCCGCCACCAGGCGGGCCGCCAGCTCCGGCTGGCTCACCACGAGCGCGGTCGGCATCCGCTGGTCGAGGCGTACGATGCCGGTCGCGTCCGGCGGGCAGGTGCGCAGCGCCAGTTCCGCCAGCCGCCGGGCGTGGCCGAGGTCCGCGAGACCCGCCACCACGGGGCTGATGCCGCCGGGGCCCGGGCACCGCCCGTCGAGCAGCCGCGCCAGGCCGTCGAGCCCCTCGTCCGCCCCCAGCGCGACCACGCCGACCTCGCAGTCCGTCCGCATCCGCCAGACGAAACGGAACCCCGGACGCTGGATCTGCCGGTGGAACGCCTCACGCCCGTCACGGCGTTCCACGCGCAGCACCACCACCGCGTACGGGCCGTGCTCGGGCAGATCGAGCCCGGCCGCCGCGCGCGCCGCGAGGCCCGGCGCGGTCTGTCCCTCCAGGAGGGCGTCCAGGAGCGCCTGCAACTGCTCGTCCGTGCGCCGGCGCAGCTCCAGCTCCGTCGCCCGGTACGCGTCGGACGCCACCGCCGCCTGCGCGTCGACCGCCGACCACACCATCGTCGCCGAACGCATCAGAACCGCCAGCTTCTCCGGGTCCTTGCCCGCCACGCCCTCCAACAGCGAGTCCCAGACCAGATAGCCCGCGTTGCGGTACGAGTGCACCACCAGGTCCAGCGGCAGCCCCTGCTGGGCCCGGCGCCTGCCCGCCTCCTCCGCGTACTCCAGGTCGCGGCGCGGCGAGGCCCGCGGCGCCGAGATCGCCTCGATGCCGATCCGCATGGCCTCCTCGGCCTCGTGCCAGTGCACGTCGTACGGCAGGACGTGCCCGAACACCGGGGAGTGCTCGGCGAGTTGCCGCAGATGCTCGTCGACCAGCTCGGGCAGCCGGGGCAGCAGGGCCGTGCACGCCTCCTTGAGAAGTCTCCAGTCGTGCCCGGTCCGCGGCCTGCGGCCGTTCATGGGCCCGGTCATGGATCCCCCCGTCGCCGCGCTCCAGGACGTCGTTGGTGCGGAGGATGCCATGGGGTGAGCCCCTCCCGCAGGCCCCTGACACGCGGTGTTGTGCGCATGCACAACGCCGGGGCGCCGCCGCTGGTCTCCCGCAGCGTTTCCCCCACTGCCCGTGGACGGGCCGCTCCCGCGGTGCTGGGGTGAGCGCCACGCGACGGCGGACGAGCCGTGCGGGACTGGGGGTCGGTACGTGGTCGGTTCCAATGTGGAGGACTTCGGCACGGGTGGCCCGAAGGGTGACGGCACGGCCGCGGCACGCGGTGCCGGACCCGCCGTACGCGGCGCCGGTCTCGTCGTACGCGACGTGTCCGTCGGCTACGGCCCCGTGCGCGCCCTGCGCCGGGTCTCGCTCGATGTGCCGGACGGCGCCGTCGTCGCCGTGCTCGGTGGCAACGGCGCCGGCAAGTCGACGCTGCTGCGCGCCATCTCGCGCACCCTCTCCTTTCAGGGCGGGGCGCTCACCTCGGGTGGCATCCACTTCGAGGGCACCCGCGTCGACGGCCTCGTCCCGGACCGCGTGGTGGCCGCCGGGATATCTCAAGTGCCCGAGGGGAGAAGGGTGTTCGCCCGCATGACCGTCGCCGACAATCTTCGCGCCGGGGCGCTCGGCTCCACCGGGACGCGCGCCGCCAAGGCCGACGCCCTGCGCCGCGTCCACGAACTCTTCCCGGTGCTCGCCGAGCGGGGCACCCAGCGCGCCGGACTGCTCTCCGGCGGAGAACAGCAGATGCTCGCGGTGGGCAGGGCGCTCATGGCCTCGCCGCGGCTGCTCCTCCTCGACGAACCGTCCCTCGGCCTCGCCCCGCTGATGGCCGCGCGCATCGCCGACACCATCCGGGAGATCAACGCCCAGGGCACCTCGGTCCTGCTCGTCGAGCAGAACGCCGCCCTCGCGCTGCGGCTCGCCTCACGGGCGTACGTCCTGGACGTCGGCGAGGTCGCGCTGTCCGGCCCGGCGGACGAGCTGGCCGCGTCCGACGAGGTGCGCCGCCGCTACCTCGGCGTCGTCGACGAGGACGCCGAGGCCGACGCCACCCGGGGCCTCGGCGCGCTGCCGACGCTGCCGCGCTGGGAGGCCGGACGGTGACCGGAGCGACCGTACCGCCTCTGGAGGTGCGTCAGTTGACCGTACGGTTCGCCGGGCTCACCGCGCTGGACTCCGTCAGCTTCACTGTCCGCCCCGGCACCGTGCACGCCGTCATCGGGCCCAACGGGGCGGGCAAGTCCACCTGCTTCAACGTCCTGTCCGGCGTCTACCGCGCCACCAGTGGGAGCGTCCGCTTCGGAGAGCACGAACTCACCGGCATGCGCCCGCACCGGATCGCCGGCCTCGGTGTCGCCCGCATCTTCCAGAACCTCGCGCTCCCGCCGCGCGCCACGGTCGCCGACAGCCTGCTGCTCGGCCGCCACCGCCTGACCCGCACCGGCTTCCTGGCCGCGGGTCTGCGGCTTCCCTCGGCGGCGCACGAGGAGCGGCTGCACCGCGAACGGGTCCGCGAGATCGCCGCGTTCGTAGGCCTGGAGCACCAACTCGACCTGCCCGCAGGCTCCTTGCCTTACGGCCAGCAAAAACTCGCCGAGCTGGCCCGCGCCTTGTGCATGGAGCCGCGCCTGCTGCTCCTCGACGAGCCGGTCGCGGGCATGACGGCCGACGAGCGCCGCCGCACCGCCGCCGTCATCGCGGGCGTCCGCGACAGCCTCGGCATCTCGATCGTCCTGGTGGAACACGACATGGGGGTGGTGATGCGGCTCGCGGACGCGGTGACCGTACTCGACTTCGGCCGCCGCATCGCCGACGGCACCCCCGCGGACGTACAGAACGACCCCGCGGTCATACGCGCCTACTTGGGCGAGGGCGACCGCTCGGACAAGGACGACCCGGGCGGCGGGGCCGAACGCCCCGGGAGCGCAAGCGAGCGCCTGGCCCGCGCGGCCCGCCCGGGCCAGGAAACCGACGGCCTCCAAGGCCCCGGCGGTACCGGCCACCCCAGCGGCACTACGGCCGACCCCCCGACCGCCGAAAGCGACCACGCCGCCAAGGGCGACGGCACCGGCGGCGAGGCCGACGGCACCCGCGACCCCGGCGACCCCGGCCGCCCCCACGGCCCCCACACCCCCCGCCACCGCCACCCCGGCGAGGGAGACCCCCGCTCATGACCACCTTCACCGAACTCCTCCTCAACGGGCTCTCCATGGGCTCCGTCTACGCCCTCATCGCCCTCGGCTTCGTCGTCATCTTCCGGGCCACCGAAGTGGTGAACTTCGCCCACGCCTCCCTCCTCCTCGCCGGCGGATACATCACGGCCTCCCTCCACGACGACCTCGGCTTCTGGCCCGCGCTGCTCGTCGGCGTCACGGGCGCCGCCGTCGTCGGGGCGGCCGTCGAGTTCCTCGTCATGCGCCGCTACCGGGGCACCGACCACAGCGTGCTCGCCATCGTCACCATCGGCGTCGACATCCTGCTGACCACCGAGCTGACCCGGCGCCTCGGCACCGACGTCCTGCCGCTCGGTGACCCCTGGGGCGACGACGTGCTGAGTGTCGGCGCGATCTCCCTCGCGCACACCCGCATCGCCGCGTTCGCCGCCGCGGCCCTGCTCATCACCGTCTTCCTGCTCGCCTTCCGCTACACCTCCTGGGGCGTGGCGATGCGCGCCGCCGCCGAGAGCCCGGAGACCGCCGCGCTGATGGGCGTACGGCTCGGCCGCGTATCGCTCGGCGCGTGGGCGGTGGCAGGGGCGCTGGCCGCCGTGGCCGCGCTGTTCCTCACCGTCTTCCCGACCCCGGGCCTGGAGCGCGCCACCTCGCTGGCCGCGCTGAAGGCCTTCCCCGCCGCGATCCTCGGCGGCCTGGACTCCACGACGGGCGCCCTCGTCGGGGGTCTCGTGGTCGGCGTCACCGAATCCCTCGCCACCGGCTACCAGAGCGAGCTGACCTTCCTCGGCCGCGGACTCGGCGACCTCGCCCCCTACCTCATCATGACCGCGATCCTGCTCATCCGGCCCGACGGGCTCTTCGGCACGAAGGAACTCGCCCGTGTCTGACATCCGCCGCATCTGCGCCTGGGCGGCCTCGGCCGTAGTGCTGCTCGCCCTGCCCTTCTACCTGGACCGCTTCTGGCTCCAGGCGGGCCTCTTCGCGATGGCCGCCGCGATCGGCGCGATCGGCATCAACCTCCTCACCGGCGCCACCGGCCAGCTCTCCATGGGGCACGCCTTCTTCCTCGCCATCGGCGCGTACGGCTACTGCGTCCTCGCCGGGGACAGCGGTGACGGCCTCACCGGGCTCGGCCTGCCCACCTGGCTCGCCGCCGCCCTCGCCGTCGCGCTCGCCGGGCTCGCGGGCGGGCTCTTCAGCCCCATCGCGGGCCGGCTGCGCGGCGCCTACCTCGGCATCGCGACCCTCGCGCTGATCTTCATCGGACAGCACGTGCTGTTCAACGCCCACGACCTGACCGGCGGCTCGAACGGGCGAGACGTCCCGCCGCTGAACCTCTTCGGCCTCACCTTCGACGAGAGCGAGACCGTCGTCGCCGCCGTGCCGTTCGGCTCCGCGGAGAAGCTCTGGTACGCCGGTCTGGCGCTGCTCCTCGTCTGCGGGCTCTTCGCCCGCGGCGTGCTGCGGGGGCGCCCGGGGCGCGCCATGAACGCCATCCGCGACCACCGCGTCGCCGCGGGCGTCATCGGCGTGCCGGTGGCCCGCTACCGCGCCGGGGTCTTCGTCCTGTCGTCGATGTACGCGGGCCTCGCCGGGGTGCTCCTCGCCCTGGTCTTCCAGCGGACCGTCCCCGACTACTTCGGTGTGACGCTCTCCCTGGAGTACCTCGCGATGATCGTGATCGGCGGCCTCGGCTCGGTCTCCGGAGCGGTCGCGGGCGCGGCCCTCGTCTCCCTGCTGCCGCAACTCCTGACGCGGTACAGCGACACGCTGCCCCTCGTCTCGGCGCCGGGCACGGGCGGGATCTCGCCGGGCGAGGCGTCCCGGTACCTGTACGGCGCCGCCGTCGTGGCGGTGGTGCTCTTCCTGCCCGGCGGCCTGGTGCGGCTCACCGCACGTCACCGCAAGGCCACCCAGGCCACTCCAGCCACTCCAGGTACCACTGGCACTTCAGGGGAGACAGCATGAACGCACTGACCAGGGCCACGGCGGCCACCACCGCGCTCGCCGCCCTCCTCGCGCTCACGGCGTGCAGTTCGAAGGCGAAGGACGGCGACGACGGGGACAGATCCGCGGGAGGGGTGAGGACCGGCCAGGGCATCTCGGGGAAAACCATCAACCTCGGCGTGCTCACCGACATGACCGGCGTCTACGCCACCCTCGGCAAGAGCGTCACCCAGGCCCAGCAGCTCTACGTCGACCAGACCAACAAGGACGGCGGCATCTGCGGCCACAAGCTGAAGCTCACCGTCCGCGACCACGGCTACGACCCGCAGAAGGCCGTCGCCGCCTACACCGAGCTGGAGCCGAAGGTACTCGGCTTCGCCCAGTTCATCGGCTCGCCGTTCGTGGCCGCCGTCAAGCAGCGCGTCGACGCCGACAAGGGCCTGGTCCTGCCGCAGGCCTGGTCGGCGAACCTCCTGGGCAGCCCGTACATACGGGTCATCGGATCCACGTACGACCTGGAGACGATCAACGCCATCGACTTCCTGATGAAGGAGAAGGGCCTCAAGAGGGGCGACAAGCTCGGTCACGTCTACTTCGAGGGCGACTACGGCGAGAGCGCCCTGAAGGGCTCCCGGCACATGGCTGAGAAGGCGGGCCTGAGCGTCGTCGAGCAGAAGATCAAGCCGACGGACAATGACATGACCGCGCAGGTCTCCGCCCTGAGGAAGGCGGGCGTCAAGGGCATCGTGATCAGCGCGGGGCCGCGCCAGGCGGCCTCCCTGGTCGGCGTTGCCGCGGCGGGCCGCTTCGATGTGCCGGTCATCGGCAACAACTCGGCGTTCGCCCCCCAGCTCCTCGCCACGCAGTCCGGCCCCGCCCTCCAGAAGAACTACTACGTCGCCTCACCCACGCTGCCCATCGGCGCGGAGACGGCAGCAGCGAGGAAGCTCGTCGCCGACTACAAGAAGGCCCACCCGAAGGACTCCCTCGACAATGGCGTCGTGGCGGGCTGGACGGCCGCCTCCGTCTTCGGCGAGGCCCTGAAGAAGGCCTGCGAGACCAAGGACCTCACGCGCGACGGCGTCGGCAAGGCCCTGCTGACCCTCGACGACTTCGACTCGGGCTTCGGCGTCCCCCAGGACTTCACCGACCCGAAGGCACCCTCGTCCCGGCAGAGCGTGATCCTCCAGCCGGACAAGAAGGCGACGGGAGGCATGAAGGTGGTCCGCGGGCCGAACGCGTCGGAGGCGGCGCAGGGGTATACCGCCGACTAGGGCCCGTCCGGCGTTTGAGGACGAGCCCGAAGGGCGGCAAGAGGGCAAGCAAAGGGGGCCCGGACCATCAGGTCCGGGCCCCCAGGGCGACGTACGAAAAACTACGGCAACTGCGCCGCACGGGCCTCGCGCCGATTGTCGCGGAAGTTGTTCACCCTCCGAGCGGTAGCGAAGAGGGGGATCACCGCCCCGAGAACGAGCTGGAGCGCACAGCCGGTCTGGAGGAGCAGCTGGCCGCCCGGCGCCTCGAACGCCCAGGCCGCGAGCAGCCCCATGGCCGCGACGATCCAGGCGAGCATGGCCACCGCGAGGGGGCCCCGCGGCTTGGGGTACTCGACGCGGCTGACCATGAGCCAGGCCGTGCCGATGATCGCGAGGAGCGTCGCCACGAAGGGCAGCTCCAGGAGCACGATCGAGACGACCGTCAGCGCCCCGAAGGGCGACGGCATGCCCTGGAAGGTGCCGTCCTTCACGGTCACGCAGGAGAACCGCGCAAGCCGCAGCACCACCGCCAGGAGCACCACGATCGCGCCCACCGCCGCCACGCGCTGGTGCGCGTCGTCGGCGACCATGCCGTAGACGAGTACGAAGTACGCGGGGGCCAGACCGAAGCTGATCAGGTCCGAGAGGTTGTCCAGCTCGGCGCCCATCGGCGAGGACCGCAGCTTGCGCGCCACGAGCCCGTCGAAGAGGTCGAAGACGGCCGCGCAGAGCATCAGGATGACGGCGGTCGCGGCGGAGTGCCGCGCCATGCCGCTCTCGTTGCTGCCCTGGAGGTGCGGGATGAGGATGCCCGTGGTGGTGAAGTACACCGCCATGAACCCGCACGTGGCGTTACCCAGTGTGAGCGTGTCCGCTATCGACAGGCGCAGTGACAGCGGCATCTCGTCGCCGTCGTGGAGCGCGTCCTCCTGCGCCGACTCCGGCGCCCAGCCGGCCTGTGTCTCAGGATCAACCACGGTCAATGCGAGTCACCCCAGCCACGGTCTTCTGACCGACCTCGACGTCCACCTCGACACCCTCGGGGAGGTAGATGTCGACGCGCGAGCCGAAGCGGATCAGGCCGATCCGCTCGCCCTGCTCCACCTTGGTGCCCTGCGGCACGTACGGCACGATGCGCCGTGCGACCGCGCCCGCGATCTGGATCATCTCGATGTCGCCCAGCTCGGTGTCGAAGTGCCAGACAACGCGTTCGTTGTTCTCGCTCTCCTTGTTGAACGCCGGGACGAACCCGCCGGGGATGTGTTCCACGGACGTCACCGTGCCCGCGAGGGGCGCGCGGTTGACGTGGACGTTCAGCGGGCTCATGAAGATGGCGACGCGGGTACGCCCGTCCTTCCACGGCATGATGCTCTGCACCACGCCGTCGGCGGGGGAGATGACCCGGCCCTGAGCGATCTCACGCTCGGGGTCGCGGAAGAACCACAGCATTCCCGCCGCCAGAGCGGTGGCGGGGACGGCGACGGCCGCGGCGCCCTTGGAGCGGCGCGCACGGGCGAGGCTGAGTGCCGCGGTGGCGACGGTCGGCAGGAGCCACGGCGATGCTCCGCGAGCAAGGCGTCCCTGAAGAATGCCGTCGCGTGGTGCAGAGGTTTGGCTGTGGGGCATGGATGACCTTCGTAGCGGATGATGCCGCGCGGTGATACGGGGGACGGCGGCTTTCTCCGGATGTTATCGGTTGCGAGCCACAACTGGGCAAGCGAGGAAGCCGAGTCGACGGCCGAAGAGTGTTGACAGGGTGTGATCTTCTTCGCGAAGAAAGCGCCCCAAACCGGGCATCTAGCCCTGGAATCGATACTCTTCGAGCAGCCGACGACCAATGATCATTTTCTGGATCTCGGCGGTACCTTCACCGATCAGCAGCATCGGCGCCTCCCGGTAGAGGCGCTCGATCTCGTACTCCTTCGAGAAGCCGTAACCGCCGTGAATCCTGAACGCGTCCTCGACGACTTCCTTGCAGTACTCGGAGGCGAGGTACTTCGCCATCCCTGCTTCGAGGTCGTTTCGCTCCCCGGAGTCCTTTTTGCGTGCTGCGTTGACCATCATCGCATGAGCGGCCTCGACCTTGGTAGCCATCTCGGCCAGCTTGAACTGAATCGCCTGGTGCTGGGCGATCGGCTTGCCGAAAGTGTGGCGTTGCTGGGCATAGGAGACGCCCAGCTCGAAGGCACGCTGCGCGACACCGCAACCACGTGCCGCGACGTTCACGCGGCCGACCTCGACACCGTCCATCATTTGGTAAAAACCCCGGCCGGTAACCCCGCCGAGCACACGATTGGCCGGAATTCGCAGGTCGTCCATGATTAGCTCAGTGGTGTCGACCCCCTTGTAACCCATCTTGTCGATCTTGCCGGGGATGGTGAGGCCGGGGCGGACCTCACCGAAGCCCGGCTCCTTCTCCACGAGGAACGTCGTCATCGACTTGTGCGGGGCGGTGCCCTCAGGGTGTCCTTCGTCACTCCGGCACAGAACGGCCACCAAAGTGGACGTACCGCCGTTCGTCAGCCACATCTTCTGGCCATTGAGGACGTACTCGTCGCCGTGCCGCACGCCCTTCGACGTGATCGCCGACACATCGGAGCCGAGGCCCGGCTCCGACATGGAGAACGCGCCGCGCACCTCGCCGGCCGCCATCCGCGGCAGGAAGGTCTCCTTCTGCTCCTGCGTGCCGTGCTGCTTGAGCATGTAGGCGACGATGAAGTGGGTGTTGATGATGCCGGATACCGACATCCAGCCACGCGCGATCTCCTCGACGCACAGGGCGTACGTGAGCAGCGACTCGCCCAGACCGCCGTACTCCTCCGGGATCATCAGGCCGAACAGGCCCAACTCCTTGAGACCGTCGACGATCTGCTGCGGGTACTCGTCGCGGTGCTCCAGCGCGGTCGCGACAGGGATGATCTCCTTGTCGACGAAGTCCCGGACGGTGGACAGGATCTCCTGTTGGACGTCGGTGAGACCTGCGGTCTGCGCGAGTCGGCTCATGGCTACTTCTCCGTGCTCTCGGCGCTCTTGGAAGGGGTGTTCAGCTCCGGGCGGCCGGGCTGCTCGCCGCCGCGCTCCTTGATGTAGGTCTCGGTGGGCACCATCACCTTGCGGCGGAATACACAGACCAGGGTGCCGTCCTGCTTGTAGCCCTTGGTCTCCACGTAGACGATCCCGCGGTCGGACTTGGACCTCGACGGGGTCTTGTCGAGGACCGTCGTCTCGCCGTAGATCGTGTCGCCGTGGAAGGTCGGCGCCACGTGCTTGAGCGACTCGACCTCCAGATTGGCGATGGCCTTCCCGGAGACGTCCGGCACGGACATGCCGAGCAGCAGCGAGTAGATGTAGTTGCCCACGACGACGTTCTTCCCGAAGTCCGTCGTCTTCTCCGCATAGTTCGTGTCCATGTGGAGGGGGTGGTGGTTCATGGTGAGCAGACAGAAGAGGTGGTCGTCGTACTCGGTGACCGTCTTCCCGGGCCAGTGCTTGTACACGGCGCCGACTTCGAACTCTTCGTAGGTGCGGCCGAACTGCATGTGTCTTACGCCTCCGGGGCCTCGAACTTGGACGTGCGGGTCATTCCGGCCGCACGGCCCTTCCCGGAGATGACCAGCGCCATCTTCCGGCTGGCCTCGTCGATCATCTCGTCGCCGAGCATCGCCGAGCCCTTCTTGCCGCCCGCCTCGGACGTGTAGTACTCGTACGCGTCCAGGATCAGCTCGGCGTGGTCGAAGTCCTCCTGGGAGGGTGAGAAGACCTCGTTGGCGGCCTCCACCTGGCCGGGGTGCAGCACCCACTTGCCGTCGAAGCCGAGCGCGGCGGCACGGTTCGCGACCTCGCGGTAGCCGTCGACGTTCTTGATCTGGAGGTAGGGGCCGTCGATCGCCTGGAGGTTGTTGGCGCGGGCCGCCATCAGGATCTTCATCAGGATGAAGTGGTAGGCGTCCGCCGGGTAACCGGGCGGCTGCTCGCCGACGACCAGGGACTTCATGTTGATCGACGCCATGAAGTCGGCCGGGCCGAAGATGATCGTCTCGACGCGCGGGGAGGCCTCGGCGATCGCGTTGACGTTGTTGAGGCCCCGGGCGTTCTCGATCTGCGCCTCGATGCCGATCTTGCCGACCTCGAAGCCCATCGTCTTCTCGATCTGGGTGAGCAGCAGGTCCAGGGCGACGACCTGGTCGGCCGTCTGCACCTTCGGCAGCATGATGCAGTCGAGGTTCTGGCCCGCGCCCTCGACGACGGTCACGACGTCGCGGTACGTCCACTCGGTCGTCCAGTCGTTGACGCGCACGACCCGCGTCTTGCCCGTCCAGTCGCCCTCGTTGAGGAACTTGACGATGGTGTGCCGGGCCTCCGGCTTGGCGAGCGGCGCGCAGGCGTCCTCTAGGTCCAGGAAGACCTGGTCGGCGGGGAGGCCCTGGGCCTTCTCCAGGAAGCGCGGGTTCGAGCCCGGTACGGCCAGACAGGAGCGCCGGGGGCGAAGACGGTTCACAGTCATGCGGGGACCTCCAGAGGGTCGAGCTTGTTCGCTTTCCGGATCTCGTCGACGATACGGCCGATGATTTCCGTGATGCCGAAGTCCTTGGGGGTGAAGACGGCGGCGACACCCGCCGCCAACAGGTCCTCGGCGTCGCTGTTGGGGATGATGCCTCCCGCGATGACGGGAATGTCGCGGGCGCCGGCCTCGCGCAGGCGCACCAGGACGTCCGGCACGAGTTCGGCGTGCGAGCCGGAGAGGATCGACAGGCCCACCGCGTGCACGTCCTCGGCGAGCGCCGCGTCGACGATCTGCTCGGGCGTCAGCCTGATCCCCTGGTAGACCACCTCGAAGCCGGCGTCACGCGCGCGCACCGCGATCTGCTCGGCCCCGTTGGAGTGCCCGTCGAGGCCGGGCTTGCCGACCAGGAAGCGGAGCTTGCCGGTGCCGAGGTCGGCGGCCGTCTTCGCGACCTTCTCGCGGACCAGGGCGAGCGGCGTGCCCTCCTCCGCGGTGACGGCCACGGGGGCGCTTGAGACGCCCGTGGGCGCCCGGAACTCCCCGAAGACCTCCCGCAGGGCCCCCGCCCACTCGCCGGTCGTCACACCGGCGCGTGCGCACTCCAGGGTGGCCTCCATGAGGTTGCCCGTCCCCGCGGCCACTTCCTTGAGCCGCTCCAGCGCCTTGCACGGGCGGGGGTGGTTGAACGGAGGCTGGTAGCGGTTGTCGCGCCAGTCCTTGAGGGCGTTCACCACCCGTGCCTCGACCGCCGGGTCGACCGTCATGATCGCCCCGTCCAGGTCCGAGGTGAGCGGGCTCGGCTCGGTGGACTCGTAGGAGTTCACACCGACGATCTTCTCCTGGCCGGACTCGATGCGCGCCCGGCGCTCGGCGTGCGAGGAGACCAGCTGCGACTTGAGGTAGCCGGACTCGACGGCGGCCATCGCGCCGCCCATCCGCTCGATGCGGTCCATCTCCGCGAGGGACTCCTCCACCAGGGAGGCGACCTTGTCCTCGATGACGTGCGAGCCGGCGAAGATGTCCTCGTACTCCAGCAGGTCGCTCTCGTGCGCGAGGACCTGCTGGATGCGCAGGGACCACTGCTGGTCCCAGGGCCGCGGCAGCCCCAGCGCCTCGTTCCAGGCGGGCAGCTGCACGGCACGCGCGCGTGCGTCCTTGGAGAGCGTGACGGCCAGCATTTCCAGGACGATCCGCTGGACGTTGTTCTCGGGCTGCGCCTCCGTCAGGCCCAGCGAGTTGACCTGCACGCCGTAGCGGAAGCGGCGCTGCTTCGGGTTCTCGATGCCGTACCGCTCGCGCGTGACCTGATCCCAGATCCGCCCGAACGCCCGCATCTTGCACATCTCCTCGATGAAGCGGACACCCGCGTTCACAAAGAAGGAGATGCGGGCCACGACGTCCCCGAACTTCTCCTCGGGGACCTGCCCGGAGTCGCGTACGGCATCGAGAACCGCGATGGCGGTGGACATCGCGTACGCGATCTCCTGGACCGGCGTGGCCCCCGCCTCCTGGAGGTGGTAGCTACAGATGTTGATGGGGTTCCACTTGGGGATGTGGGCCACCGTGTACGTGATCATGTCGGTGGTCAGCCGCAGGGAGGGCACCGGCGGGAAGACGTGCGTCCCGCGCGAGAGGTACTCCTTGACGATGTCGTTCTGCGTCGTCCCCTGGAGCTTGGTGATGTCCGCGCCCTGCTCCTCCGCGACCACCTGATAGAGCGCCAGAAGCCACATGGCGGTGGCGTTGATCGTCATCGAGGTGTTCATCTGCTCCAGGGGGATGTCCTGGAACAGGCGCCGCATGTCGCCGAGGTGGGAGACCGGCACGCCGACCCGTCCGACCTCGCCGCGGGCGAGGATGTGGTCGGGGTCGTAGCCGGTCTGGGTGGGCAGGTCGAACGCGACCGAGAGGCCCGTCTGACCCTTGGCGAGGTTGCGCCGGTACAACTCGTTGGACGCCTCCGCCGTGGAATGACCGGCGTACGTCCGCATGAGCCACGGCCGGTCCTTCTGGCGCTCTGTCATGTCCCGCTGCTCCTTAGGGCGTTCAGACGTTCCGGAAGCGGTTGATGGCGTCGATGTGCTGGGCCCGCTTCTCCGGGTCGCGGACGCCGAGGCCCTCCTGGGGGGCGAGCGCGAGGACGCCGACCTTGCCCTGGTGGAGGTTGCGGTGCACGTCGTAGGCGGCCTGGCCGGTGTCCTCCAGGGAGTACACCTTCGAGAGCGTCGGGTGGATCTTGCCCTTGGCGATCAGGCGGTTGGCCTCCCACGCCTCGCGGTAGTTGGCGAAGTGGGAGCCGATGATGCGCTTGAGGGACATCCACAGGTAGCGGTTGTCGTACTCGTGCATGTAGCCGGAGGTCGAGGCGCAGGTGGTGATCGTGCCGCCCTTGCGGGTGACGTACACGCTCGCGCCGAAGGTCTCGCGGCCCGGGTGCTCGAAGACGATGTCGATGTCCTCGCCACCGGTCAGCTCGCGGATGCGCTTGCCGAAGCGCTTCCACTCCTTCGGGTCCTGGGTGTGCTCGTCCTTCCAGAACTTGTAGCCCTCGGCGTTGCGGTCGATGATCGCCTCGGCGCCCATGGCGCGGCAGATGTCCGCCTTCTGGGGGCTGCTCACCACGCAGATGGGGTTGGCGCCGCCCGCGAGCGCGAACTGCGTGGCGTACGACCCGAGTCCGCCGCTCGCGCCCCAGATCAGGACGTTGTCGCCCTGCTTCATGGCGGCGCCGTTGCGGGAGACCAGCTGGCGGTACGCGGTGGAGTTCACGAGGCCGGGGGAGGCGGCCTCCTCCCAGCTCAGGTGGTCCGGCTTCGGCATCAGCTGGTTGGACTTGACGAGCGCGATCTCGGCGAGGCCGCCGAAGTTGGTCTCGAAGCCCCAGATGCGCTGCTCGGGGTCGAGCATCGTGTCGTTGTGGCCGTCGGAGGACTCCAGCTCGACGCTCAGACAGTGCGCGACGACCTCGTCGCCGGGCTTCCAGGAGTTCACGCCGGGTCCGGTGCGCAGCACGACGCCCGCGAGGTCGGAGCCGATGATGTGGTACGGCAGGTCGTGGCGCTTGCTCAGCTCGCTGAGCCGGCCGTAGCGCTCCAGGAAGCTGAAGGTGGAGACCGGCTCGAAGATCGACGTCCACACGGAGTTGTAGTTCACCGAGGAGGCCATGACGGCCACCAGGGCCTCGCCGGGGCCGAGTTCGGGGACCGGCACGTCGTCCAGGTGGATCGACTTGCGGGGGTCCTTGTCGCGGGTCTCCAGACCCGCGAACATCTCCGTCTCGTCCTTGTGCACGGTGATCGCGCGGTACGAGTCGGGCAGGGGGAGAGCGGCGAAGTCGGCGGACGTGGTGTCCGGGGACTGAATCGCGTCCAGGATTTCCTTCACGGTGTTGCCTCCGGCGAAGAAGCGCCTTACGGGGGCGCTGCTTGAGGGTTACGTCGGGGTGCTGGTGGTGCGGTGGAGGTGTGCCGTCGGTTCGGCGAAGGGTGGTGCTCGGCGACGCCCTGGTGGGGCGCGGGAGGTGCCTGTGACGCAGGCGTCCGGGCGCACAAGCCGAGGCTTGAGGGGACAGCCGACGTACGGAGGATCGCTGTACGCCGGCCGCCCGGACAACATCAACGTATGGCACCGCGTGCCAGTCGGCAAGACACTGGGTGCCAGTATTTTTTGACCGATGATCGATCAGTGCAGGTCAGAGGGGGTGGCGGCATGAGAGAGGGGGCGCTACCGACTGGTAGCGCCCCCTCAAAAGCCAAGGACGAAATGGGTGAAACGGGTTAAGAAGCCCGCTCCTTGAGTGCCTTCTCGATGGTCCGCATGACCTCGTCCAAAGGGGCGTCCGTGCGCGCCACCGTGACCAGGACCTCACCCTGCGCGGACACCGTCGCGGGCGCCGCCGCGGGCAGCGTGTCGCGCCCCGCCCCGATGCCCGTGCCGAACGTGCGCCGCACGATCGCGAACGCGTGGTCCAGATGGGTCTCCACGTCCCCCTGGCCGCCCGCCCGCAGCCAGCGCCGCAGCACGTGGTTGTGGGCCGTGACCACCGCGGACGCGGCGACCTCGGCGAGCAGCGGGTCGTCGTTGCCGTCGTGGTGCGCGTGCTCGTCGAAGTGGCCCAGGAGATAGCGGGTGAAGAGCCGTTCGTAACGGGCCACCGAGGCGATCTCGCGCTCGCGGAGCGTGGGCACCTCGCGGGTGAGGCGGTAGCGCTCCACGGAGACCGCGGGCGAGGCCGCGTACATCTTCATGACTTCCTTGATGCCGCGGCACACCGTGTCCAGCGGGTGCTCGTGCGGGGGAGCGGCGTTCAGCACCGCTTCCGCGCGGATCAGGGTGTCGTCGTGGTCCGGGAAGATCGCCTCTTCCTTGGAGCGGAAGTGCCGGAAGAAGGTCCGGCGGGCGACGCCCGCGGCGGCGGCGATCTCGTCGACCGTCGTCGCCTCGTACCCCTTGGTCGCGAACAGCTCCATGGCCGCGGCCGCCAGCTCCCTGCGCATCTTGAGCCGTTGGGCGGCGGCCCGGCTGCCCGCCGCGCTCTCCGGAGCGTCGGGCGTGGCGGGCGTACGTGAGGACTTGGCGGCCTTGGACATGCCACGAACGTACTGCATATGCGCGGCGCGGTGCTCCGGAGGGACGGGGCCGCCCGGGGACCCGAGCAGCCCGCCCCAGTCCGCCCGCGCCCCCCGATGCCCCTCGGCCGGCTCAGCGCCGGGCATATTCGCGGAAGCCACGGCCCGTCTTGCGGCCGAGGCAGCCCGCGGCCACCAGGTGTTCGAGCAGCGGCGCCGGGGCCAGGCCCGGGTCGCGGAACTCGCGGTGCAGGACCTTCTCGATGGCCAGCGAGACGTCCAGGCCGACGACGTCCAGCAGCTCGAAGGGGCCCATGGGGTAGCCGCCGCCGAGCTTCATCGCGGCGTCGATGTCGTCGAGCGTGGCGTAGTGCTCCTGGACCATCTTGATCGCGTTGTTGAGGTAGGGGAACAGCAGCGCGTTCACGATGAAGCCCGCGCGGTCGCCGCAGTCCACCGGGTGCTTGCGGATGGTCGCGCAGACCTCGCGGACCGTGGCGTGCACGTCGTCCGCGGTCAGCACGGTGCGGACCACCTCGACGAGCTTCATCGCCGGTGCCGGGTTGAAGAAGTGCATGCCGATCACATCGCGCGGGCGCGTGGTGGCGCGGGCCAAGGCCACCACCGGCAGCGAGGAGGTCGTGGTCGCGAGGATCGCGCCCGGCTTGCAGACCTTGTCGAGCGTCGCGAACAGCTGCTGCTTGATCTCCAGGTCCTCGGCGATGGCCTCCAGGGCCAGGTCGACCTCGGCGAACGCCTCGTAGGAGTCGGCCGGAGTGATCCGCTCCAGGGTCTCGGCGGCGGCCGTGGCCGACATCCTGCCCTTGTCGACGGAGCGCGCGAGCGACTTGCCGATACGGGCCTTGGCGGTCTGCGCCTTCTCGTCGGTGCGCGCGGCGAGCACCACGTCGTAACCGGCCTTGGCGAAGACCTCCGCGATACCGGACGCCATCGTCCCCGAGCCCGCGACACCGACGGACCGGACGGCGCGTCCCTGGGCACGCCGCTCGTCCGCCACCGGGGTCAGCGCGTCGGGCACCACCTCGGCGCCGCCCGGCTCGGCGTACGTGTAGAAGCCGCGGCCCGACTTGCGTCCGGTCAGGCCCGCCTCGCTGAGCTGCTTGAGGATGGGCGCCGGCGCGTGCAGCCGGTCGTGCGACTCGGCGTACATGGCGTCGAGGACCGTGCGCGCGGTGTCCACGCCGATCAGGTCGAGCAGCGCGAGCGGACCCATCGGCAGGCCGCAGCCCAGCTTCATCGCGGCGTCGATGTCCTCGCGGGACGCGTACTTCGCCTCGTACATCGCGGCGGCCTGGTTGAGGTAGCCGAAGAGCAGCCCGTCGGCGACGAAACCGGGCCGGTCGCCGACCGCCACGGGCTCCTTGCCCAGCGCGTGCGCCAGCTGCGTGACCGAGGCGACGGCGGCGGGCGAGGTCAGCACGGACGAGACGACCTCGACGAGCTTCATCGCGGGCGCCGGATTGAAGAAGTGCAGCCCGAGCACCCGCTCGGGGCACGCAGATTCGGCGGCCAGACGGGTCACGGACAGCGCGTTGGTGCCGGTCGCGATGATCGTGTCGGGGCGCACCACGCCGTCGAGTTCGCGGATGATCTGCTGCTTGACCTCGTACGACTCCGGGGCGACCTCGATCACCAGGTCGGCGTCGGCGGCGGCCCGCAGGTCCGTGAAGGTGCGGAAGCGGGCGAGGACGTCGCGCCGCTCCTCCTCGGTGAGGCGCTCGCGGTGCACGGCACGGGCGGTGGAGGTCTCCAGGGCCGTGACCGCCTGGGTGGCCGCCGCCTGGCTGATGTCGATGCCGATGACCTCGCGGCCCGCGCGGGCCAGGACCTCGGCGATTCCGGTGCCCATGGTGCCCAGACCGATGACGGCGACCGTGTTCAAGGGAGTGTCCATGCGTGGACTCCAGGAAGAGAGTGACGACTGAGGGGCGCACGCGGACACAGGAGCTGTCGCGGGGCGTGCGGGAGGGGAGGGTGTCGTGGCCGGGCGGCGCGAACGTCCACGCCCGGTGAGGCCGACCGGCTCTGTCCCGGAGCCATGTCGTACAAGGAATACCGAACCGACTTGCACCCACGACGGCTGCGTCACCAGGCCGTCGTGAGGAGGTGCTCACGGGGAGTGTGCCCCGCTCACATGAGATTAACCGCCGAGTAACGAGCGCGCCAGCCCGGGGCGATCCCCGATCCCTGTGATCTACATCGCGACCGCCCCGTAAGGCTTAGGCTCGCGCTCATGGATGCGGAGTTGCGGACGGTGACGGAGCGTTTACGCGGTGAGGCGGGGGCCTCGGCGGAGTACGAGAGGCTGATCGCGACCGGGGACCTCGACGAGCTGGCCGAGGTGCTCGTCTCTCCCGGGCAGCCGTTGTGGGCGCGGGAGTTGGCGGCGGTCCGGCTCGGCGTGGCCGGTGACCGCAGGGCCTTCGAGTCGCTCGTCCTCCTCCTCAACCACCGGGACCCGCCGCGCTGCGCCGCCGCGGCCCACGCCCTGGCCCGGCTCGGCGACCCCCGCACGGCGCGCGCCGCGGCCGCCCTGGCGACGAACGAACTCCGCGTCGCCTACGCCCTGTATCCGGTGCGGCTGCTGACGGAACTGCGCGCCCCCGAGTCGGCGCCCGCGCTGATCACCACGCTGCGGCGCAGACTCGCGCCGCACGATCCCTACGGCAAGATCGCGCTCGCCTGTGTGGAGGGGCTCGGGGCGCTGGGCGACGGACGGGCCCGCCCGGTCCTGACCGAGGCCCGCGGCCACCCCCGGCTCGCGGCGGCGGCCTCGGCGGCGCTGGCGCGGCTGCCGGAGTGAGGGCTCCTCCTACTCGGCCACCATCGCGAACGCCTCTATCGCCCGCCGCGGCGAGGCCGCGGCGCAGGTTCTCGAAGACCTGGTGGGCCCGCGCCGCCGCGTCACCCTCGCCGACCAGCGGGGGCGACGCCTTTGGGAGCGTTGATGTGGGTCAGTCGGCTCATGCCCTCATGGTGGACCACGGCACTGACAACGCCCCGCGCTTGGGCCCGGGGGAGCCGCCCCCGGCACGCGACGGCTTCGGGTCCGCCTGCGCCTCGCACACCGCGTCGGCCGCGCCGCCGCTCCCGGGCACCGCGTCGCTCCCGGGCACCTCATCGCTCCCCGGCACCTCGCCGGTCGTCAGATACGCCGCCAAGTGCCGGTCCGCGCAGGCGTTTCCGCTGAGCGTGACGCCGTGGTTGCCGCCGCCCTCCTCGACGACCAGGCGAGAGCCGCGCAGCTTGCGGTGCAGGCCGACCGCGCCCTCGTACGGAGTGGCCGGGTCGTCGGTCGCCTGGAACAGCAGCACGGGCGGGAGCGCGGAGTTGGAGACGTCCGGCGGGCTCAGGTGGTGCGTAGGCCAGAACGCGCACGGGGCGTTGTACCAGGCGTTGTTCCAGGTCGAGAACGGCGCCTTCGCGTACACGCGCGCGTTGTCCTCGCGCCACGTCCGCCAGTCGCGCGGCCACAGCGCGTCCCTGCACTGCACGGCGGTGTAGACGCTGTAGCCGTTCTCGTCCGAGGCGTCGCTCGCGCCGAAGATCTCGTACGCCCTGAGGAGCGGGCCGGTGTCCTTGGCGTTCACGTACGCCGCGAACGCCTCGGCCAGGTAGGGCCAGATGCCGTTGAAGTACGCGCCCGGGATGAAGGTGTCCTCCAGCTCGGCGGCGCCCACCTTCTTGCCCGCCGGCTTTGCGGCCAGCGCCTCCCGCATCGCGTACCACCGGGCCTCGACCTTCGCGGGGTCCTTGCCGAGTCCGTACGCCGCGTCGTGCCGGGCGATCCAGGCCATGAGGGCCTTGTGGCGGGCGTCGAAGGCGTAGTCCTGCCGCAGATTGGCCTCGTACCAGACGCCGGAGGGGTCGACCAGGGAGTCGAGCGCCATGCGGCGCACGCGGTACGGATAGAGCTTTCCGTAGACGGCGCCCAGGTAGGTGCCGTACGAGTAGCCGAAGAAGTTGAGCCGGTCCGCGCCGAGGGCCGCGCGGATGGCGTCCATGTCCTTGACCGTGCTCACCGTGTCGATGAACGGCAGGACATCCGCGTACTTGGAGGCGCATCCCCGCGCGAAGGCCCGCGCCCGGTCGAGGTTGGCCCGCTCGGCCTCGGGCGTGTCCGGGAGACTGTCGGGCCGGACCGGCTCGAAGTGGCCGGGGCGGCAGTTGAGCGCGGGCTCGCTCCTGCCGACGCCGCGCGGGTCGAACCCGACGACGTCGTACTGCGCGGCCACCTCCTTCGGCAGCGACGTCGCGACGGTCCCGGCCATGGCCAGGCCGCTGCCGCCGGGGCCGCCCGGGTTCACCAGGAGTGGTCCCTGGAACGTCCGCGCGGTGTGCGGGACGCGCGACAGGGCGAGGGTGACCTTGCGGCCGCCCGGATCATCGTGGTCGAGGGGCACTTTCAGCGAGGCGCATTGCAGCGAGGGGAGCGCCTTCGTGGCGCACGCCTTCCACGCGAGCGGGGCCCGTGCGGAGCGCGCCGTGTCCGGCAGGAGCGAGGCGCCCGCCGCGGGCGGCACCGAGGTGACCAGCCCCGTGAGCGCGGCGAGCGAGCAGAGGGCGATGGCGCGGTTCTTCATCAGGCTCCCCAGGGCGGAGGGTCCGGGGCCGTGCACGCCACGACCTCTGGCGCATCGTCCCGGAAACCCCGGCCCGAAGCGGGAGTTCCGCCGCCGAATAGCCTGAAAGGAGCACGGTCCGCCCGCGCGAGGGGGCCTTGTAGCGGGGCCTTACAGCAGGGTGAGCTGAGTGGGTCCGGCCGCGGGCTCCGGCTCGGGCTGCTCGGGCCCGCGGATCCGCCGGGCGCCGCCCGCGCGCGTGGGGCCGATGCCGAACTCCTCGGCCAGCTCGTGCACATGCCGGGTGACGCGCCGCTGGTACCACTTCGGGGCATAGGCCCCTTCCGCGTACAGCCGCTCGTACCGCCGCACCAGATGGGGGTGGTGCCGCCTCACCCACGTCATGAACCACTCGCGCGCCCCGGGCCGCAGATGCAGCACGAGGGGCGTGACGGAGGTCGCGCCGGACGCGGCGACGGCCCGCACCGTTGCGCGCAGCTGATCGGGGTGGTCGCCCAGGAAGGGGATGACGGGCGCCATCAGGACTCCGCAGCCGATGCCGTGGTCGGTCAGGGTGCGTACGACGTCCAGGCGCCGCTCGGGAGCGGGCGTGCCGGGCTCGATCGTGCGCCACAGCTCGGCGTCCGTGAAGCCGACGGAGACGGAGATGCCGACATCGGTCACCGCGGCCGCCTGCCGCAGCAGATCGAGGTCGCGCAGGATCAGCGTGCCCTTGGTCAGGATCGAGAAGGGGTTGCCGCGGTCGCGCAGCGCCTCGATGATCCCCGGCATGAGGCGGTAGCGGCCTTCCGCGCGCTGGTAGCAGTCGACGTTCGTGCCCATGGCGATGTGGTCGCCGTGCCAGCGGGGCGAGGCGAGCTGGCGCCGCAGCAGTTCGGCGGCGTTGACCTTGACGACGATCTGGCTGTCGAACCCGATGCCGGTGTCCAGGTCCAGATAGCTGTGGGTCTTGCGCGCGAAACAGTAGACGCACGCGTGCGTGCAGCCCCGGTACGGGTTCACCGTCCATTCGAACGGCATGCGGGACGCGCCCGGCACGCGGTTCACGATCGAGCGGGCCCGGATCTCGTGGAAGGTGATCCCCGCGAACTCCGGGGTGTCGAAGGTCCGTGTGGTCACCGCGTCCGCGCCGAACAGCGCGGCATCAGCGGTGCCCTGACGCGGCCCGTCGGAGAGGTTCTCCCAGCGCATGACGCCTCCTCGGTAGCACTGACCACAGAATAGAACACATGTTCCCTTGATCGTGCGAGCCGGATCGTGCCGAGCTTCGTTTGATAGCGTCCCGTCAAGCGCGGTCCGCGTGACATGGCGTTGCGCGTGACACCACCGAGATGAGGGAGGTCGATGAATATGGCCCGCCAGGTGCTTCATCGGCATGTCCTCGTCCGAGTCGCGCGAGCCTGAAGAAGCAGGGCTCATCGAGAGCGGCCCGGTCGTCCCACCCAAACGACCTGGAGTGTCGCGTGTCCGCTTTTTCCCTTACCGCCGAACTGACCACCGAGCGCCTTCTGTTGAGGGCCTGGACCCCGGCGGAGATCGCCGACGTCCTCGCCGGCCGCCGCTCATCGCGCTGGGCGCCGGACTTCCCGGCCGACGGCGACCGCGTCATGGCGGGCGTCATCGCCGAGCAGATCGCCGAAGGCAACGGCACCTCGGGTGAACCCGGGGCCTCAGGCGACCCCGGCGCGCACGGCCACCGCCTGATCATCGAACGCCAGAGCGGCCTCGTCGTCGGTTCCCTCAGCCTGTTCTGGCCGCCGAGCGAGGGCGCCCTGGAGATCGGCTACGGCGTCGTTCCCTCCCGCCGGGGGCGCGGCTACGCCCCGGAGGCCGCCCGGGCCCTCGTGGCGCACGCCCTGACCTCGCCGGACGTCACCACCGTGCACGCCGAGGTCGAACTCGCCAACCCGGCCTCCGTCCGCGTCCTGGAGAAGGCCGGACTGCACCGCCGGAGCGACGACGGGACGACCGCCCGGTTCGACGCCACCGCCCCCCTGTCGGGCTGAGCGGGCCCCCGCCCGCGACCCCGATTTGGGAGGCCGGTGCGCCGGGTGGTTGGCTCTCCCTGAACTCCCCGAGAAACCAAGTGCTGGAGGAAGTGCAATGGCGCAGGTCGAGGCGACCACGGAGCGGATCATCGCGGCACAGCCGGACGACGTCTTCGACGCACTGGCCGACTACAACGGCACGCGCGGAAAGCTCCTCTCGGAGCACTTCAGCGAGTACGAGGTACGTGAGGGCGGCGACGGCGAGGGCACGCTGGTCCACTGGAAGCTCCAGGCCACCAGCAAGCGGATCCGCGACTGCCTCCTCGAGGTCAGCGAGCCCACCGACGGCGAGCTGGTCGAGAAGGACCGCAACTCGTCCATGGTCACCACCTGGACCGTCACCCCGGCCGGCGAGGGCAGGTCCCGCGTCGTCGTCACCAGCGTGTGGAACGGCGCGGGCGGCATCGGCGGCTTCTTCGAGCGCACCTTCGCGCCCAAGGGGCTCGGGCGGATCTACGACACCGTCCTCGGCAACCTCGCCGCCGAGGTCGAGAAGAAGTAGCGCCCCCCGGGGCTGTTTTCCCGCTCACCGCTTCGAGTGGTTTTCCGCTCGGTTCCGCTGTACGCCGTAGGGCTCCGACCGGCTCTTACGTCCGTGAGGCCCGGAAAAAGGGCGACTCGTCGCGCTTGCTCCCAGTTGTCGCGCAATGCGAGAAAGCTGGCGGCGCAGGCGCGACGAAGGGGAGCGGTACGTGGGTGGGACGACGCTGGCGAAGGCCGGCGGACAGGGAGATGAGGCGGCCGCGGCCGCCACGGCCTTCGGCGGGCAGGGGGCGGGGCAGGAGCCGCCGCCCCCTGCTCCCGACGCGACCGCAGGGGGGCTGAGCCCCGGCCGCGTACGCATGGTCTTCTTCGGGCTCATGCTCGCCCTGCTGCTCGCCGCCCTGGAGCAGATGATCGTCGCCACCGCGCTCCCCAAGATCGTCGGAGAGCTGCACGGCCTGGACAGGATGTCCTGGGCGATCACCGCCTATCTGCTCACCTGCACCATCGGACTGCCCGTCTACGGCAAGCTCGGTGACCTCTTCGGGCGCAAGGGCGTCTTCCAGTTCGCGATCGTCGTCTTCGTCATCGGCTCCGCCCTCGCCGGGTGGTCGCGGACCATGGACCAGCTCATCGCCTTCCGCGCTCTCCAGGGCGTCGGCGCGGGCGGCCTCATGACCGGCGTACAGGCGATCATCGCGGACATCGTGCCGCCCCGGCGCCGCGGCCGCTACCTGGGCCTCATCGGCGCCGCGTTCGGCCTCGCGTCGGTCGCCGGCCCCCTGCTCGGCGGCTTCTTCACCGACCACGCCTCCTGGCGCTGGTGCTTCTACTTCAACGTGCCCTTCGGCCTGGTCACGCTGCTCGTCGTCAGCCTCGCGCTCAAGCTGCCCAAGCGCACCACCCGGGCCCGGCTCGACGTGCTCGGCGCGCTGCTGCTCGCCGCCGCCACCACCTGCCTGGTGCTGCTGACCAGTTGGGGCGGGACCGAGTACGCGTGGGACCACCGCGTCATCCTCGGGCTCGGCGGCGGCGCCGTGGTCACGAGCGTGCTCTTCCTGGTCGTCGAGAAGTCCGCCGCAGAACCGATCATCCCGCTGCGGCTCTTCCGCGACCCGGTCTTCGTGCTCACCTCTCTCGTGGGCATGGCCGTCGGACTCGCCCTCTTCGGAGCGGCCGCCTATCTGCCGACCTTCCTCCAGATGGTCGACGGCGCGAGCGCCACCGAGTCCGGTCTCCTGATGGTGCCGATGATGGGCGGCGTCGTCGGCGCGTCGATCATCTCCGGGCAGCTCATCAGTCACACCGGGCGCTACAAGATCTACCCCGTGCTCGGCGGCGCCCTGTCCGTCGTCGGCATGTGGCTGCTCTCCCAGCTCGACACCGGCACCTCGCGGCTGGAGTACAGCATCTGGATGGCGGTCCTCGGCGCGGGCATCGGCCTGGCCATGCCCGTCCTGATCCTCGCCGTGCAGAACGCGGTCCGCCCCGCCGACCTCGGCACCGCCACCAGCGCGCACAACTACTTCCGGCAGATCGGCGGCAGCGTAGGAGCCGCCGTCTTCGGCGCCCTCTTCGCCGACCGCCTCGCCGACGCCCTCAGGGACCGGCTGCCCGCCGGGCCGGACAAGGGCCTGCCCGACCCCGAGTCCCTGACCCCGCAGCTCGTCCACGCGCTGCCCGCACCCCTGCGCGAGGGCTACGTCCAGGCCTACGCCGACGCGATGCCGCGGATCTTCCTCTACCTGGTGCCGGTGCTCGTCCTCGGCATGCTGCTCGCCTTCTTCCTCAAGGAGACCCCCCTGTTGTCCAGCACCGCTTCCCACAACGCACCCGCCGCCGAGCCCGCGCCCGTCCCGCGCGCCCGTACGACGACGTACGCGGCCGGGGTCCCGGTCTGCGGCACCGTGCAGCACCCCGACGGCACCGCGGTGCCCCGCGCGGCCCTCACCCTCATCGACGTGGCCGGACAGCAGATCGGGCGCGGCGCGAGCGGGGAGGACGGGCGGTACGCCCTGTCGACGCCGGGGTCGGGCTCGTTCGTGCTGATCGCTGCCGCCGGGGGGCACCAGCCGCAGGCGGTCACCGTCACCGTCGGCGAGCGGCCCGTCGAGCTGGACGTGGTCCTCGGCGGCGCGGGCCGCCTCGCCGGAAACGTGCTGACCGCCGACGGCACGCCCGTCAGGGACGCCGCCGTCACCCTCACCGACGTCCGCGGCGAGGTCGTCGCCACCACCCGCAGCGGCCGCGAGGGCGGTTACGTCATGACGGAGCTGGTGGCAGGCGAGTACACCCTGGCGGCGAGCGCCCCCGCGTTCCGCCCCGCCGCGCTGCCCGTCACCGTGCAGGCATCGCGCGAGACACGCCAGGACGTGGAGCTGGCGGGCGGCGCGGTGCTGCGCGGCACCGTGCGCGCGGGCGGGGGGCGGGCCGTCGAGGACGCGCGCGTGACGCTGCTCGACGCCGCGGGCAATGTCGTCGACACCCTGACCACCGGCGCGGACGGCACCTTCCGCTTCGTCGACCTGTCGTCCGGCGAGTACACGGTCATCGCGGCGGGCTACCCGCCGGTCGCCACGGTCCTCCAGGTCGCGGGCGGCGGCCGCACCGAGCGGGACCTCCAGCTGGGACACGAGGACTGACACACCGGTCGCAGGGGGGCGTACGCCGGGCGATCTCGGCCGGAGGCAATTCCCGCATTGCCCCGCACGGCAACCCGCGCCAGCCGTACGGTGGTTGGTGGCGGATCAGATCTTGCGCCGCCGCGGGAAGGAGCATGAGCCATGGTGCGAGGCACTCCGGACGGGCCGGTGGCGCACAGTGCCGTGGCCGGACGCATTCCCCTGGCCGTGGTCGTCGTCGACGGCGCGGGGCTCGTCTCGCACTGGAGCGTCGGCGCGCGCCGCCTCTTCGGGTACACGAAGGAGGAGGCCGTCGGCCGCCCCGTGGGCGATCTGCTCCCCGTCCACGGCGCGCTCCCCGAGGACCATGAACCCTACGGTGCCTACGACGGCCTCGGACCCGACCTGGAGACCTCCCTCGACCGGCACCTCTCCTACCCCGCCGCGGGCCGCGCGCGGCTGACCGGGCCGGAGCCCGGCGGCACCCGGGCCGACGTGCTCTGGTGGGCGTATCCGCTGATCGGGCCGGGCCCGGAGCGGCTGCTCGTGCTCGCCGCCGACGCCGCCCGGCCGGCCGCGTCCGACAGCGGGGGCGCACGCGGCGAGCAGGTCGAGCGGATCGCTCCCGGTTTCGCCCTGCACACGGACTTTCCCGGCGCGGACGAGCTGGCGGGCAGGCTGCCCGAGATCCTGCCGAGCATGAGCGTGGGCGAAAGCTCCCGCATCGTCGCCCAGATCCTCGAACTGGGCTATCCGGTCCTGGAGTTCAGCCAGCACGACCGAGTGCCCGTCACCCCGGACTGGGGCGTGGCCCGCCGCGCCGAGCGCAAGGCCCGCAGGGAGCGCGCCGAGCGGGCGGCCGTCCACGGACTCCCGGCGTCCGCCTACGCCGGTGCGGACGACGAGGGCGAGGACCTCGAGTACGCGGCGGTGCGCGAGCGCCTGGAGTTCCTCAACGAAGTGAGCGGGCGCATCGGCTCCTCGCTCGATCTGTCGCACACGATCGTGGAGGTCAGCAGGGCGGTCGTGCCGCGGTTCACGGACGTCGCGGGCACGTATCTGCGCGAGCAGGTCGTCGCGGGCGAGGGGTTCCCCGAGGGGCCGCCGGACGAGACCACGCTGTGGCACCGCGTCGCCGTGGAGCACACCGACGAGCCGGGCCGCTGGGACGACGTCGTGCCGGTCGGCGAATCGATGCCCTTCCCCGCGCACACGCCGTTCTTCCAGTGCATGACCTCCGGCGACCCGGTGCTCGTCCCCCGCATCACCGAGGAGATGGGCAACGCCATCGCCGCGCAGTTCGAGAAGCGCGACATCCGCCCGCTGATCAACCACCGCTCGATGCTCGTCGTACCGCTCAAGGCCCGCAATGTGGTCCTCGGCTTCATGATCCTGCTCCGCCACCGGGAGCGGCCCGTCTTCAACGACATGGACCGCGTCACCGGCGCCGAACTGGCCGCCCGCGCGGGCCTCGTGATCGACAACGCCCGCATGTACACCTACCAGGAGAGCGTCGCCGACACCCTCCAGGACAGCATGCTGCCGCACATCCAGCCCCGTATGTCCGGCTGCGACATCGCGACCCGCTATCTGCCGGGCACGCTGCTCGGGCGCGTCGGCGGCGACTGGTTCGACTCCGTGAAGCTGCCCGGCTCCCGCACCGCGCTGGTCGTCGGTGACGTGATGGGCCACGGCCTCAACTCCGCGGCGATGATGGGCCAGATGCGTACGGCGGTGCAGACCATGGCCGCCCTCGACCTGCCGCCCGAACAGCTTCTGCGCAACCTCGACGACCTCGCGCAGCGCCTCGGCGAGCACTATCTGGCGACGTGTCTGTACGCGGTCTACGACCCGATCGCGGGCGAGCTGCACCTCGCCAACGCGGGCCACATCCCGCCCGTCCTGGTCCGCGCCGAGGACGGGCGCAGCGAGCTGCTCGACCTGCCCACCGGCGCGCCCATCGGCGTCGGCGGCGTGCCCTTCGAGTCGGTCCGGGTCCGCGTGGCGCCCGGCGACCGGCTGCTGATGTGCACCGACGGCCTCGTCGAGGTCCGCGGCGAGGACATCGGAGTCGGCCTCGCCACGCTCACCGAGTCCGCCGCGCACCCCGCCGCCTCCATGGACGAGGCCTGCGACACGATCATCCGCGCACTCAACCCCCGCGGTGGCCGCAAGGACGACGTGGCGCTCCTGATGGCCCGGCTCAACGGCATCGCGGCGAAGGACGTCGCGCACTGGCGGCTCGCCGTCGACCCGAGCGAGGTGAGCAGGGCCCGCGAACTGGTCCGTGAGCAGGTGCGGGCCTGGTCCCTCGACGCCCTCGGCGACACCGCCGAGCTGCTCGTCAGCGAGCTGGTCACCAATGCCGTACGCCACTCCCGCAGCACCCGTGTCGACCTGCGCCTGGTGCACGCCGGGGCGCTGCTGTGCGAGGTGGAGGACGACGACAGCGCGCTGCCCACGCTGCTCAGCGCGGGCCCCGGCGACGAGTTCGGGCGCGGCCTGCGGGTCGTCAGCACGCTCGCCAAGGAGTGGGGCACGAGCCGTACCAACTCCGGCAAGACGGTCTGGTTCGAACTGGCCGTGCCCAGAAGGTAGTTCTTTGGGGCGGGGCGCGGTAGACCGATCTTGTCGTCGGCTTCGGCGGCCCTCGTCGCGTCCTGGGGAGCTGGGCATGAGTGTCACGAGTCGGTACAGGCAGGCCTGGGAGTCCTTCTGGCGGGAGGCGCCCGAGGGGCAGGGGGAGGTGTTCTGGGACGCCGATCCCGCCCTCACCGTCGGCCCTCATCTCGCCCTGTTCGAGCCGCACTTGGCCGCGTCCGACCTGCCCGTCGTGGACCTGGGCTGCGGCAACGGCACCCAGACCCGCTTCCTCGCCGACCGCTTCCCGCACGTCCTCGGTCTTGATCTGTCCGCCGCCGCCCTGGTGCACGCCCGGCTCGCGGACCCCGCCGACCAGGCGGAGTTCCGGCAGTTCGACGCCGCGGAGAAGAGCGAGGCGGAGCAACTGCACGCGGAGCTTGGCGATGTGAACGTCTATATGCGCGGCGTGCTCCACCAGTGCGAGCCCGGCGACCGCCAGCCCCTGGCCGACAGCGTCGCGACGCTGATCGGAAAGCGCGGCAGGGCCTTCCTCGTCGAACTGGCCGAGGCCGCCAAGCCCGTCCTGATGGGCCTCGCGCGGGGCCCCGCGGGCCCGCCGCCGAAGCTCGCCCCGGTCTTCGCGCACGGCATCGCGCCCGCGGAGGTGGACGACGAGGCCGTGTCCCGGTATCTCGCCTCGGCGGGCCTGGCCATCCTGGCGTGCGGTGAACTCCCGCTCCTGACGACGGAGTTCACCCCGGAAGGGGCCCGCATAGAACTGCCGTCGAGATGGCTGGTGGCCGGCGCGCGTTAGCGTCCCGAAAGAGTGGGGGCAGGCATCAGTCAGCCACGCCCCTTGCCACTCTCAACATATAGCGCACCGGGGGGCTTGCCGCAAGGCCCCGGTCGTGGGGCAAGATTCGCGGTCCGAAGCCAGGACCTGCGGAAATGGGAGTCCCACTCAGTGCATACGCTTGTATCGGTTGATGGGGAGAGTGCGTTCGACCTTCCCGACGCGCTTTCCGCGAAGGCCGACCCGGCGCTGATCGCCGGTGATGAGCGGCATTTCGCGGCCATCGCGGAGTGTCTGGAGCAGTCGATCGCCGAACTGTCCGACCGGCTTGAGGCCGAGCGCAGGGCGCCCGGTGGCGTCGGCCGCGAGGCGATGGACCGGGACGCGGAGATCCACCGGCTGACCGCGCGGCTGCGCACGCTGCGCCGCTTCGGGCTCGACCTGTGCCTGGGGCGCATCGTCCCCGCGGGCAGTGCCGAGCCCGTGTACATCGGCCGCCTCGGCCTCACCGACAGCACCGGCCGCCGGCTGCTGATCGACTGGCGTTCCCCCGCGGCCGAGCCGTTCTTCGCGGCGACCCACGCCAGCCCCCTGGGACTGGCGAGCCGCCGCAGATACCGCTGGACCCGTGGCCGGATCAACGACTACTGGGACGAGGTGTTCACCGCCGACGGCCTCGAAGGGCACGCGGCGCTCGACGACCAGTCCGCGTTCGTCGCCAGCCTGGGCGGCACCCGGTCGGACCGGATGCGCGATGTGCTCGCCACCATCCAGGCCGACCAGGACGCCATCATCCGGGCGGGCTCCCGCGGCGCCCTCGTCGTCGACGGCGGTCCGGGCACGGGCAAGACCGTCGTCGCCCTGCACCGCGCCGCCCACCTCCTGTACTCCGACCCCCGCCTCGGTCACCGCCGCGGCGGCGTGCTCTTCGTCGGCCCGAGCCGGCCCTACCTCGCCTACGTCGCCGATGTCCTGCCCAGCCTCGGGGAGGAGGGCGTACAGACCTGCGTGCTGCGCGACCTCGTCGCCGAGGGGGCGCAGGCGGCGACCGAGGCCGATCCCGAGGTGGCCCGGCTGAAGGCGACCGCGGAGATGGTGCGGGCGATCGAGCCCGCCGTAGGCATCTACGAGGAGCCGCCCACCAAGGGGATGACGGTCTCCAGCCACTGGTCCGACATCTGGCTGAGCGCCGACGACTGGGCGGCGGCGTTCGAGGCGGTGGAGCCCGGCACCCCGCACAACGAGGCGCGCGACCAGATCCGGGAGGAGCTGGTCACGATCCTGATGGAGAAGGACGACAGCGACGCCCCGCCGCACCTGCTGCGCAAGTCCCTGCTCCAGGACCGGGACTTCATCGGCACCCTCAACCGCGCCTGGCCCATGCTGGAGGCGAGCGACCTCGTCGGGGACCTGTGGACGGTGCCCGCCTATCTGCGCAAGTGCGCGCCCTGGCTGAGCGCGGACGACGTACGCAGGTTGCAGCGCGCGGACGCCCAGGCGTGGACGGTGTCCGACCTGCCGCTCCTGGACGCGGCACGGCAGCGGCTCGGCGACCCCGAGGCCTCCGCGCGCAAGCGGCGGCACGAGGCCTCCGTCGCCGCAGAGCGGGCACGCAGGGCCGACGTCATGGACAGCCTGTTGCAGAACGTGGAGATCGACGAGAGCGAAGGCGCTCTGGGGATGCTGCACGGGCGCGATCTCCAGGACACCCTGATCGACGAGAGCGCGCTGCCCACCGCCGAACCCGACCTGCTCGCAGGCCCGTTCGCGCACATCATCGTGGACGAGGCACAGGAACTGACCGACGCCGAGTGGCAGATGCTGCTGTTGCGCTGCCCGTCCCGCAGCTTCACCATCGTCGGCGACCGCGCCCAGGCCCGGCACGGGTTCACGGAGCCCTGGCGGGAGCGTCTTGAGCGGATCGGGCTCGACCAGATCGACATGGCGTCCCTGAGCGTCAACTACCGCACGCCCGAAGAGGTCATGGCGGAGGCCGAGCCGGTCATCCGGGCGGCGCTCCCGGACGCCAACGTGCCGACCTCCGTGCGCAGCAGCGGTGTTCCCGTCGTGCACGGATCCGCCGCGGACCTGGAGACCGTCCTCGACGACTGGCTCGCCGAGCGCCCCGACGGGATCGCCTGCGTCATCGGCGACCCCGCGTTCCGGGCGAGGCCCCGCGTGCGGTCGCTGACCCCTGAGCTGTCGAAGGGGCTCGAATTCGACCTGGTCGTCCTCGTCGACCCGGAGGCGTTCGGCACGGGCGTCGAAGGGGCGGTCGACCGCTACGTCGCGATGACCCGGGCGACCCAGCGGCTCGTGATCCTCACCGGAGCGGTGCGGCCCTGACCTCAGGTGCTCCGCCCGAACGGGTGTCGTAAGGGCGCCCGGTCGGGTGACGTCGTGGGGTGAGGTCGTGTCGAGCGGGGCGGGGCAGCGGGCGTTTGAGGAATGTCTTTACGTACCGCTGTACCGGAATCTCTGTTCAAGGAGACACATGCGTCGCATTGCGATCACCCTCGCCGCCATCACCGCTGTAGGGTTCCTGTCGGCCGCCCCCGCGGTCGCCGATGACGCCCCGTACAGGGGTGGCTTCACCTACTACAACATCGGTGGTTCCGACGGGCTCACCGCCGCCGACGGCTACCACCACGGTTCGCGCGGCAACGGCATCTCCCACCACCTGAACACGAACAACCGCTGACGACAGCGGTCTGCCTGAAGGCACCGCGGAGCCCCGGCCGGGACATCGGCCGGGGCTCGCGCGTGTGCCGGTGGCGGCGTCTGGCAGGATGAAACGGACGCGTCGTACATGCAGAAAGCTCAGATTGTGGACTACCGGTCCGTTCTCGAAGAAGTCACCGCCTTCGCCCGGCCGCTGGTGGGCCGCGGCCAGCTGGCCCAGTACATCCCGGCGCTCGCGGACGTGGACGCCGAGCGGTTCGGCATCGCGGTCGCCGACGTCAACGGCGATGTGTACGGCGTGGGGGACTGGCAGGAGCCGTTCTCCGTCCAGTCCATCTCCAAGGCCTTCAGCCTCGCGCTCGTCCTCGCGGAGGGCGGCGAGCGGATCTGGGACCGGGTCGGCACGGAGCCGTCCGGCAACCCCTTCAACTCGCTCGTCCAGCTGGAGTACGAGAACGGCATCCCCCGCAACCCCTTCATCAACGCGGGCGCGCTGGTCGTCACGGACCGGTTGCAGAGCCTCACCGGGGACGCCACCACGACCATGCTGGAGTTCCTGCGCGCGGAGAGCGGCAACCCCGACGTCGCCTGCGACCCGGTGGTGGCGGCCTCCGAGGCCGAGCACGGCGACCGCAACGCGGCCCTCGCGCACTTCATGGCGAGCTACGGCAACCTCGACAACCCCGTGGCCACCGTCCTGGAACACTACTTCCGGCAGTGCGCGATCCGGATGAGCTGCCGCGACCTCGCCCTCGCGGGGGCCTTCCTGGCCCGGCACGGGCTGCGCGGCGACGGCACGCGCCTGCTGCCCCCGCGCGAGGCGAAGCAGGTCAACGCGGTCATGCTCACCTGCGGCACGTACGACGCGGCAGGCAGCTTCGCCTACCGCGTCGGCCTGCCGGGCAAGAGCGGCGTGGGCGGCGGCATCGTCGCCGTGGTCCCGGGCCGCTGCACCCTGTGCGTCTGGAGTCCGGGCCTGGACTCGTACGGCAACTCCGTCGCGGGCGTGGCGGCGCTCGACCACTTCACGACGGTGACGGGCTGGTCGGTCTTCTGAATGCCCGCGGCCTCAGCGCGCCGAGAAGCTGTGCACCGTGCTCGACCGGTAGGTGTCGCCGGGGCGCAGCACCGTCGAGGGGAACGACGGCTGGTTCGGTGAGTCGGGGAAGTGCTGGGTCTCCAGGCAGAGGCCGTCGCCCTGGCGGTAGGTGCGGCCCGAGGGGCCGGTCAGGGTGCCGTCCAGGAAGTTGCCCGAGTAGAACTGCACGCCCGGCTCCGTCGTCGCGATCCTCATCGTGCGGCCGGACTCGGGGTCCCGCAGCGTCGCGAAGTGCTCGGGGCGGCCCGTGAGCCCCTTGTCGAGCACCCAGTTGTGGTCGTAGCCCTTGGCGGTCACCAACTGGGGGTGTGCGACGCGGATGTCCGCGCCGACGGTCTTGGCACGCCGGAAGTCGAAGGGCGTGCCCGCGACCCGGGCGAGCGCGCCCGTGGGGATCAAGCCGGCGTCGGTCGGCGTGAAACGCGCGGCTTTCAGGGTCAGTTCATGGCCGTGGACGTCGCCGCTGCCCTCGCCCGCCAGGTTGTAGTACGTGTGGTTGGTGAGGTTCACGACCGTGGCCCTGTCGGTCGTGGCCGCGTAGTCGATCCGCCAGTCGCCGCGCGCGGTGAGGGTGTACGTCACCTTCACGCGCAGCGTCCCCGGGTAGCCCATCTCGCCGTCGGCGCTCACACGGCGCAGGACGAGGCCGACGCCGGTCGGGCCGGTGAACGGTTCCACGTCCCACACCCGCCTGTCGAAGCCCACGGCCCCGCCGTGCAGGCTGTTCTCCCCGTCGTTGACGGAGAGCTGGTGGGTCCTGCCGTCCAGGGTGAAGCGGCCGCGGGCGATGCGGTTGCCGTAGCGGCCGATCAGCGCGCCGAAGAACGTGGTGCCCGCGACGTACCTCTCCAGCGTGTCGTAGCCGAGCGAGACGTTGGTGAACCGGCCCTGGCGGTCCGGGAGTTCGAGGGTTTGGACGATGCCGCCGTAGGACAGGACCCGCATCCTCGTGCCGCCGTTCGCCAGCGTCCATCGGTGCACCTTCGTACCGTCGGCGAGTTTGCCGAAGAACTCCTTCGTGGGGCGCCGCCCCGCGGCCGCGTGCGCGGGTCCCGCGGTGGCCGTGGCGGGCGCGGCGGACACGGTGGCCGCGGTGACTCCGGCGGCGGCCGCGGTGAGTACGGTGCGTCTGCTCGTTTCCATGTACAGCTCCCTGAGAGTGGGTGGGCGAGGGGTTACCGGCCGATCTTGCGCTTGTTCCAGACGTCGAAGCCGACCGCGGCGAGCAGCACGAGCCCCTTGATGACCTGCTGGTAGTCCGTGCCGATGCCGACGAGCGACATGCCGTTGTTGAGGACGCCGAGGACCAGTCCGCCGACCACCGCGCCCATCACCGTGCCGACACCGCCGCTCATCGACGCGCCGCCGATGAACGAGGCCGCGATCGCCTCCAGTTCGAAGTTGAGGCCGGCCTGCGGTGTGCCCGCGTTGAGCCGGGCGGCGTACACGCAGCCCGCGAGCGCCGCGAGGACGCCCATGTTGACGAAGACCAGGAAGGTGACCCGCTTGTCCTTGACACCGGAGAGCTTCGCGGCGGCCTTGTTGCCGCCGAGCGCGTACACGTGACGGCCCACGACGGCGTTGCGCATGACGTACCCGAGGGTGATGAGCAGCCCGCACATGATGAGCATGACGACCGGCACGCCGTGGAAGCTGGCGAGCGTCAGCGTGAACGCCACCACCGCGGCCGTCGTCGCCACACACTTGGCCACCCACAGGCCGGCCGGCAGGACGTCGAGGTCGAACGCCAACTGCCGCTTGCGGCCCCGCCATTCACGGAAGAGCAGGAAGGCGATGGTGACGAGGCCGAGCAGCAGGGTGGGGTTGTGGTACTGCGTGTACGGGCCCATCTCCGGGATGAAGCCCTTGGCTATGTTCTGGAAGCCGTCGGGGAAGGGGGCCAGCGACTGGCCCTCCAGGACGATCTGCGTGAGGCCGCGGAAGAGCAGCATGCCGGCCAGCGTCACGATGAACGACGGGATGCCGACGTACGCGATGAAGAAGCCCTGCCAGGCTCCCGCGACCGCGCCGATCAGCAGGGACAGGACGAGGGCGAGCACCCACGGCATGTCGTGCTTGACCATCATCACCGCCGACATGGCGCCCACGAACGCCACCAGCGAGCCGACGGACAGATCGATATGGCCCGCGATGATGACGATCATCATGCCGATGGCCAGGATGAGGATGTAGCCGTTCTGCTGGATCAGATTGGAGACGTTGTTCGGCAGCAGCAGCGTGCCGTCGGTCCAGATCTGGAACAGGACGACGATGAACGCCAGGGCGATGAGCATGCCGTACTGGCGCATGTTGGAGCGCATGCTGTCGAGCAGCAGCGCACCGGCCGAGCGTGCGGCGGGCCGTGGCGCGGGGGACGGGTCCCGTGGGGGAGTGGTCGTGGTGGTCATGGCGGCCTCAGCTCTTGCTTCTGGTCGTGGTCATATGGCGCATCAGGACTTCCTGGGTGGCCTCCGCGCGCGTGACCTCGCCGGTCAGGCGGCCCTCGGCCATCGTGTAGATCCGGTCGCACATCCCGAGCAGCTCGGGCAGCTCCGAGGAGATGAGAAGGACCGCCTTGCCCTGCGCCGCGAGTCTGTCGATGACGGTGTAGATCTCGTACTTGGCGCCCACGTCGATGCCGCGCGTCGGCTCGTCGAGGATCAGCACCTCGGGGTCGGCGTGGATCCACTTGCTCAGGACGACCTTCTGCTGATTGCCGCCCGACAGTCGGCCCACCTGCTCGTAGACGGTGGGCGTCTTGATGTTCATCGACGTGCGGTAGCGCTCCGAGACCTGGCGCTCGTGATGCTCGTCGACCACACCGCGCCGTCGCATCCCCGGCAGGGAGGCCAGCGAGACATTGCGGTTGATGTTGTCGATGAGGTTCAGGCCGTAGCGCTTGCGGTCCTCGGTGACGTACGCGATGCCGGCGTCGACCGCCGCCGGGACCGTCCTGGTGACCACGGGCCGGCCGTTCACCGCCACGGTCCCGGAGACGTACTGTCCGTAGGAGCGCCCGAACACGGACATCGCCAGCTCTGTGCGGCCCGCGCCCATCAGGCCCGCGATGCCGACGATCTCGCCGCGCCGCACGGTCAGCGACACGTCGTCGACGACCGTGCGCTGGTGGTCGACCGGGTGGCGCACGGTCCAGTTGGCCACCCGCAGGGCCGGTTCAGCGGCGTCGGCGCCGTCGTACGGGGTGCGGTCGGGGAAGCGGTGGTCGAGGTCGCGCCCGACCATGCCCCGGATGATGCGGTCCTCCGACAACACCGCCTCCGTCGACAGAGTCTGACGTACGGTCAGTGATTCGATGGACTGCCCGTCGCGCAGGATGGTCACCGCGTCGGCGATCTGCCGGATCTCGTTCAGTTTGTGCGAGATGATGATGCTCGCGATGCCCTGCCCCCGCAGCTCCACGATCAGATCGAGCAGCTTCGCGCTGTCGTCGTCGTTGAGCGCGGCCGTCGGCTCGTCGAGGATCAGCAGCCTCACCTCCTTCGACAGGGCCTTGGCGATCTCCACCAGCTGCTGTTGGCCGACGCCGATGTCGCAGACCGGCGTCTGCGGCCTCTCGCGCAGACCCACCCGCTTGAGCAGGGCACTCGCCCGGCGCAGGGTGTCGTTCCAGTCGATGATGCCGCGCCTGGCCTGTTCGTTGCCGAGGAAGATGTTCTCCGCGATCGACAAGTACGGGACCAGCGCCAGCTCCTGATGGATGATCACGATGCCCCGGCGTTCGCCGGCGCGGATGTCCTTGAAGGTCATCGGCTCGCCCTCGAAGAGGATCTCGCCGTCGTAACTGCCGTGCGGGTGCACGCCGCTGAGGACCTTCATCAGCGTCGACTTCCCGGCGCCGTTCTCGCCGCAGATCGCGTGGATCTCCCCGGGCCGCACGGTCAGACTCACCTCGGAGAGCGCCCTGACGCCGGGGAAGGTCTTGGTGATCCCGCGCATCTCCAGAATGGGCGCGCTCACCGGAGCTGCCCCGCCGTGAAGTACCCCTCGTCCACCAGGAGCCTCGTGTTGGACTTGTCGACGCTCACCGGCTTCAGGAGGAAGGACGGCACGGTCTTCTCGCCGTTGTGGTAGTCCGTGGTGTTGTTGACCTGGACCTTCTTGCCGTTCAGGACCGCGTCGCCCATCTTCACCGTCTGCGCGGCCAGCTTCCGCGTGTCCTTGAAGACGGTCTGCGTCTGCTCACCGCGGATGATCGACTTCACCGACGCCAGCTCGGCGTCCTGCCCGGTGATGACCGGCAGCGGCTCGCTCCTCGACCCGTACCCCGCGCTCTTCAGCGCGGAGATGATGCCGAGGGAGATCCCGTCGTAGGGTGAGAGGACGGCGTCCACGCGCTTGTCGCCGTAGCTCTTGCTGATCAGGTCGTCCATGCGCTTCTGCGCGGTGCCGCCGTCCCACTTCAGCGTCGTGGCCTGCGTCAGCCGTGTCTGCTTGCTGCGCACGACGAGCTGCCCGCTGTCGAGGTACGGCTTCAGCACCTTCATGGCGCCGTTCCAGAAGTACTTGGTGTTGTTGTCGTCCGGGTCCCCCGCGAACAGTTCGATGGAGCGCGGCTCTTCCCCGCTCCCGCCGGGCTTGCCGAGCTTCAGTTTGTCGACGAGGTACTGCCCTTGGAGCCGCCCGACCCGTTCGTTGTCGAACGACGCGTAGTAGTCGACGTTCTTCGTGCCGAGGATGAGCCGGTCGTACGAGATCACGGGGATGCCCGCGTCCTTCGCCCGCTTCAGTACGTCGGTGAGCGCGGAGCCGTTGATCGCGGCCACCACGAGGAGCCGGTGGCCCTTCGTGATCATGTTCTCGATCTGGGCGACCTGGTTCTCCACCTTGTCGTCGCCGTACTGGAGGTCGGTCTCGTAACCGGCCTTCTTGAACTGCGAGGCCATGTTCTTGCCGTCGGCTATCCACCGCTCCGAGGACTTGGTGGGCATGGCGAGGCCGATCGTGCCGCCCTTGCCGTCGTCCGGTTTGTAGCGGCTGCCGCCCTTGGCCTCCTGACCGCAGGCCGACAGCGAGACGGCGAGCAGCGCGGCGGTGACGGTGATGCCGAGAGTGCGGGTGCGCATGGGTCAGTCCCCTTCCGGGACGGCGAAGCGGCGCAGCTCACCCGGCAGCCGCGCACCGAGCGGTGACATGCCGCCTTCCGCGCCGTGCCGGGCCAGCAGATCCAGGGTGAGGCGGCCACGCCTGACCCGTTCCCGGGCCGTGGCGAGCGCATGGTCGCGCACCTGGGCGCCGTAGGGGTAGATGCCGGTGGCCTTCGAGAGGCCGAACTTCACGTACAGCGGGGCGCCGCGCCGGATCAGCTCGGCGACCTCGTACATCCGGACGTACCCGCCGAGGTCGTCGGGCGCCTCGACGTACATGTCCATGGGGGCCCGGCTGACCCGGCGGATCTCGGTGAGATGGGCGGGGCTCAGATCGGACGGCACATTGAGGGAGTCGGCGCCAAGACGCTCGTACACCTCGTACGAGGCCGGGTTGACCGGGCCGGTCAGCGCGGACAGCTTGAACGTGGTGTCCGGGGGGAGCACCCCGGCGGCGCGGAGCCTGTGCAGGGACCACAGCACGCCCTCGTCGGCGACGAGCAGGCACTTCACCCCGAGCCCGGTGGCGCGTACGGCGTCCTCGACGCAGCCCGCGAGAGCGTCGTGCCCACGGGCGCGCGGGCCCGCGCCACCGGAGTCGGTGCGGGTGGCACCGCCGATGTCCCAGGTGCCGCGCGGCCCGGTGAACAGGCACAGCTCGATGTCGCGTGCGGCGCACGAATCCACCATCTCGGTGATCTCGACGTCGGTGAGCATCCAGACGCCGCTGCCCTGACTGATCCGGTGGACGGGCACGTCGAGGCGCGCGCTCTCCTTCAGGACGACGGCAAGGGCCTCGGGCCCCTCGACCGAGGGGATCTCGGTACGCCAGGTACCGCCGTCGGGAAACGTGTGCGGGGAGGCGTCGGCCGGATCGACGGCGGGCACGGGGTGCCCGATCCGGGCGAGGGCGTCGGCGCCGGGGCGCCGGGGGGCTGACGGGGCGGTCACGGTACTCCAATGTTCGATATATCGAATGCTGTTCGCCTGGTGGGGCGTGCCTGAGTGGGGCGTACGTGAGTGGGGCGTACGTGAGCGAGATGCTCAAGGCACCACAAGCACCTTCCCGACCTTCGGATCGCCTCCGCCCACGAGGGCGACGGCCTCCCCGAACCGCTCCAGTGGAAACTCGTGCGTGATCAGCGGCGCCGGGTCGAGCAGGCCGAGGCCGAAGGCCCGTACCGCGTCCGACCAGGCCGAGGACGACGCCCCGAAGACGGACCGCACCTCCAGCTGGCTCAGCGACAGATGTACGGGGTCGATGCCGACCGCCCCCGGCGCGAACATCCCGGTGAGCACGACCCGTCCGCCCCGGCGGGCGAGCAGACACGACGAGGCGGCGCTGGTCGCCGCGCCCGCCGTCTCCACGACCAGGTCGAAGCCGCCCTGGGCGGCCCGGGCCTCGTCGGGCGAGAGCGCGTCCGTGGCGCCGAACTCCCGCGCCCGCTCCCCGCGGGCCCCGCGCGGATCGACGACGGCCAGCTCGGCCGGGGAGGACGCGGAGAGCAGCTGCACCGCCAGCATCCCGAGGGTGCCCGCGCCGACCACCGCGACCCGCTCACCGGGGCGCGGGCGGCCCGCCCGGACGGCGGCCGCGATCACCGCGGCCGGTTCGAGCAGGGCGGCGGCGCGCAGGTCCGCGTCGTCGGCCAGCGGATGCAACAGCCGGGCGGGGACGGTCAGATGGTCGGCGAAGGCGCCCGGCTCGGTGAACCCGGTCTCGGCGTAGCCACCGGTGCACAGGCTGGTCTCCCCGCACCGGCAGCGCTCGCAGAGGCCGCACGACCGGAACCCCTCGGCGACGGTCCTGCGGCCGACGAGCGCGGGGTCGACGCCCGCGCCCACCGCCGTCACGGTCCCGGACCACTCGTGTCCGGGCGTCACCGGGTAGCGGACGTAGGCGGCGTCGCGATGACCGTCGTACACCTCACGGTCGCTCATACAGATCCCGGCGGCGGCCACCTGGACGAGGACCTCGCCGGGGCCCGGCACCGGGACGTCGCCGGTGACCAGCCGGTGCTCGCCCGGCCGGTCCACCACGATCGCGCGGCCGCTCACTTCTCGGCCCCGCCGGGCGAACGCTTCTCCCAGCCCTCGGCCCACAGGTCGAACCGGGCCTGCTGCTGGGGGAATTCGGCGGCCGCGTCGATGTCCAGCTCGACACCGAGGCCGGGAGCGTGCGACAGCTCGAAGCAGCCGGTCTCCGGATCGACCTGCGGCGCGCCCCTGACGATCTTCTTGATGTCGGCGTCCGCGAAGTCGTTGAAGTGCTCAAGGACCTTGAAGTTCGGTGCGGTGAAACCGACTTGGAGCGATGCCGCGGTCAGCACGGGGCCACCCACGTTGTGCGGGGCGACCAGCATGTAGTGGGTCTCGGCGGTGGCCGCGAGCTTGCGGGTCTCCCAGATGCCGCCGATGTGACCGACGTCGGGCTGGATGATGTCCACTGCCTGGCTCTCGAACAGCTCCCGGAACTCGATCCGGTCGTGGATGCGCTCGCCGGTCGCCACGGGCATGTCCACCTTCGCGGCCACCTTCTCCAGGGCCTTGAGGTTCTCCGGCGGCACCGGCTCCTCCAGCCAGGCGGGGCGGAACGGCGCGAGGTCGCGGGCGAGGCGGACCGCCGTGGAGGGCGAGAACCGGCCGTGCATCTCCAGCATCAGCTCGGCGTCCGGCCCGATCGCGTCGCGCACGGCCTCGATCAACGAGACGGCGTACAGGCTCTGTTCGTGGTCGAGTTCGTAGTGCCCGGTGCCGAACGGGTCGATCTTCAGCGCGCGGTAGCCGCGCTCCATGACCCCCTGGGCGGCCTTGTGGTACGCCTCCGGGGTGCGCTCGGTGGTGTACCAGCCGTTCGCGTACGCCTTGACGCGGTCGGTGACCTTGCCGCCGAGCAGCTGCCAGACGGGGACGCCCAGTGCCTTGCCCTTGATGTCCCAGCAGGCCGTCTCGATGACCGCGATGCCCGACATCACGATCTCGCCGGCCCGGCCGTAGTCGCCGTACTTCATCCTGCGGACGAGGTCCTCGACCGCGAACGGGTCGGACCCGGCGATGTGGTTGGCCTCCGCCTCACGGAGGTAGCCGATGAGTGCGTCGGTGTGGCCGAGCATGCGGGTCTCACCGATGCCGGTCAGGCCCTCGTCGGTGTGCACCTGGACGTAGGTGAGATTACGCCAGGGCGTGCCGACCACATGTGTGCTGATTCCCGTGATGCGCAAGGCGGTTGCCCCTTGGTTTGTTCGGTATTTCGTCACACGTTCGAAATGGTGGCGTGACGGTATTCACGGTGGCCGGAACGTGTCAATGGGTCGCGCGCAACGGTCTTGGGGCGGCGGTGGGGCGGTGCGCGGGTCATCCGGGTCCGGGCTGCCATTGCGTGGCGAACGGCCCCACGCCTAACCTGTGTTCGTCATATCGGTCGGCGGCCGAAATCTCGGACGCACAGGGTGGGAGGCCTCATGGGACGACTGGTTCCCGCGGTGACCAGGTCGCTGGACATACTCGAACTGTTCCTGGAGGGGGACGGGACGCTCTCCGCACCCGAGGTGACCCGCAGGCTTCAGCTGCCGCGCACCACCGTGCACGAGCTGCTCACCACTCTGGCGGCCCGCTCGTATCTCGTCCAGATCCCGGACCAGCCGGGCCGCTACCGCCTCGGTGTGCGCACCTACCAGCTCGGCAGCCGCTACGCCGAGCAGCTGGACCTCGCCGCGGAGGGCCAGCAGGTGGCCCGCGAGGTCGCCGAGACCTGCGACGAGACCGTCCACGTCGCCATCCTGGAGGACACCGACGTCATCTACATCGCCAAGGTGGACTCCACCCACGCGGTGCGCATGGTCTCCGCGGCGGGCCGCAGGCTCCCCGCGCACTGCACCTCGGTCGGCAAGATGCTGCTCGCCTCGCTGCCGCTGCCCGAGCTGGAAGCCCGCCTGAAAGGCAGGGAGTTCACCGCCATGACCCCCGCCAGCATCACCGACCCGGACGAACTCGTCGCCGCCCTCGCGGCCGTCCGCGAACGGGGTGTCGCGGTCGAGCACCGGGAGTCCAACCCGGACGTCAGCTGTGTGGCCGCGCCCGTGCGGGACAGCGCGGGCCGGGTCGTCGCGGCGCTCTCCATCTCCGTGCCGATGATCCGCTGGAGCGAGGAGCGCGAGCGGGAGCTGGCCGAGTTGGCCGCCAAGGGCGCGGGCGACCTGTCGGCCCGCCTCGGCCACCGGGGCGCGTGATGAGGGCCGCTTCCGGGAGGGGAATCGCGTCCGGGAGGAGGGCCGCTCCCGGGAGGAGGGCCGCGCCGGCCAGGGGCGCCGGGCGGGCGAGGCGAGCCGCGTACGAGGTGGCGGTGCGGGAGCAGGCGCGGCTCGGCGAGGGCCCCACCTGGGACGCGGCCACCGGACGCCTCATCTGGGTCGACATCCTCGCCTCCCGCGTCCACACGTACGACCCCGCCGACGGCCGCCGCACGGTCATGGCCACCGAACAGCACGTCGGCGCCGCGAAGCCCCGCGCGGGCGGCGGCCTGGTGGTCAACCTCCGTGACGGCGTCGGCCTGTACGGTCCCGGCGGCTCGCCCTTCTCCTGGCTGGTGCGCGACCCCGTGCCGGGGCGGCGCGGCAACGACGCCGCCGTCGCTCCCGACGGCGCCCTCTGGGCGGGCACCATGCGCTACGACGAGGCGCCGGGCGGCGGCGGCCTCACCCGCGTCGCCCCCGACGGCACCGCCACCGAGCAGTCCGGGCCGCTCGGCGACGTCGCCGTCAGCAACGGCACGGGCTGGAGCCCCGACGGGCGGCTCATGTACTACGCCGACAGCCCGACGCGCCGCGTCGACGTCCTCGACTTCGACGGGCGGCACGCGCGCGGTCGGCGCCCGTTCGTGGTGATCGAGGAAGGTGCGGGGGACCCCGACGGGCTGACCGTGGACGCGGACGGCTGCGTCTGGGTCGCCCTCTGGAACGGCGGAGCCGTCCGCCGGTACACCCCCGCGGGACGGCTCGACCTGACCGTCGAACTCCCCGTACCCCGCCCCACGGCCTGCGCCTTCGGCGGCCCCGGCCTGCGTGACCTCTACATCACCACGGCCCGCGCCGGCCAGGAGCGCCCGCACCCGCTGGCGGGGTCGGTGCTCGTGCTGCCGGACGCGGGCCGTGGACTGCCGGGCACGCCCTTCGCGGGCTGAGCCGCGACAGGGACGGACCACCGGGTCAGCGCTTCAGCTCCCGCAGGTACTTCCCGAACTTCTCCAGACCGTCGATGTTGCGGGGCCCGCTGATGCCCTCGTTGTAGTCGAGGACGAAGAAGTTGTTCTTCCTGACCGCGGGAAGCTCCTTGGTGTGCGGGGACTTCTTCAGGAACTCGATCTTCTTCTTCGCGGGTTGGTCGCCGTAGTCGAAGATGATGACGACCTCGGGCTCGGCCTTGGTGACGGCCTCCCAGTTGACCTGCGTCCACCGCGCGTCGAGCTGGTCGAAGACGTTCCTGCCGCCCGCGGTCTTGATGATGTCGTTCGGCGGTACCTGGCTGCCCGCCGTGAAGGGCTGGTCGGTCCCGGAGTCGTAGAGGAAGACCGGCACCGGCTTGCCGCCCGGCGCCTTCTCCGCGACGGCCGCCACCCGCTTCTTCAGGTCCCCGACGACCTCGTCGGCCTTCTTCTCGACACGGAAGATCCTCCCGAGTCGTTCCAGGTCGCTGTAGAGCGCCTTGAACGGCGTCACCTTCTGCGGGTGCCCGGGGTAGTTGAAGCAGCTCTCCGTGTGCATGAAGCTCTGGATGCCGAGCTTGTCGAGGATCTTCGGGGTGATGCCGCGCTGGTCGCTGAAGCCGGAGTTCCAGCCCGCGACGACGAAGTCGGACTTGGCCTCGACGACGATCTCCTTGTTGAGCAGGTCGTCGCTGAGCATCTTCACCTTGGCGTACTCCGACGCCCAGGGCGACTCGCTCACCGGCGGGTTGGCGGGCGGCATCACGTACCCGTGGACGTGCTCGGTCAGGCCGAGGCTGAACAGCTTGTCGGCGCTGCCGCCCTCGTACGCCACGGCGCGCTGGGGCACCTTGTACGGGACGGACTCGCCGCATCTCTTGACGGTGACCTTCTCGGACGCCTTCGCGGCGCCGTCCGAGTCGACGTCGGCGCCGCAGCCGGCGAGCAGCAGTGTGGCCGCGAGCGCGGAGCCCACGGCGAGGGAACGGGTGGGGGACATGGGGTGGCAGTGCCTTTCGAAGAGGGTGGTACGGCGGTCAGAGCGCGGGGTGCAGCGCGTACAGCAGCTGGGGGTCGCCGGTGAGCGGATGCGGGACGACGGTCGCCTTCACACCGAACACATCGGCCATGAGCTGTTCGGTGAGGACGTCCTCGGGGGTTCCCGAGGCCACCAGGCGGCCCTGGGACAGCACGCCGATCCGGTCGCAGGCCGCCGCTGCGAGGTTGAGGTCGTGCAGCACGACGAGGACGGTGAGCCCCGCGCCGCGCAGATGCGACAGGACCTCGATCTGGTGGCGTACGTCGAGGTGGTTGGTCGGCTCGTCGAGGACGAGCACACCGGGCTCCTGGACGAGGGCGCGGGCGAGCAGCACGCGCTGGCGCTCCCCGCCCGACAGGGTCAGAACGCCCCGCTTGGCCAGGTGCCGGATGTCGAGCCGCTCCATCGCCCGTGCGCACAGCTCGCGTTCGCGGGCGCTCAGCGCCTGGTTGCCGCGCTGGTGCGGCGCCCGGCCGAGCGCGACGACCTCCTCGACGGTGAAGTCGAGGTCGACGGCGCCGTCCTGTGTCATGGCGGCGATCAGCTGAGCGCTGCGGCGCATCGGCAGGCCGGTGACGTCGTCGCCGCCGACCCGGACGGTGCCTCGGGCAGGGCGCAGCGCGCGGTAGACACAGCGCAGCGCGGTCGACTTCCCGCTGCCGTTCGGGCCGACGAGGCCGACGACCTCACCGCCGCCCACGTCGAGCGACAGCTCCTCCACGAGACTCTTGCCGTCGATGACGACCCCGAGCCCCTCGATGCGCAGATCCATCTCAACGCCCCCCGAACACATAGCCCTTGCGGCGCATCAGCGCGATGAACACCGGCACCCCGACGAGCGCGGTGATGACACCCAGCGGCAGCTCGCGCGGCGCGACGACCGTGCGGGACAACAGATCGACCCAGACCATGAAGACCGCGCCGACGAGCGGGGCGACGGCGAGGACACGGGCGTGCCCCGCACCGACCACCATGCGCACCAGGTGCGGCATGACGAGCCCCACGAAGCTGATGGCGCCGCTCACCGCCACCATCACGCCGGTGATCAGCGAGACGAGCACGAGCAGGGACCTGCGGTGCCGGTCGGGGGCGAGGCCGAGGCTCGCCGCGGTCTCGTCGCCGAGCGCCAGCACGTCCAGCGCCCGCCCGTGCCGGTACAGCACGGCGAGTCCGACGAGCACGGCCGCGGCGACGACGGGCAGCGCGCCCCAACTGGCCGCGCCGAAGCTGCCCATGGTCCAGTACAGGACCATGCTGGTCGCTTCGCTGTCCGGCGCGAAGTAGATGATCACGCTCATCACGGCCTGGAAGCCCAGCGACATGGCCACGCCGGTCAGGACGAGCCGCAGCGGCGAGAGCACGCCCCGGCTGGAGGAGGCGGCGTACACGAGGAACGACGCGACGACCGCCCCGATGAACGCCCCGGCCGACACCGCGTAGACGCCGAGCGCGGCAAGGCCTCCGGTGACCGTCACGCCGACCGCGCCCACCGACGCCCCGGAGGAGACGCCGAGGACGAAGGGGTCGGCGAGGGCGTTGCGCACCATCGCCTGGATGGCGACACCGACCGCGCTCAGCCCCGCCCCCACCAGCGCGGCGAGCAGCACGCGGGGCGTGCGGATCTGCCAGATGATCTGGTACGTCGTGATCTCGTCCGCGCCGATCCGCCCCCCGGTGAGCGCCGCCCACAGATAGCGGGCCGTCTCGGCGGGCGTCACGAGGGCGGCGCCGAGCCCGATGGCCACGACGACGGAGGCGAGAAGGACGAGGAAGAGCGCGACGCACGTCAGGACCAGGGCCCTCGGCGAGGCGAGCCGGTCCCGCACGGCGGCCCGGGCCCGGGGAGGCGCCGCCTCCGCGACAGTGCTCACGACGCCTCGACCTCCGTATCCCTGTCATCCCTGTCGTCCCTGTCGTCCCTGTCGTTCCGAAGCCGCGCGCGCAGCACCAGGGCGGCCGCGCCGAGCGCCGCGACGACGAGGGCGCCGAACACGACGGCGACGCCCGGGTAGCCGGCGAGACCGAGGCCCGCCCCGCCGAGCGCCGCGCCGACGAACACGCCGAGGCTCTGCCCCGCGGCGTTCAGGCTCAGCGCCGAGCCGCGCAGCGACGTACCGCAGCGCCGCACGATGAGGCTCACCACGCACGCGGCGACGATCGCGTGGCTCGCCGCGTGCAGCGCGGTCATGGCCAGGGCGAGCGGCAGCCAGTGGGTGAAGTAGAAGCCGACGACGGAGATGAGGGCGGCGACCAGGCCGACGGCGAGCATCCGCTCCGTGGACAGGCGCGGCGCGGCGGAGTTGGTGACGCGGCCGGTGAGCAGATTGCTGACGAAGAACGCAGCGCCGCTCAGCGTCCATACGAAGGCGAAGACCCCGGCGTCGAGGTCGAACCGCTCCTCGTAGAACGCCGCGAGATACGCCAGGTAGCCCATGAACACCGCGGTGCGCAGGAAGCCGATCAGCAGCAGCGGCACCACACCGCGGACCGCCGCGAGTGCCTTGAACGAGGCGAGGTAGCCGAGGCGCGGCTCGGCGGGCGCGGCGCCCGAGGCCGCCTCCCGCCGCTTCTCGCGCCGGGCGACGAAGACCACCGCGAGCAGCAGCGCCACCGCCGTCACACCGAACAGGTCGCCCTGCCAGCCCCAGAACAGTGCGGGCAGCGCGATGACCGGCGCGGCGAGCATCGCGGTCATCGACTGGGTGGCGGTGACCAGTGTCGCCGCGCGCCCCGCGGCCTTGCCGGTGCCGAAGCGGTCGGCGGCCGCGGCCGTCAGCGCGGGGTTCAGGACGGCCGTACTCGCGCCGATGAGCAGGCAGAACACAGCGAGCAGGACGAAGTCGCCGCTGGCGCCGAGCGCCGCCGAGAGTCCGAGCGCGGCGAGCGCGCCCGCCGCCGCCCACTCCTTGGGCACCCGGTCGATCAGCGGGGCCAGCGCGGTGCCCACCAGGAGCGCGGCGAGACCGCCGAGTCCGCGCAGGCCGCCCATCGCGGCGACGCCGCTGCCCGCCTCGTCGGCGATCGGTACGAGGTAGGTGCTGAACACGGTGAAGGGGAGCAGGCCGACCGCGGAGGCGAGGAGGACGGGCCACAGGGCGCGGGCCATGCGCAGATCGCCCGGCACCGCTTCCTCTTCCTCCGCGATGTCACGGGTGTCCTTGGTGGCATCGACGCTCACGCCGCGGCTCCGTCCGTGAGGGCGGCCCGGTAGCGGTACATCGGCGTGGCGTCGGCGCTGAACTGGGAGAACGTGAACGGCTCCGCGTTCAGGCCGGTGACGCCCGCACCGAGGAAGGCACGGGCCACGGCGCTGCCGCTCTGGGCGTAGACGGTCAGCGGCACCTGGTGCTCGACGCAGTGCTGGAGGATCAGGTCGAAGGTGCCGTTGCTGAGCGTCATGCCGGTGGCGACCACCGCGTCGGCCTGGGCGAGTACTTCGGTCATGTCGTCGGTGACGGGGTCGCCCCACGCGGTCGTCCGCAGGTTGAGATCGCAGGGCAGACAGACGCCGCCCCGCTCCCGTATCGCCGCGACGAGCGGGTTGACCACGCCGATCAGGGCGACCTTGGCGCCGGGCGCGATGTCGAGGAGCCCCGCCACGGCGGCGTCCCGGGCCTCGGCGCGGACCTCGGGGGTGCCGGTGGGCAGCATGACGCGCTCGGCGTCGTCGGCGTCGCGGTGCGGTCGCACCCGGGAGAGGTAGGCGTCGAGGGCGGCGGTGCGCACGGGCGCGCACTCGTCACGCAGGAGCTTGTCCAGGGAGTGGCCGGAGGCGTTCTCGCAGAATTCCGGGGCGAGTTCACCCGCCTCGAAGGAGCAGGCGCCGAACGAGTCGCCGACGCGCAGCAGCAGATAGTGGTTGTGGTACGTGACGTCGCCGCCGGCCAGCCGGGTGGTGTTGTAGAGCCAGAACGCGCTGGTGACGGTCAGCTCGGCCGGGTCGGGGCCGTGGGCGCCCGCCAGGACGGCCTCGGTCAGCTCCGCGACGGTGTGGGGTGTGGGGTGTGACATGTGGGTTCTCTCTGGGATCGCCGGGGTGGGGCAGCGGGTGGTTCAGGAGGTGACGGGAGGCCAGGCCGTGGTGGACCAGGGGTGCTTGAGCTGGTCGAGCGAGGTGATCTCGTGCGGCTTCAACGTGTCGATGTCCAGGGCCTGTTGGTGCCGGGCGTAGGCGCTCTCGACGTAGCGGTGGCCGGTGTCGGCGGCGATGAAGACGTACGTACGCGTGCCGTCCCGGCGCCGCTCCCACAGCGCGCTCAGATACGAGGCGCCCGCCGAGAGCCCGGCGAAGATGCCGCTGGTGCGCAGCAGCGAGACCGCTCCGGAGACGGCGTGCTCGAAGTTCACCCAGTGCACGCGGTCGTACAGCTCGTGCCGGACGTTCTGGAACGCGATGGCGCTGCCGATCCCGGCGATGATCATGTCCGGGTCCGCGACGTGCTCGGAGCCGAAGGTGACGCTGCCGAAGGGCTGGACGCCGATGAGCGTCACGTCCCGCCCGGCCTCGCGCAGATAGGTGCCGAGGGCGCCGGTCGAGGCCCCCGACCCCACGCCGCCGAGGAGCGTGAGGGGGCCCGCGGGCACGTCCTTGTCGATCGACTCGGCAACCTCGCGGTAACCGTAGTAGTGGATGGCGTCGTGGTACTGCCGCATCCAGTGGTACGAGGGGTTGGCGGCCAGGATCTCGGCGATGCGGCGCACCCTCAACTCCTGGTCGAGGCGCAGGTTCTTGGAGGGCGCGACCTGCTCCAGCGTGGCGCCGAGTATCTCCAGCTGCACGCGTGTCGAACGGTCCACCGTCGTCGAGCCGACGATGTGGCACTTCATGCCGTAGCGGTGACAGGCGAGGGCCAGGGCCTGGGCGTAGATGCCGCTGGAGCTGTCGATGAGGGTGCCGCCGGGCTCGACGGCGCCCGTTTCCAGGAGATGGCGGACGGCTCCGAGGGCCGAGTAGATCTTCATGGTCTCGAACCGGAGGCAGGCCAGATCCGGTTCGAGGGATATGAGATCGGGTTTCTTCACCGCTTCGGCGATATGGGCGTGCATGACGAAGACCCCCCGTAGGGACGTGAGAGCAGGAGAGGCCGGGGGGCGTGCGGGTCCCCGGGACGCCGAGAGCATCACACTAGATGAAAATGATTGTCAAGACCGAGTAAGCTCGGCACACTGATCCGGGCGGGGTGCCGAGCCGTGTGCGCCCCGCCGTGTCGAGAGGAGTCGCGTGAAGCTGTCCCAGGAGGCCGGAGCGAGGGCTCGCCCGCCGCGGCAGGCGCCGCGGAGAGGGCGCGGGGCGGGGGCGGCGGCCGGCACCGGCACGGGGGTGGGC
>NZ_JODF01000006.1:0-174130 GCF_000717945.1 Streptomyces sp. NRRL S-920
AAACGCCCGGTTACATTCCGAACCCGGAAGCTAAGCCTCATAGCGCCGATGGTACTGCAGGGGGGACCCTGTGGGAGAGTAGGACGCCGCCGAACTAATCTTGATAGAGCTGGTCCCTGAACTTCGGTTCAGGGACCAGCTCTTTTTTGTTTTGCGTCACTTGCCGTTCACGTTGCGCGGCCAACATCCGAAGGCATGGGGACTGTTGGAGTGTTGCGCGCCGCTGGTGTCGGTACCGGTGACGAGGTGGTCGTGCCCGCCTACGGGAACGCCGAGGTCGCCGAGGCCGTCGTCCTCGCGGGAGCGCTGCCGGTGTTCGCCGACATAGAGCCGGCGACGTACTGCCTAGACCCTGACGCCGTCGCCTCGGCGGTGACCCCGCGTACGGCCGCCGTCATCGTCGTACACCGCTTCGGGAACCAGGCCGACGTACGGCGACTGCGCGAGCTGGGGCAGCGGCAGGGGTTCCTCGTCCTGGAGCAGGGCGAGTCGGAGACGCCGTACGAAGGCATCGAGCGGCGGCGGGCGCATGCCGCGTACCTGAGCGGGCGGCTCAGTGGAGTCGTCACGCCGGATGTCCGTGAGGAGCACAGCTACCAGCAGTTCGTGGTGCGCGTGCCCGGGAACGGGCGGCCCGACCGGGACGCGTTCGCCCGCGCCGTACGGGCCAAGGGCGTCAACTGCTGGGTGCCCGTGAAGACGCCGGTGCACCGGCTACCGCAATTCCGGCGGGACGTGTGCCTGCCCGAGACCGAGCGGGCCGCGGACGAGACGCTCGCGCTGCCGGTCGACGCGTCGATGTCGCGGCGCGAGTTGCAGCGTGTGGTCTCCGCCTGCAACGCCCTCGGCGGGCTCCTCCAGCCCGCTTTCTAGGACGCCTTCTTGGGGTGGGACGTGAAGAACTCCCACATCAGATCGGTCGCGTTGACGCCGGCCTTCGGGTCGGACATGGTGCCGCCCGCGCCGTTCGGCCACGAGTGGCCCATCTCGGGAAGCCGGTAGACGACCACGCGCGAACCGTCGCGGCAGTCGGCGGTGGTCTTCCTGATGTCGTTCCTCAGCCTTTGCGGCTTGCCCGGCTCGCAGGACAGGCGCTTCTGCCAGGCGTTGATGCCCGCGTTCATACCGGCATAGTGCTCGTCGAGGCCGCCGATGAAGGTGATGACCGAGACCGGGGTCTTCGGCATGTACGAGTCCTTCTCCGCGTCGGTGCCGAGATAGCCGCCGCTGACCGGGGCTATCGCCGCGAAGGTGTCGGGGAGTTCGACGGCGAGTTTGTACGACATGTCGCCGCCGTTGGAAATGCCAGTGGCGTAGACGCGCGCCGGGTCGGCGTTCCAGGTGCCGGTCAGCCGCTTGACGAGCGTACGTATGAATCCGGTGTCGTCCTCGGAGCCGCAGCAGATGAACGCGTTGAAGCCCTGGTTGAGGCCGTCGGGGTAGGCGACGAGGAAGTTCTCCTCGTCCGCTTTGGTGTTCAGGCCGCTGATGGCGGCCACTTCCTTACCGTCGGCCGGATAGGGGTGCATGGCGACGACCAGAGGTAATTGCTCGGACCGGGTATAGCCGGGCGGAGCGTGGACGGTGTAGACGCGCTTCTCGCCCTTCCAGGACAGCGTCACTTTCTGGTCGCCCGGGCGCGGGGTCTCCGCGGCCGTCGGTTTCCGCGTGGGCTCGGGGTCGCCCTTGTCGGTCTCGGATCCGCAGGCTGTGAGCGGCAGGAGCAGGAGAGCGGCCGCCAGGGGTAAGGCGGACCGCGGCAGCGAGGCGCGTCGGGTCGGCATGCGCGCAGAGTGGCAGCGCCGGGGCCGGCGGTCCAGAGGAACGGGCGGTTCGGAAGGGCTCGGATTTCAGGTATGATCTATTTCGTTGCCGCGCGGGAAACCGCGAAGGACAGCAGGCCCCTATAGCTCAGTCGGTAGAGCGTCTCCATGGTAAGGAGAAGGTCAGCGGTTCGATTCCGCTTGGGGGCTCAACTTGTGAAGGCCTCCGCCCAGTTGGGCGGGGGCCTTCGTCATGTTCACAGGGGGATGGGGGATGGGGGATGCGCGGGGGTTCGGCGGTGTCCGGGGCACCCGGCGGGTGCCCCGGGGCGCTCAGTCCTTCTGTAGGCCGGGGACGCGCATCGCGAGGATCGCCATGTCGTCGGACGGAGCGTCCGACGCGAAGCGCTCCACCGCGCGCATGATGCGGGCCGCCACCGCGCCGGCCGTCAGGCCCGTGCACGTCGTCAGGACGTCGGCGAGGCCGTCGTCGCCGAGCATGCGGGTGCCCTCGCGGCGCTCGGTGACGCCGTCGGTCACGCAGAGCAGGACGTCGCCCGGATCGAGCGTCACCGTCTGCTCGTACAGCTCCAGGTCGTCCATGACGCCGAGCAGCGGCTGCGGTTCCGCGTACGGCTCGACCGTGCCGTCCTGGCGCAGGCGCAGCGGGAGCGGGTGGCCGGCGCAGACGATCTTCAGGACCGCCGAGCCGTCCTCCTGCGGCCACAACTCGCCGTAGAGGAGAGTCAGGAAGCGGCTGCGGGACCCCTCGTCGAGGATCGCGGCGTTCAGGCGCTCCAGGACGGCCGGGCCGCCGAAGCCCTCGCGCGCCAGCAGGCGCAGCGCGTGCCGGGCGAGGCCCGTGACGGCCGCGGCCTCCGGGCCCGTGCCACAGACGTCGCCGATCGCGAAGCCGTACGCGCCGTCGCGGATCGGGAAGAGGTCGTAGAAGTCGCCTCCCACCTCATTGCCCTCGCCGGCCGCGCGGTAGATGACGTCGACCTCCACGCCCGGGATCTGGGGCAGTCCGGGCGGCAGCAGGCTGCGCTGGAGGGACTGGCTGATGGCCATGCGCTCGGAGTAGAGACGGGAGTTGTCCAGCGCCAGGGCCGCTCGGCGGGATAGATCTTCGGCCAATTCCAGGATCTCTTGGCGGAAGTGCTCGTCGGAGGGCTTACCGAGCGTGAGCATGCCGATGACGCGGTTGCGGGCGACCAGGGGGAGGACCACCGTCTCGCCGCCCACCGCGGACGCCGTGGAGAGCGTCGTACCGATGCCCGAACCCAGCGTCACAGGCTCACCGAGGCCGAGGCTGCGCATGGAGGTGCGCAGCGCCGCCTGGTGTGCGGCCTCCGAAGGGGCGGCCCAGACGCGGGCGCCCGGGGTGGGCACCGGGTCGGGCGGGGCGATCTTGGAGAGGAGCGCCTTCAGGCCGTCGATGCGGTCCTCGTCCTCGTGCAGGACGTACGAGAGGTAGGGCTCGGCCGACTGGTCGGCGATGGTGTAGACGGCACACCAGGTGGCGAGCGTCGGGACCGTCATCTGGGCCATCAGGGCCAGCGTCTGGTCACGGTCGAGGGTGCCGGCGAGGAGGTCGGAGGCCTCGACGAGGAACGAGAGCGAGCCGCGGCGGAGCCGCTCCAGCTCGCCGAGGCGCGCGGACTCCACGGCGAGGGCGATGCGGTCGGCGGCGAACTGGAGGCGCAGGGCTTCTTCGTTCGAGTACCGGTCGGGAGCCTCCGCGGCGACGCCGAGGGAGCCGGTGAGGCGGCCCTCGACCTTGAGGGGGACCGTGACGACGGAGCGCATGCCCGTGCCGTTGAGGAGCGGGACGGCGCCGGGGACGACGGTGAGGTCCTCGTGGACGGCCGGCATGCGGGCCGAGCCGTAGCGTCCGGGGCCCGCCTCGACGGGGACGCGGGCGAAGCGCTGGCGGGCCGAGGGCAGGCCCGTGGAGGCGCGCACCTCCAGCTCCGTCTCGTCGTCGGTGGCCAGGAGCAGGAAGGCGGCGTCGCCGTCGAGCATGTCGCGGGCGCGCTCGACGGTGCGCTGGAGCAGGCCGTCGAGGTCATCGGGGGCGGGGGAGCCGATGAAGACCTCGAAGGGGTCCGTGGCGTTCGGCTCGCTGAGCGTGGCCTGCTCGGGGGTCGCGCCGCGCAGCGGGGTCTGGAGGACGGCGCGCTCGTCGTCGCGTACGAGAAGGCAGACCGTGGACGGTTCGCCGTCGGTGTCGCGGACGCGCAGGTGGGAGGCGTATACGGGAATCACGCGGCCGTGGGCGCCGCGGATGCCGTAGCTGCCTTCCCAGCGGGAGAGCTGGAGGGCCTCGGCGATGCCGGTACTGGTGCCGGGGGTGTGCGGCCAGGCCGCCAGGTCGTTCAGCGGCTTGCCGGTGACGTGCTCGGCGGCGTATCCGAAGAGGTCCTCCGCGTCCTCGTTCCACGCGGAGATGGCGCCCAGGCGGTCGATCTGGATGACGGCGACGCGGACGCGGCCGTCGGCGATGGGCAGGAGGTCGGCGGGGAGCGAGGGGCCCGCGGTGCGGGTGCCCACCGGGCGGTGGGGGAGGTCGAGTTGGAACCAGACCTGCTTGTGCGTGGGGGTGTACTCGACGCCCCAGCGGGTGGCGAGCGCGGCGCACAGCTGGAGGCCGCGGCCGCCCTCGCGGTCCGGGCTCCCCATGTTGGCGGAGGACTGCTGGAGCGGGATTTCCCGTTCCGGATAGTGGTCGGAGACCTCGATGCGTACGGCGTCGGCGCTGCGCAGGCACAGGACGTCGGCGGCCGTGCCGGCGTGCACCACGGCGTTGGTCACCAGCTCGCTGGTGAGGACGACGGCGTCGTCGGCGATGTCCGTGAACCCCCAGCCCTGGAGGGTGTCGCGCACGAAGGAGCGGGCCGTGGCGACGGAACGCCCGACGGGCTCGAAGGTCGCAGCCGCACGCGCGGTGATCACAGCACTCCTCGGACGAGTATCGACGGTGTCGACTGTATCGACGCCCAGTTCTCCCGAACTCATGGTGCGGCCGCCCCTCCGATGCCCGCTTGTTCGTGTACCACCGCCCTGGCCGGGCAGGACCGGGGTGGTTGGACAGCCGGATGCAAGGTTACTTACCTTCGCCGTCCAAGCGGATGCCGGTCGTCAGTGTTTCCGCCCGGAGGGTGTGCGGACGGTGTGCGAAGCTGCCGAACTGTTATGGCCTGGTTCGGCCATGGTGAAACACTGGGCAAGCTTCATGGAGACAGCCTGAGCGGCCCAAGCAGTAGGTCAACCCTTGCGGGAGGGACACAGTGGAGTCTGGCGCAGCGACGCGGGGCACTAAGACGCGCGCGAAAGACGGACAGTCCCTGAACAAACAGCGCAAACCGCGCAATGGGGCGACTGCTTCCGTGGACGCGGCGGCCCTGAATCGGCTGCTCGCGGCCCTGGTGGCGATGCGGGACGGCAATTTCCGCAAGCGGCTCACGGTCTCCGGCGACGACGTGATGTCGCAGATCGCCGCTGTCTTCAACGAGGTCGCTGACCGGAATCTGCACCTGACGGGTGAGCTTTCGCGGGTGCGGCGCATGGTCGGACGTGAGGGAAAACTCACGGAACGACTTGAGGGCGGAGCGAGCGAGGGCTCGTGGGCCGCCGCGATCGAGGCGTCGAACGCCCTCGTCGATGATCTTGTACGTCCTGTCTCCGAGGTCGGCCGGGTTCTCTCCGCGGTGGCGGAGGGCGACCTGGAGCAGCGCATGGAGCTGCGGGCGCAGTCGGTGGACGGGAACGGCCATCCGTTGCGCGGGGAGTTCCTGAAGGTCGGGCGGACGGTCAACAACCTCGTCGACCAGCTCTCCACCTTCACCGACGAGGTCACGCGCGTGGCCAGCGAGGTCGGCACCGAGGGCAAGCTGGGCGGGCAGGCCAGGGTGCGCGGGATGTCCGGTTCGTGGAAGGACCTCACGGACTCGGTGAACACCATGGCGTACCGCCTGACCGCGCAGGTGCGGGACATCGCGCTGGTGACGACGGCCGTGGCGAAGGGTGACTTGTCCCGGAAGGTCACGGTTCATGTCGCGGGCGAGATGCTGGAGCTGAAGAACACCGTCAACACGATGGTGGACCAGCTCTCCTCGTTCTCCTCCGAGGTGACCCGGGTGGCCCGCGAGGTGGGCACGGAGGGGGAGCTGGGCGGCCAGGCGCAGGTGCCCGGTGTGGCCGGCGTGTGGAAGGACCTCACCGATTCGGTGAACCTGATGGCCGGCAATCTGACCGCGCAGGTGCGCGGGATCGCGCAGGTGACGACGGCGGTCGCGAACGGCGACCTGTCGCAGAAGGTCACGGTGAGCGCGCGCGGCGAGGTCGCCCAGCTCGCCGAGACCATCAACCAGATGACCGAGACGCTGCGTACGTTCGCGGACGAGGTCACGCGCGTGGCCAACGAGGTCGGAGCCGAGGGGCAGCTCGGCGGCCAGGCCAATGTGCCGGGCGCCGCGGGGACGTGGAAGGACCTCACCGATTCGGTCAACACGGTCTTCCGCAACCTCACCACGCAGGTGCGGGACATCGCGCAGGTGACGACGGCGGTGGCGAACGGCGATCTGTCACAGAAGGTCACCGTCGATGTCGCGGGCGAGATGCTCGAGTTGAAGAACACCGTGAACACGATGGTGGACCAGCTCTCCGCCTTCGGTTCCGAAGTCACGCGAGTGGCGCGGGAGATCGGCGTCGAGGGTGAGCTGGGCGGCCAGGCGCAGGTGCAGGGCGCGGCCGGTACGTGGAAGGACCTCACCGACTCGGTGAACACCGCCTTCCGCAACCTCACCGGTCAGGTGCGCAACATCGCGCAGGTGACGACGGCGGTCGCCAACGGCGACCTGTCGCAGAAGGTCACGGTGGACGTCTCCGGAGAGATGCTCCAGCTGAAGAACACCGTGAACACGATGGTGGACCAGCTGTCGTCCTTCGCCGACCAGGTCACGCGGATGGCGCGGGACGTGGGTACCGAGGGCCGCCTCGGCGGTCAGGCCCGCGTGGACGGCGTGAGCGGTACGTGGAAGGACCTCACGGACTCCGTCAACTTCATGGCGGGCAACCTGACGTCGCAGGTGCGCCAGATCGCCCAGGTGACGACGGCCGTGGCGCGCGGTGACCTCTCCCAGAAGATCGAGGTCGACGCGCGTGGCGAGATCCTTGAGCTGAAGAACACCATCAACACGATGGTCGACCAGCTGTCCGCCTTCGCCGACCAGGTGACCCGGGTGGCCCGTGAGGTGGGCACGGAGGGGCGTCTGGGAGGCCAGGCGCAGGTGCCGGGCGTGGCCGGTGTGTGGCGGGACCTGACGGACTCCGTGAACGGCATGGCCGGGAATCTCACCGCCCAGGTGCGCAACATCGCGCAGGTCGCGACGGCGGTGGCCCGCGGTGACCTGTCGCAGAAGATCGACGTGGACGCGCGCGGCGAGATCCTTGAGCTGAAGAACACCCTGAACACGATGGTGGACCAGCTGTCCGCCTTCGCCGAACAGGTGACCCGGGTCTCCCGCGAGGTGGGCACGGACGGCATCCTCGGCGGCCAGGCCGAGGTCCAGGGTGTCTCGGGCACCTGGAAGGACCTCACGCAGTCCGTGAACGGCATGGCGAACAACCTCACCCTCCAGGTGCGCAACATCGCCGAGGTCACCACGGCCGTCGCCATGGGCGACCTCTCCAAGAAGATCACCGTCGACGCGAAGGGCGAGATCCTCGAACTCGTCACGACCGTCAACACCATGGTCGACCAGCTGTCCTCGTTCGCCGAGCAGGTCACGCGCGTGGCCCGCGAGGTGGGCACCGAGGGGCAGCTCGGCGGCCAGGCGCGGGTGCCGGGCGTCACCGGCATCTGGAAGGACCTGAGTGACAACGTCAACCTGATGGCCAACAACCTGACCAGCCAGGTGCGGAACATCTCCCAGGTCTCGGCGGCGGTCGCCAACGGAGACCTCACCAAGAAGGTCACGGTCGAGGCGCGCGGCGAGGTCGCGCAGCTCGCCGACACGGTCAACACGATGGTGACGACGCTGTCCTCGTTCGCCGACGAGGTCACGCGCGTGGCCCGTGAGGTGGGTACGGACGGAATCCTGGGCGGCCAGGCGCGCGTGCCGGGCGTCTCCGGTACGTGGAAGGACCTCACCGAGTCCGTGAACTCGATGGCGTCCAACCTGACCGGCCAGGTCCGCAACATCGCGATGGTCACCACCGCGATTGCCAAGGGCGATCTCACCAAGAAGATCGACATCGACGCCCGGGGCGAGATCCTGGAGCTGAAGACGACCATCAACACGATGGTCGACCAGCTGTCGTCGTTCGCGGAGCAGGTCACCCGGGTCGCCCGCGAGGTGGGCACGGAGGGCCAGCTGGGCGGCCAGGCGCGCGTGCGTGACGTCGACGGCACCTGGCGCGACCTGACCGAGTCCGTGAACGAGATGGCCGGGAACCTCACCCGTCAGGTGCGCGCGATCGCGAAGGTCGCCACGGCGGTGACCCGGGGTGACCTCAACCTCAAGATCGAGGTCGACGCGGCGGGCGAGATCCAGGTCCTCCAGGACAACATCAACACGATGATCGCGAACCTCCGCGACACCACCCTCGCCAACAAGGAACAGGACTGGCTGAAGGGCAACCTCGCGCGGATCTCCGGTCTGATGCAGGGCCGCCGCGACCTGGAGGACGTCGCCTCGCTGATCATGAGCGAGCTGACGCCGGTGGTCTCGGCGCAGCACGGCGCGTTCTTCCTGGCGATGCCCACGGATGACGGCAAGGATCTCGGGGGCGACCACGAGGACGCGTACGAGCTGCGCATGCTCGGCAGTTACGGCTACTCCATGGGGTCCATGCCGACGTCCTTCCGGCCCGGCGAGACGCTGATCGGCACGGCGGCCAAGGAGCGGCGCACGATCCTCGTGGAGAACGCGCCCTCCGGCTATCTGCGGATCGCGTCCGGCCTCGGAGAGGCGCCCCCGGCACAGGTCATCGTGCTTCCGGTGCTCTTCGAAGGGACCGTGCTCGGCGTGATCGAACTGGCCGCGTTCCAGCCCTTCACGCAGATCCAGAAGGACTTCCTGAACCAGATCGCCGAGATGATCGCGACGAGCGTCAACACCATCAGCGTCAATACGAAGACCGAGGTGCTGCTCAAGCAGTCGCAGGAGCTGACCGAGCAACTGCGGGAGCGGTCGGCCGAGTTGGAGAACCGGCAGAAGGCGCTCCAGGACTCGAACGCGGAGCTGGAGGAGAAGGCCGAGCTGCTGGCCCAGCAGAACCGCGACATCGAGGTCAAGAACACCGAGATCGAAGAGGCCCGGCAGGTCCTGGAGGAGCGCGCCGAGCAGCTCGCGGTCTCGATGCGCTACAAGTCCGAGTTCCTGGCGAACATGTCGCACGAGCTGCGCACACCGCTCAACTCCCTGCTGATCCTCGCCAAGTTGCTCGCCGACAACGCCGACTCGAACCTCACGCCCAAGCAGGTGGAGTTCGCCGAGACGATCCATGGGGCGGGATCGGACCTGCTCCAGCTCATCAACGACATCCTCGACCTGTCGAAGGTCGAGGCGGGCAAGATGGACGTCTCCCCGACGCGCATCGCCCTGGTCCAACTCGTCGACTACGTAGAGGCCACGTTCCGTCCGCTGACCGCGGAGAAGGGGCTCGACTTCTCCGTACGCGTGTCCCCGGAACTGCCCGCGACGCTGCACACGGACGAGCAGCGACTGCTCCAGGTGCTGCGCAACCTCCTGTCGAACGCGGTGAAGTTCACCGACTCCGGAGCGGTCGAGCTGGTGATCCGGCACGCCAACAACGACGTGCCCAACGCGATCCGCGAACAGCTCCTGGAGGCGGGCTCGCTGAGGGACGCGGGCGCCGACCTGATCGCCTTCTCCGTGACGGACACCGGCATCGGCATCGCGGCGAGCAAGATGCGGGTCATCTTCGAGGCCTTCAAGCAGGCCGACGGCACGACCAGCCGCAAGTACGGCGGCACGGGCCTCGGCCTGTCGATCAGCCGGGAGATCGCGCGGCTGCTCGGCGGCGAGATCTACGCACAGAGCGAACCGGGCCGCGGTTCGACCTTCACGCTCTATTTGCCCCTGCACCCGAGCGAACTGCCTCCCCAGGGTTACGCGCAGCTCGCGCCGGTGCCTTCCACGGCGGAACTGCCCGCCCCGGAGGGCCCCGCGAGGGCGCCCGAGACCTCGGAGCAGGACGGTGCCGCCGCGGCCCGCCAGGAGGCTCCCGCGGGCCCGGCGGCGCTCTTCAGGCGCCGCCGCCGCTCGGCACCGGAGCAGCAGCCGCCCGCGCTGCCGGGGCAGCCGGCGGGGGGCCAGGACCAGCGGCCGCAGGAGCAGTGGCCCGCCGCGGGGCAGGAGGCGGCGCCCGCGCGGCCCGGCTTCCACTTCGAGGGGGAGAAGGTCCTGATCGTCGACGACGACATCCGCAACGTCTTCGCGCTCACGAGCGTCCTGGAGCAGCACGGCCTGTCGGTGCTCTACGCGGAGAACGGCCGGGAAGGGATCGAAGTCCTGGAGCAGCACGACGACGTGACGGTTGTTCTGATGGACATCATGATGCCCGAGATGGACGGCTACGCGACGACGACGGCCATCCGCAGGATGCCGCAGTTCGCCGGGCTGCCGATCATCGCGCTCACGGCGAAGGCGATGAAGGGCGACCGGGAGAAGGCGATCGACTCCGGAGCTTCCGACTACGTGACGAAGCCGGTCGATCCGGATCACCTGTTGTCAGTGATGGAGCAGTGGATGCGCGGTCAATGACCGAGAACCGGCTTGGTCACACGGAGTTGCTGACACAGTGTGGCCGAGGTCGTGTAGAACGGCGGTATTCGGGGAACCTTCTGGTCTCCCACCGCGTTTCTGCTACGTGCACAGTGACATCGCGGTGACAGGGTGTGGCGACAGGCGGGGTGCGGCTACCATGACCGGCACAAGGACGGGCGGCGCAAGGGAGTCGTCCTCTGGGGCGGCGCCCGGTGTACCGCCGGGGCGAGGAGGGCGGGCCATGGTGCAGAAGGCCAAGATCCTCCTGGTCGATGACCGGCCGGAGAATCTGCTGGCGCTGGAGGCCATCCTCTCTGCGCTCGATCAGACACTGGTGCGGGCATCGTCCGGGGAGGAAGCGCTCAAAGCACTACTCACGGACGACTTCGCGGTCATTCTGCTGGACGTCCAGATGCCTGGAATGGACGGTTTCGAAACCGCCGCGCACATCAAGCGGCGGGAGCGGACCCGGGACATCCCGATCATCTTCCTCACCGCCATCAACCACGGGCCGCACCACACGTTCCGCGGCTACGCGGCGGGCGCGGTGGACTACATCTCCAAGCCGTTCGACCCGTGGGTGCTGCGCGCGAAGGTCTCGGTGTTCGTCGAGCTGTACATGAAGAACTGCCAACTGCGGGAGCAGGCCGCTCTGCTGCGCCTCCAGCTCGAAGGCGGCGGCAAGGCCGAGCGGGGCGGCGTGAAGGAGCCCGCGGGCCTCCTCGCCGAACTGTCCGCGCGGCTCGCGGCCGTCGAGGAGCAGGCCGAAGCGCTCTCCAAGCAGCTGGACGACGAGTCGGCGGACGCGGCAGCGGTGGCCACCGCTGCCCATCTCGAACGCAAACTCACCGGCCTGCGGCGGGCTCTTGACGCCCTGGAACCGGGCACCGGCAGCGGCGCCCCCTCGGTCCCCTCGCAGAACTGACGCGCCAGGTCGCCCCGCGGCTCCGGTGAGTGCCCGTCAGTTCACCGCCCCCGCAAGGGCGACACGAACGGGTGATGGTAGGGGTCCCCCCTGTTCGAGCGAAGTCGAGAACTCGGGGGAGGGCACACGTGTCCGCAGTGGTCGACAACGGTAACCTCACACCCATGGCCTCACGTCAGCCCGCAGCCAAGAAGACGCCCGCGAAGAAGGCGGCCGCGCCGACGAAGGCTCCGGCGAAGAAGGCCGCCGCCAGACCGCCCGCGAGGAAGACCGCGGCCAAGAAGGCGCCCGCGAAGAGAGCCCCGGCGAAGAAAGCCGTGGTGAAGAAGCCCGCGCCCCGGCCCGCACCCAGCCCCACCGGGGGCCTGTACCGCGTGGTGCGGGCCGTCTGGCTCGGCCTCGCACACGCGGTCGGCGCCATGTTCCGCGGCATAGGGCGCGGGGCGAAGGGCCTCGACCCGGCGCACCGCAAGGACGGCCTCGCGCTGCTATTGCTCGGCATCGCTCTGATCGTCGCGGCGGGCACCTGGTCGAATCTGCGGGGCCCCGTCGGTGATCTCGTCGAGATCCTGGTGACCGGCGCCTTCGGCCGCCTCGATCTGCTCGTACCGCTGCTCCTCGGTGCCATCGCCGTACGCCTCATCCGCCATCCGGAGCAGCCCGAGGCCAACGGCCGCATCGTGATCGGCCTGTCCGCCCTGGTCATCGGGGTCCTTGGACAGGTCCACGTCGCGTGCGGCTCACCCGCCCGCAGCGACGGCATGCAGGCGATAAGGGACGCGGGCGGGCTGATCGGCTGGGGCGCCTCCACGCCGCTGATCTTCACCATGGGCGAGATCCTCGCGGTGCCGCTCCTGGTGCTGCTCACCGTCTTCGGTCTGCTCGTCGTCACGGCGACACCCGTCAACGCCATCCCGCAGCGGCTGCGGCTGCTCGGCATCAAGCTCGGCGTGATCCAGGCGGAGCCCATGGCGGAGGAGTATTTCGACGACGACGAGCGCTACGACGAGCAGTGGCGCGAGGCGCTGCCCGCACGCACCGCGCGCCGGCGCTCCCTCGCCCCCGAGGCGTACGCCCCCGACGACGCCGAGGAGGAGGCGCTCTCCAAGCGCCGCAGGCCGCGCAGGACGTCCGGGCAGCCGGACATGGGCCGGCCGCGGGACGCCGTGGATGTGGCGGCCGCCGCGGCCGCCGACCTCGACGGAGCCGTCCTGCACGGTATGCCGCCCTCGCCGCTGGTCGCCGACCTGACACAGGGCGTCTCGGGGGAGCGTGAGGAGCGTGAGGAGAGCGCACGCACGGCCCCTGTGCCGCCCGCGCGCGCCACGGACGCCCCGGTGCCCGGCAAGCTCAGGAAGAAGCCGCAGGCGCCCGCCGAGGGCGTCGTACCGGACCTCACCAAGTCCCCGCCCGACGCCCCACGCGAACTCCCGGCGCGCGCCGAGCAGCTTCAGCTCGCCGGCGACATCACGTACGCGCTGCCCTCGCTGGACCTCCTGGAGCGTGGCGGGCCCGGGAAGACCCGCAGCGCCGCCAACGACGCGGTCGTGGCCTCGCTGACGAACGTGTTCACGGAGTTCAAGGTCGACGCCGTCGTCACCGGCTTCACGCGCGGCCCGACGGTCACGCGCTACGAGATCGAGCTGGGCCCCGCCGTGAAGGTCGAGAAGATCACGGCGCTGGCCAAGAACATCGCGTACGCGGTCGCCTCCCCGGACGTGCGGATCATCTCGCCGATCCCCGGCAAGTCCGCGGTCGGCATCGAGATCCCCAACACCGACCGCGAGATGGTCAACGTGGGCGACGTGCTGCGCCTCGCGGACGCGGCCGAGGACGACCACCCGATGCTGGTCGCGCTCGGCAAGGACGTCGAGGGCGGCTATGTCATGGCCAACATGGCGAAGATGCCGCACATCCTGGTGGCCGGAGCCACCGGATCGGGTAAGTCGTCGTGCATCAACTGCCTGATCACTTCGATCATGATAAGAGCGACGCCCGAGGACGTGCGGATGGTCCTCGTCGACCCCAAGCGCGTCGAGCTGACCGCGTACGAGGGCATCCCGCACCTGATCACGCCGATCATCACCAACCCCAAGAAGGCCGCCGAGGCGCTCCAGTGGGTCGTACGCGAGATGGATCTGCGCTACGACGACCTCGCCGCGTTCGGCTACCGGCACATCGACGACTTCAACCAGGCCGTCCGCGAGGGCAAGCTCAAGACGCCCGAGGGCAGTGAGCGGGAGCTTCAGGCGTATCCGTATCTGCTGGTGATCGTCGACGAGCTGGCCGACCTGATGATGGTCGCGCCACGCGACGTCGAGGACTCGATCGTGCGCATCACGCAGCTCGCGCGCGCGGCCGGCATCCACCTGGTGCTCGCCACGCAGCGGCCCTCCGTGGACGTCGTGACCGGTCTGATCAAGGCGAACGTCCCCTCTAGGCTCGCCTTCGCGACCTCCTCGCTCGCCGACAGCCGGGTCATCCTCGACCAACCGGGTGCGGAGAAGCTCATCGGAAAGGGTGACGGCCTCTTCCTGCCGATGGGGGCGAACAAGCCCACCCGAATGCAGGGCGCCTTCGTCACCGAGGACGAGATCCACGCGGTGGTTCAGCACTGCAAGGACCAGATGGCGCCCGTCTTCCGCGACGACGTCACCGTCGGCACCCAGCAGAAGAAGGAGATCGACGAGGACATCGGCGATGACCTCGATCTGCTGTGCCAGGCCGCTGAGCTGGTCGTATCCACCCAGTTCGGGTCCACATCGATGCTCCAGCGCAAGCTGCGCGTCGGCTTCGCCAAGGCCGGACGGCTGATGGACCTCATGGAGTCGCGCTCCATCGTGGGCCCGAGCGAGGGCTCCAAGGCACGTGACGTTCTTGTGAAACCCGATGAGCTGGACGGCGTGCTCGCCGTGATCCGGGGGGAGGCTCAGCCGTAGGGAAGGGGTGGCTCACCGGTGAGGAAAGGGGAGGCTCACCCGTAAGGAATCGGGAGGCAACCGTTTCCCTTCGGCACACGTCAAGTTGAAAGAGACGACAGCGCGATGTCCCGCCATCAGGACGTCCGGCCATTCTGATGGCGTACAAAGTCCGTCCGCCCAGTTGCCCCACTCTTTCTCGGGGCCCCTAAACTGAACCTCCGGCAGGTGGCTACACGCTCGAAAGGCGCCCCCGTGTCCATCGGCAACTCCCCAGAAGACGACCGACCTTCGGACGACCGCCTCGACCGACTCGCCGACCCGGCAGCGAAAAGCCCGGCAGACGAAGCCCCGGCAGGCGACCGCCAGGCCGACGACCGGCCCTCGATCGGCCGTGTCCTACGGCAGGCCCGCGTCGACGCCGGCCTGACCGTCGACGAGATCAGCACCTCCACCCGGGTGCGCATCCCCATCGTGCACGCGATCGAGCAGGACGACTTCTCGCGCTGCGGCGGCGATGTGTACGCCCGCGGCCACATCAGGACCCTGGCGCGCGCCGTCGGGCTCGATCCCGCCCCGCTGCTCGCGCGGTACGACGAGAGTCACGGCGGCCACCCGCCCGCGCCCACGTCGGCGGCGCCCCTCTTCGAGGCCGAGCGCATCCGCTCCGACCCGCGCCGGCCGAACTGGACCGCGGCCATGGTCGCCGCGATCGTCGCGGTGATCGGCTTCGTCGGATTCACCGCGTTCAACGGCGGAGACGAGAACGACGGGTCGCGGTCGGTCGCCGAGGGCTCCACGCCCGCCTCCACCAAGCCCGCGGAGAAGCCCAAGCCCAACAAGCCCGCCGACCCCAAGCCCGACCCGTCGGACAGCGCCATCGCCGGTGTGCCGCGCGACAAGGTCACGGTCAAGGTCGACGCCGCGGACGGCCGCAGCTGGATCTCCGCCAAGGACCACAACGGCCGCACCCTCTTCGACGGCGTCCTGGAGCAGGGCCAGGCCAAGACCTTCCAGGACAAGCAGAAGATCGACCTCGTCCTCGGCGACGCGGGCGCGATCAACCTGTACGTGAACGGCAAGCCGGTCGCGAACGAATTCGAGCCCGGCACGGTGGAGCGCCTCACGTACACGAAGGGTGACCCGGAAGTCGGCTGACCGACCCCCTCCGGGGCGGCTGACCAGCGAAGCGGCGGGGACCGCGGTGACGCCCGGGTGACGTGCCGGGGGCCGTGGGCCGACCGCCGGGTAACCCTGGCGGCGGGGGCCGCGGCGTGGACGAAGTAGTCTTGAGAGCATGCCCGAACGCCGCACCGTCGCCCTTGTCACTCTTGGCTGCGCCCGTAACGAGGTGGACTCGGAGGAGCTCGCAGGCCGCTTGGAGGCGGATGGCTGGCAGCTCGTCGAGGACGCCGAGGACGCGGACGTCGCCGTCGTCAACACCTGCGGCTTCGTCGAAGCCGCCAAGAAGGACTCCGTCGACGCCCTGCTCGAAGCCAATGACCTCAAGGGCCATGGCAGGACCCAGGCCGTCGTCGCGGTCGGCTGCATGGCCGAGCGCTACGGCAAGGAACTCGCCGAGGCGCTGCCCGAGGCCGACGGTGTGCTCGGGTTCGACGACTACTCGGACATCTCCAGCCGGCTCCAGACCATCCTGAGCGGCGGCAGCGTCGAGGCGCACACCCCGCGTGACCGGCGCAAGCTCCTGCCCATCAGCCCCGCGGAGCGGCAGGTCGCCGGTGCCGGGATCGCCCTGCCCGGGCACGCCCCCGTAGAGGCCCCGGAGCCCCCCAAGGACCTGCCCGAGGGCGTCGCGCCCGCCTCGGGACCGCGTGCCCCGCTGCGCCGCCGCCTCGGCAGCAACCCCGTCGCCTCCGTGAAGCTGGCCTCCGGCTGCGACCGGCGCTGCTCGTTCTGCGCCATCCCGTCCTTCCGCGGTTCCTTCATCTCGCGTCGTCCCTCCGATGTCCTCGGCGAGACGCGCTGGCTCGCCGAGCAGGGCGTCAAGGAGGTCATGCTCGTATCCGAGAACAACACCTCCTACGGCAAGGACCTCGGCGACATCCGGCTACTGGAGACGCTCCTTCCCGAGCTGGCCGCCGTCGACGGAATCGAGCGGGTGCGGGTCAGCTATCTTCAGCCCGCCGAGATGCGGCCCGGGCTCATCGACGTACTCACCTCGACGGAGAAGGTCGCCCCCTACTTCGACCTGTCCTTCCAGCACTCCGCGCCCGGCGTGCTGCGCGCGATGCGGCGCTTCGGTGACACCGACCGTTTCCTGGAGCTTCTTGAGACCATCCGGTCCAAGGCGCCGCAGGCCGGTGTCCGGTCCAACTTCATCGTCGGCTTCCCCGGCGAGACCGAGGGCGACGTCGCTGAGCTGGAGCGGTTCCTGACCGGTGCGCGACTGGATGCCATCGGTGTCTTCGGCTACTCCGACGAGGAGGGCACCGAAGCGGCGACGTACGACGGGAAGCTGCCCCAGGACGTCGTCGACGAGCGGCTGGCGCACATCGCGCGCCTCGCCGAGGACCTGACCTCGCAGCGTGCCGAGGAGCGGCTCGGGGAGAGCGTCGAGGTTCTCGTGGAGTCCCTCGACGAGGAAGAGGGCCCGCTCGGCCGGGCCGCGCACCAGGCCCCGGAGACGGACGGCCAGATCCGTCTGACGGGCGCCACGGGTGGGGAGGGCCTGCTGGTCGGCCGTATGGTCGTGGCAAAGGTCGTCGGCACGGAGGGCGTGGACTTGGTGGCTGAGTGTCTCGAGGAGGCCGGCAGATGACCGGAGTCCCGGCATCCGCGTCAGGCGGTTCCGGCACGCAAGGCGCTTCGGGCGCCAAGCCGGTGCGTGGCGGGAAGCTGGGTGCTGCGGCCGTCAATCAGGCCAGCCTGTGGAACGTCGCCAACCTGCTCACCATGGTCCGGCTGCTGCTCGTGCCGGGCTTCGTGATGCTCCTCCTCGGCAACGGCGGACACGACCCGGCCTGGCGGTCGTTCGCCTGGGCCGCCTTCGCCGTCGCCATGATCACCGACCTCTTCGACGGCCACCTGGCACGTACATACAACCTGGTCACGGACTTCGGGAAGATCGCCGACCCCATCGCCGACAAGGCGATCATGGGTGCCGCGCTGATCTGTCTGTCCTGGCTCGGCGACCTGCCCTGGTGGGTGACCGGCGTGATTCTCGGGCGCGAGCTTGGCATCACGCTGCTGCGGTTCTGGGTGATCCGCTACGGCGTCATTCCGGCCAGTCGCGGCGGCAAGATGAAGACGCTCGCGCAGGGCACGGCGGTCGGGATGTACGTTCTCGCCCTGACGGGGCCGCTCGCGACGCTGCGGTTCTGGATGATGGCCGTCGCCGTCGTCCTGACGGTGGTGACCGGCCTCGACTATGTGAAGCAGGCCCTTGTGCTGCGCAGGCAGGGCAGGGCCGAGGAACGTACGGCGGCGTCGGAGGCCGCCCGGGAGGCCGCGAAGTGACATCCCCCGGACCCTCGGCCGCCGCGGTGTCGGCGAGCAGACTGCTGCGGCTCCTCGCCGCACGCGGTGAGACGCTCGCTGTCGCCGAGTCGCTCACAGGAGGCCTGGTGGCCGCCGAGATCACGGCGGCGCCCGGCGCCTCGATGGTCTTCCGGGGGTCCGTGACGGCGTACGCCACCGACCTGAAGCGGGACGTGCTCGGGGTCGACGGCACTCTGCTGGACGAACGCGGAGCCGTGGACGCCGAGGTCGCGCGGCAGATGGCGGTGGGCGTGCGCAAGGCGCTCGGCGCCGACTGGGGGATCGCGACCACCGGGGTCGCGGGTCCCGACTCCCAGGACGGGAAGCCCGTCGGGACCGTCTTCGTGGCGGTCGCGGGGCCCGGTCTGGACCGGATGCGCGGTTACGCCGATGGCGGAGCCGAGGGGAAAGTAGCCGCCCTGCGGTTGAACGGTGACCGTACGGAAATCCGTATGGAGAGTGTACGGAGCGTGCTGACGTTGCTGCTCAAGCAGCTGTCGGGCGAAGCTGTGGGGAATGGGCGGGCACAGGATACGGAACAGAACGGGGGGAATTGATGTTTGCAGCCCTGAGTGAACACGACATCGCTCCCCGCACGGCCGCCGCGCAAGGCGGTACGGTGGGGCGTGAAGGATGCGGCTACGCGGTCCGAGGAGGGAGCCACCGATGATTCTGCTCCGTCGCCTGCTGGGTGACGTGCTGCGTCGGCAGCGCCAGCGCCAGGGCCGTACTCTGCGCGAAGTCTCCTCGTCCGCCCGAGTCTCGCTCGGCTATCTCTCCGAGGTGGAGCGGGGGCAGAAGGAGGCTTCCTCCGAGCTGCTTTCCGCGATCTGCGACGCGCTTGACGTACGGATGTCCGAGCTGATGCGTGAAGTGAGTGACGAGCTGTCGCTCGCCGAGCTGGCTGAGTCGGCAACGGTCACGGAACCGGTGCGTGCGCCGGTTCGCCCGATGCTCAATTCCGTCTCCGTGACCGGTGTGCCACCGGAACGGGTGACGATCAAGGCTCCGGCCGAGGCGGTGGACGTCGTCGCGGCGTGACGGTACTGCTGCTTGGCTGAGCGTCTGTGCGTGCCAAGGTGATGGTGCGCGTGAAGGCGTTTGTGCGTGTGAAGGTCCCGACCGGGTACCCGGTCGGGACCTTCTGCTTTGCGGGGAGGGACGGACGTCCTGTGTAGAAGCTCCCGATGGGGATAGAAGTCCTCTTAATCAGCCATATTGCAGTACTTATGCCATGGTTGATGAGGGTTTCTCTCGTTCGTCTATGAGTTGGAGGAGACAGATGTACGTCGCCAAGAGCCCGCTGTCCGACGCGGACCAGAAGACGGTCTCGGAGGCGCTCCAGGGCGCGCTGGTGGACCTGGTCGACCTGTCGCTGGTGGCCAAGCAGGTCCACTGGAATGTGATCGGCCCGCGCTTCCGCTCCGTACATCTCCAGCTCGACGAGGTCGTGGACACCGCCAGGCAGCACTCCGACACGGTGGCGGAGCGTGCCTCCACGCTCGGTGTCTCGCCCGACGGGCGCGCGGCGACCGTGGCGCAGAGCAGCGGTATCAGCAAGGTCTCCGAGGGCTGGATCAAGGACTCGGACGCGATCGGGGTCCTCGTGGACGCGCTCGGCGCGGTGATCACGCGATTCCGTGAGCGGATCGACGCGACCGGCGAGGCCGACCCGGTCAGCCAGGACATCTTCATCGGCATCACGGCCGATCTCGAGAAGCACCACTGGATGTTCCAGGCCGAGAACGGCTGAGGTTGGGCGCCAAGCGGTTGTCCTTGGGGGTCGACCCTTGGGGGCTGGCCCTGAAGGGGCGCTACCGCCGGGTCGGTGTCGCGGGTCGCGCGCCGTAGCGCCGCTCGGCGCACCTGATGCCGGTGGTGCGCCCTCCCGGGGGGTGAACTCGGGCATTTAGCGTCGATCTCGCGTCGGCGGGAGGTGACAGCCGTGATAGCCGTGACAGCCGCGAGTGTGACAGCCGTGACGTGGCGGGTGGTCCGGTGGGTGCCCGTCTTCGCGATCGGCGCGCTGTGGTGGTGGGGCGTACTGCGGCTTGCCTTCGCGCCCGACGCGGGGGCTCTGGAGGGATCCATCGCCGCTGGGGGGTGGGGGCTGAGTCTGCTCCCCGTTCACTGTGTGCCCCACTCTCAGGCCGTACGGGCCTTGAAGGCGCGAGGTGGGGGTGGGGGCCGGGGCCGGGCTCCCGCCGAGGGGCGGCCGATCAGCGGGGCGGCGAGGGCGCGGATCACCAAGGCATGGCGACGCCGCCGTTCGGGCGGAGGATCTGGCCCGTCGTGAAGGCTGAGGCGTCGGAGGCCAGATGCAGCACGGCGTGCGCGATGTCTTCCGGTTCGCCGACGCGACCCAAGGGTGACATGCGGGCCATGACTTCCCCGGTGTGGGCGTGGGGCTTCGCGTCGTGGTGGTCCGTCATGGGGGTGCGGATCCAACCCGGGGCGACGGCGTTGACCCGGATGCCGTGCGGGCCGACCTCCGTGGCGAGGGTCTTGGTGAGTTGCACGACGGCGGCCTTCGCGGCGCCGTAGCAGAGGAGGCCGGGGCCGCCGGTGTCCACGGCTCCCGAGGCCATGGTGATGATGCTGCCGCCCTTGCGGGTGGATATGCCTGTACCTGTACCTGTACCTGTGGCTGGGGGTGTGGCCGTGGCTGTGGTGGCGGCTGCGTCGATCATGGCTCGGGCCGCCGCCTGGCACGCGTACAGGACGCCCTTGAAGTTGATGTTCAGAACCCGGTCGAGGTCTTCGTCGCGGGTCTCCAGGACCGGGCTGCTGTGCATGATTCCGGCGATGGCCGCCATGATGTCGAGTCGGCCGTGCGGCGCGGCGGCGGTGGCAGTGGCGGCGGCCTGTGCGACGGCCCGGTCGACCTGTTCTCTGTCGGCGACGTCGAGTCGGTGGGTGTGCGCCTCGCCGCCGGCCGCCTTGATGAGCGCCGCGGTCTCGTCGAGGCCCTCGTCGTCGCGGTCGGCGCAGTGGACGGTGGCGCCCGCCTCGGCCAGGAGCAGGGCCGAGGACCGGCCGATGCCGCTGGCGGCGCCGGTGACGAATGCCGTGCGGCCGGTGAGGTCGTACGCCTTGACGGGCATGACGGGACGGTACGACTGGATCTGACGGCACGTCAACTGGTGGGGCCTCGCTGGCAGGTGGGGCACCAGTAGGTGGGGCGGCTGCGGGAGCCGTCGCCCTGTTCCGCCACGCGGACCGAGGTGCCGCAGCGCAGGCAGGGGCGGGACGCGCGGCCATAGACGTAGAGGCGCTGGCCGGGGCGGGGGCGGCCGGTGGTGGTGCGGGACGGCTGGTGGCGGTTGGCTTCCAGGAGCTTCTTCGCGAGGGCGGGAAGGCGAGCGGCCGTCTCCTCGGGCAACTGACCCACGGGGAGCCAGGGGGTGACCCCCAGGAGGAAGCAGAGTTCGCTCTTGTAGACGTTGCCGATGCCCGCGAGATTGCGCTGGTCCAGGAGGGCCTCGCCGAGGGGGCGCTCGGGCGTGGCCAGGAGGTTGGCCAGGGCGAGCGCCGGGTCCCAGTCGGGGCCGAGGAGGTCGGGGCCCAGGTGACCCACGGCCTTGTCCTCGTCGGCGGTGCGGAGCAGTTCGAGGACGGGCAGGCGGTAGCCGACGGCGGTGCGTTCGGCGGTGCCGAGGATGGCCCGGATCTGATGCCCGGGGCCGCCCCGCCAGGGCTCGCCGGGGGCGTAGATCCGCCAGGCCCCGTCCATGCGGAGGTGGGAGTGCAGGGTGAGCCCGCCCTCGATGCGGGTGAGGAGGTGCTTGCCGCGGGGGGTCACGTCCAGGACGGTGCGCCCGGTGAGGTCGACCGTCGCGAGCTTCGGCACGCGCAGATCCGAACGCGTGAGGGTGTGCCCGGCGAGGGCGCTGTGCAGCCGCCCGGCTGCCTGGTGGACGGTGTCTCCTTCGGGCATGGGTCCAGGGTGGCACGGACGTGGGGGAGGGGGTTAGAGATGGGGGCTAGGCGGGCTATGAGGGTTATGAGGGTTATGCCGGTGTCTTGAGGTGGGGGTTAGAGGGGCTGCCCGTTGGGTGGGTGTGGGTGTGGGTGTGGGTGTGGGCGGGGGTGGGTCCTCCCTACGGCCGGCAGGGCGAGGCAGGTCGGCGTACCCGGAGTGAGATCCGGGGGCGGCGGCCCCTCTGGCGCCGGCCGTCGGAGGCCGTCACGCGCGCAGCCGTAGTCCCCGGGGTGTCGCGTGGAAGCCGGCTCCTTCCAGGAGGGGGGCGAAGGGGGAGGTCAGCGCGGCGGCGGCATTGACGCGCTCCACTGTGACCGTGCCTAGGGAGCCCGCGCGGGCGGCTGAGGCCAGGGCCTCGGCGGCCGCGCGCAGCCGGGCGTCCTCGGTGACGGCCTCATCGGGGGCTCCGGGCCAGGCCAGGAGGGTCTTGCCCCCGCGCTCCATGTACAGGGTCAGCTCGCCGTCGACCAGGACGACGAGGGAGCCCGCCTTGCGGCCGGGTTTGTGGCTCGCACCGGTCGGCGGCTCGGGCCAGGGCAGGGCCGCGCCGTACGCGTTCGCCGGGTCGGCGGCGGCGAGGACGACGGCGGCCTGGGCGTCCGAGGGGCGGGAAGTGTCCGTGCGCTCCCGGGAGTTCGCCGTGGCGCGCAGGCGGTCCACCGCCCCGTCCATCGCGAACTGGGCCGCGCCGAGACCCTCCACCACGTAACCCCGCCGGGCCTGGCCGCTGTCCTCGAAGGCGGACAGGACGCGGTACGTCGCGGAGAAGCCGCCCTCCACGCCTTCGGCCGCCACCGCGCCGCGCGTCACCACGCCGTGCCGGTCCAGGAGGGCGCGGGCCAGGGCGTGGGCCCGCAGCGTCGGATCGGGCTCACGTGGCGGGAGCAGCGACCAGCGGCCCGCGACCGTCGGAGGCCCGGTGCGGGAGGCGGTCCGGGCAGCGGCGGTCAGGGTGCCGTAGCGCCCGCGCGGGATGCCTCGTTTGGCTCGGTGCGCCGTGGCGCCCGCGGTGCGGCCCGAGCCGAGGAGCGAGCGCATCGGGGCGAGCGTGTCATTCGTGAGCCGTCCTGACCATGCCAGGTCCCAGATGGCGTCGGCCAGTTGTGTATCCGAGGCCTCGGGGTGGGTGGTGGCGCGGACCTGGTCGGCGATCTGGCGGAAGAACAGGCCGTACCCCCCGGAGAGGGTGTCCAGGACCGACTGGTGCAGGGCGGTGAGTTCCAGGGGGTGTGGGGGCGGCAGCAGGAGCGGGGCCGTGTCGGCCAGGTAGAGGGAGACCCAGCCGTCCTTCCCCGGCAGGGATCCGGCGCCGGCCCAGACGACCTCGCCGGCCGCGGTCAGTTCGTCGAGCATGGCGGGGGCGTAACCGGAAACGCGCGACGGCAGGACGAGCTTCTCCAGCGCGGACGCCGGGACGGTCGCCCCCTGCAACTGCTCGATGGCGCGGGCCAGGCCGTCGATGCCGCGCAGGCCGTGGCCGCTCAAGTGCTGCCACTGGGGAAGGAACTGGGCGAGGGCCGACGGTGGCACCGGCTCCAACTCGTGCCGCAGGGCCGCCAGGGAGCGGCGGCGCAGGCGGCGCAGGACCGCCGCGTCGCACCACTCCTGGCCGATGCCCGCCGGGTGGAACTCTCCTTGTACGACACGGCCGTTCGCCGCGAGGCGTTGCAGCGCGCCCTCCGTGACCGCCGCTCCCAGGCCGAAGCGGGCGGCGGCGGTGGCGGTGGTGAAGGGCCCGTGCGTGCGCGCGAAGCGGGCCAGGAGGTCGCCGAACGGGTCCTTGACCGGCTCGGTGAAGGCCTCGGGGACCCCGACGGGCAGAGCCGTGCCCAGAGCGTCCCGCAGACGGCCCGCGTCCTCGATCGCCGCCCAGTGATCGGCCCCGGCGATCCGGACCCGGATGGCGCGGCGGGCGGATGCCAGCTCAACGGCCCACTCGGGCTCGGCGCCGCGCTCGGCCAGCTCGTCCCCGGTGAGGGGGCCGAGCAGGCGCAGCAGGTCGGCGACGCCTTCGAGGTCCTTGATCCGGCGGTCCTCCGTGCGCCACTGAAGCTCCTGCTCCAGCTCGGCGAGGACGTCCGCGTCGAGCAATTCGCGCAGCTCCGCCTGGCCGAGCAGCTCCGCGAGCAGGTGGGAGTCCAGGGAGAGGGCCGCCGCCCGGCGCTCGGCGAGGGGCGAGTCGCCCTCGTACAGGAACTGGGCCACGTACCCGAACAGGAGGGAGCGGGCGAACGGGGAGGGCTCGGGAGTGGTGACCTCGACGAGGCGGACGCTGCGGGCCTCGATGTCACCCATCAGTTCTGTGAGGCCCGGTACGTCGAAGACGTCCTGGAGGCATTCCCTGACGGCTTCCAGGACGATGGGGAACGATCCGAACTCGCTCGCCACTTCGAGCAGCTGGGCGGCGCGCTGGCGCTGCTGCCACAGGGGGGTGCGCTTGCCGGGGCTGCGGCGCGGCAGCAGCAGCGCTCGGGCGGCGCACTCCCGGAAGCGGGAGGCGAACAGGGCCGAGCCGCCCACCTGGTCGGTGACGATCTGGTTGACCTCGCCCTTGTCGAAGGCGACGTCGGCGGCTCCGATGGGGGCCTTGTCCGCGTCGTACTCCACGGCGGGCTCGGCGGGGTCCTGGTCGAGCAGGTCCAAACCCATCAGGTCGGCGTCCGGAAGGCGCAGCACGATGCCGTCGTCGGCGTGCATGACCTGCGCGTCCATGCCGTACCGCTCGGTCAGGCGGGCGCCGAGGGCGAGGGCCCACGGGGCGTGCACCTGTGCTCCGAAGGGGGAGTGCACGACGACCCGCCAGTCGCCCAGCTCGTCACGGAACCGCTCGACGACGATCGTCCGGTCGTCCGGGATGTGCCCGCAGGCCTCGCGCTGCTCCGCGAGGTAGGTGAGGACGTTGTCGGCGGCCCAGGAGTCGAGCCCCGCGGCGAGCAGCCGCACGCGCGCGTCCTCCCGCGAAAGCGCGCCGACCTCCCTGAGGAACGCGCCGAGCGCCCGGCCCAGTTCGAGCGGGCGGCCCAGCTGGTCGCCCTTCCAGAAGGGCAGGCGGCCCGGGACACCGGGGGCGGGGGAGACGAGGACGCGGTCGCGGGTGATGTCCTCGATGCGCCAGGAACTCGTGCCGAGCGTGAAGACGTCGCCCACCCGGGACTCGTAGACCATCTCCTCGTCCAACTCTCCGACGCGGCCGCCGCCCTTCTTGGGATCGGCGCCCGCGAGGAAGACACCGAAGAGGCCGCGGTCGGGGATCGTGCCCCCGGAGGTGACCGCGAGGCGCTGCGCGCCAGGCCGGCCGGTGACCGTGCCCGCCACGCGGTCCCAGACCACTCGGGGCCGCAGCTCCGCGAAGGCGTCGGAGGGATAGCGGCCGGCGAGCATGTCCAGGACGGCCGTGAACGCGGACTCCGGAAGCGAGGCGAAGGAGGCCGCCCGGCGGACCAGGGCGAGGAGGTCGTCGACCTGCCAGGTGTCGAGGGCGACCATCGCCACCAGCTGCTGCGCCAGCACGTCCAGGGGGTTGGCCGGGACGCGCAGCGACTCGATGGCGCCGGTCCGCATCCGCTCCGTGACGACCGCGGCCTGGACCAGGTCGCCGCGGTACTTGGGGAAGACGACTCCCGTGGAGACCGCGCCCACTTGGTGTCCCGCGCGGCCCACGCGCTGGAGCCCGGAGGCGACGGACGGCGGCGACTCGACCTGTACGACCAGGTCGACCGCGCCCATGTCGATGCCCAGCTCCAGGCTGGAGGTGGCGACCACGGCCGGCAGCCTGCCCGCCTTCAGGTCCTCCTCGACCTGGGCGCGCTGCTCCTTGGAGACCGACCCGTGGTGGGCGCGGGCCAGCAGGGGCGGGGCGCCCTTGGCGGCGCCGGACTCGGCCATCAGCTCCGCCGGGGAGTGATCGTCGGGGAGGGCCTCGCCGGTCGCTCGCTCGTACGCGATTTCGTTGAGGCGGTTGCACAGGCGCTCGGCCAGACGGCGGGAGTTGGCGAAGACGATCGTCGAGCGGTGCGACTGGACGAGGTCGGTGATGCGCTCCTCGACGTGCGGCCAGATCGAGGGGCGCTCGGCCGCCGCGCCCGTGCCGTCTCCGGAGTCGGCGGCCGGGGAGCCGCCCAGCTCCCCGAGGTCCTCGACCGGGACGACCACCGAAAGGTCGAACTCCTTGCCGGACGGCGGCTGGACGATCTCCACCTTGCGCTTGGGGGAGAGGTAGCGCGCGACCTCGTCCACCGGCCGGACCGTCGCCGACAGGCCGATGCGGCGCGCGGGCTTCGGCAGCAGCTCGTCGAGCCGCTCCAAGGACAGCGCGAGATGGGCGCCGCGCTTGGTGCCCGCCACGGCGTGCACCTCGTCGAGGATCACCGTCTCGATGCCCGTGAGCGCGTCCCGCGTGGCGGAGGTGAGCATCAGGAAGAGCGACTCGGGCGTGGTGATCAGGATGTCCGGCGGGCGGGTGGACAGGGCGCGACGCTCGGCGGGCGGGGTGTCGCCCGAACGGATACCGACGCGCACCTCCGGCTCGGGCAGGCCGAGACGCACGGATTCCTGGCGGATGCCGGTCAAGGGGCTGCGCAGATTGCGCTCCACGTCGACGGCGAGGGCCTTCAGCGGTGAGACGTACAGCACCCGGCAGCGCTTCTTCGGATCCGCGGGCGGTGGGGTGGAGGCCAGCTGGTCGAGCGCGGCCAGGAACGCGGCCAGGGTCTTGCCCGATCCCGTGGGCGCGACGACCAGCACGTCGGAGCCCTCGGCGATCGCCCGCCACGCGCCGGCCTGGGCGGAGGTGGGCGCGGAGAAGGCCCCCGTGAACCAACCGCGGGTCGCGGGGGAGAACTCATCGAGGGCGCCGTGGGCACCGGACGCGGAGCTGACCATGACCCCATCGTGCACCCCGCCACTGACAACGGCGTCGACCTGCGGAAATGGTGTCGCGCGCCGGGTGCGAGCGGCGGGCCTGGCAGTTGGGCGGAGGGGGTGTGCCGAGAGGTGTCCAAGCGGCGGTGCTGGTGCTGGTGCCGCTGTGGCGCTTGCCCGGCCAGCGCGGCTTGGGGTCGGACAGCGCGCCCGGGGGCGGGCAGCGGCGGCCCTGGCGGGCCTTGGCGGCCCTGGCAGGCCGATCCAGCGGGGTCCGGAGGGTTTGCGCCCTTGATCCCTGCGGGCCTACGAGGTGTCCGCGCGACGCGGCTGGCGGTGCTCCCCGGCTGATGCCCGCAGTCCGCGCTCCTCCCGGCCCGCGGGCGACGCTCCCCCGGGCTGAGGCCCGTCGGCGGCGCTCCCCGGGCTGAGGCCCGCCGACGGGCCTCCGTCAGTCGATGGGCCGCCCGTACGCCCGGAGCGTGCGCAGTGCCTCGATCGTCACGATCGGGCGCGACTCCAGGGCCGTGCCCGGTGCCCACTGCCGCCACCGGACGGGCCAGCCGCCGTCCTCCTGCTGTTCCCGCGCCAAGAAGTCCAGCGAGCGCTTCATCTCGGCGTCGGTGAACCACGCGCGCGCGAGCGACTCGGGTGCCTTCGCGAAGTCGTGCGCGAAGTGGTGCTCGCCCGGCGCGTACCCCGGCGACACCGGGAACGCGTCCAGATCCTCCGGGTCCAGGGCCGCGAGGCGCTGCTCGCGCACGAGGCGGCCGAGACGATCGGCCGCGGCCTGCGCGCGCGAGCGGTCGGGTACGCCGTCAAGGAAGGCGACGGCCGCCTGAACCTCGTACGGATGCGACTTCTCAAGAGATTCGACAGCGGCCCAGCAGAAGTCGGTGGCCCGGAAGAGCCAGGCGTGCCACACCTCATTGCGGTGCAGCAGACCCACCACGGGCCCCGTGGCGAGCAGCTCGCTGGGCGGGTCGTCCACGACCGGAACGAACGGCGCCGAGGGGTAGCCGCGCTGGCTGGGATGGATCGCGGGGAGAGCGCCCTCCGGCGTCGACACCGACGTCAGATAGCGGCATACGCGCTCCACCCGCTGTCCTCCGCAGCGCCGGATCGAGTCCAGGACCCGCAGCGCGTGCCCGGTGTGCAGCGGCTGGCTCACGGGACCGCGCAGATCGGGTTCGAGCGCGAAGCCGTAGCCGCCGTCCGGGGTGTCGTACGCCGCGAGGGCGGTCTCCACCGCGTCCGCGGCCTGCCGGCCCCCCTCAAGGAAGTGGTACGCGAACCGTCGCTGCTCGAGGACGCGCGCGGTGAGCCATACGAAGTGCTCCGCGTGGGCGACCGGGGAGGGCGCCGTATCGGGGGAGGGCCCGGGATCGGGGGAGGGCACTGGATCGGGGGATGCTCCGGTTTCGACCATGCCCCGACCGTAGGGTGGAAAGCGTTCTCGGCAAGCCCCCCTGTGCCGGGCTGCACTCTCTGGGGCGCGATACTGGAGGCATGCGGTTGACGGTCTTCTGGCAGCGGATGGCGGCTCACTTCGGAGCGGGCTACGCCGACTCCTTCGCGCGCGATCACGTGATGGCGGAACTGGGCGGCCGCACGGTCCACGAAGCGCTGGACGCGGGTTGGGAGGCCAAGGACGTCTGGCGCGCGGTCTGCACGGCCATGGACGTACCGGCCGAAAAGCGCTGACTACGGACGGCTCGCTGCCGTTGGCAGGCCGCCACGCGCGCGTAGGCCGTCCCAAGATGCGGGGGTGGCGGCCGATTGCCGGCCGCGTGGGCGAGACTGGCTCCGTGGCACCCACAGACGAGACCGCGCAGGTCACCCAGGACAACGCTCCGCTCGGCACGACGCCGCCCGCCCAGCCCCCCACCGGGGCAGAGGCAGATTGCGGTGCCCGCATGCCGCGCTGGCTGCCGCGTGCCATGGTGCTGGCCCTCGCGCTCGTCGCCTGCTTCCAGCTGGGCAGTTGGGCCTTCCACCAGCTGACCGGACTGCTGATCAACGTCCTGATCGCGTTCTTCTTGGCGCTCGCCGTCGAGCCGGCGGTGAGCTGGATGGCGGCGCGCGGGCTGCGCAGGGGCTTCGCCACGTTCATCGTCTTCATGAGCGTCGTGATCGCGAGCGCGGGCTTCGTCACGCTGATGGGCTCGATGCTGGCGGGCCAGATCGTCGACATGGTCGAGGACTTCCCCGACTACCTCGACAAGGTCATCAGCTGGATCAACCAGACGTTCCACACGGACCTCTCCCGCGTCGAGGTGCAGGACAGCCTGGTCCACTCCGATTGGCTACAGAAGTACGTGCAGAACAGCGCCAGCGGCGTCCTGGACGTCTCCGCGCAGGTCCTCGGCGGCCTCTTCCAGCTCCTGACCATCCTGCTGTTCTCGTTCTACTTCGCGGCCGACGGCCCGCGGTTGCGGCGCGCGCTGTGCTCGGTGCTGCCGCCCGCCAAGCAGGCCGAGGTGCTGCGCGCCTGGGAGATCGCGGTCGACAAGACCGGCGGCTACCTCTACTCGCGCGGCCTGATGGCGCTGATCTCCGGGGTCGCCCACTACATCCTGCTCCAGACGCTCGACGTCCCCTACGCGCCCGTGCTGGCCGTGTGGGTGGGCCTGGTCTCCCAGTTCATCCCCACCATCGGCACGTACCTGGCGGGTGCCCTGCCGATGCTGATCGCCTTCACGGTCGATCCCTGGTACGCGCTCTGGGTGCTGATCTTCGTCGTGATCTACCAGCAGTTCGAGAACTACGTACTACAGCCCAAGCTCACCGCCAAGAGCGTGGACATCCACCCCGCCGTCGCCTTCGGTTCGGTCATCGCGGGGACGGCGCTCCTCGGCGCGGTCGGGGCGCTCGTCGCCATCCCGGCCGTCGCGACCCTCCAGGCCTTCCTGGGGGCGTACGTGAAGAGGTACGACGTCACGGACGACCCCCGGGTGCACGGGCACCGGCGCCGGGTCGGACCACCCCTCCTCGCGCGCGTGCGGCGCGCTCTGCGCGGGCCGAACCACCCAGAGGCGGCGGCGGAGGCCGAGACACGGCCAGGAGCCGAGACACGGCCGGGGTCCGACGGGCGCCGATAGGGCACGCGACAGCCCCGGGGACGCGAGGGAACCGCTGTTCACAGCGGCAGTGAGCGGACCTCCGCCTCGGGGAGCCTGGCCCACCAGTAGTGATGGCGGCTGTAGACCTTCGTCTCACGGCTGGCGAGCAGCGCGGTCAGGGAGCGGGCCTCCGCCGCGAGCCCTTCCCAGGTCTCGGGGGACAGGGGATGGAAGGCCGTGGCCTCGATGCGGCCGTCCACCTGCCGCCACACCCCGGCGACGTGGCCGTCCACCAGGAGGGTGGGCAGCACGTCGCCGTTCTTCCGGATCACCAGGGGGCGGTAGGGCGGGGGTATCACCCGCCCCCGGTCGGCGTACGCCAGCAGGACGCTGTCCCACATCGCCATGAGCCGGGGCGGGGCGGGGGTGTCCGCGTCCGGCCGGGAGGCGGCCGGCAGGTCGAACAGCGTGCTGCCGTCCGGCCCCTGGAGCAGCTCCACGGCGCCGTCCAGGGCGCGCAGCGCCTCGCGTACGGCAGCCCGTCCCACCATGGAGAACTGCGCCACGTCCGCCACGGACGCGGGACCGAACCCCGCCAGATAGCGCAGGATCAGGGCCCGCAGTGCCTCCGGTTCCACCGTCCGCCCCACAGGCAGCGGCCCTGCCTCGGCCGCCACGAAGGACGGCCGTATGCCGAACGACCACGGCGCGTCGGTCGGGGCGTGATGGAGCGGCGCGTATGCCTTCAGGCCCCACCACGCCCCGCCGGCCTTCTCGGAGCCGAGCCGCTCCTCGACCCACGCCTGCATCTCGGCCGAGGTCCGGGGCCGGGCGGCGAAGGCCAGCAGCTCCGGCACCAGCTCCTCGGCGTCCGCGGGCGTCAGGCCCGCCGCGGCGAAGCGGTGACCGAGCCGGGAGCCGTACAGGGTCGGCTGCGTGGCCCCGCGGAAGTGCCGATAGTCCTCGGCGTGTACGGCGTGCAGGGTGATCCGCATCAGGGTGGCCTTGACCATCGCGCGCTGGGCGAAGGCGGCGTCGAGGTCGGACGGGGAGAAGTCCCTGAGCCGGTTCCAGAGCGCGAGGTACGGCGAGGCCGGGTGCTGCGCCTGGAGCGCGACCACGCGTCGTATGCCGTCCTGGACGGTAAGAGGCTCGCGCTCCAGCAGCAGCTGGCGGCTGAGAGTGGCCCGGTTGAGTTCGCCCGCATTGATCATCACAGCGCGGGATTCTGCCCTGGCCCACCTCGTTCCGACCAGTGTCCGCCGCGTCCTCGCGGCCCGGCCGGGACGGGCGGCGGATGCGGCGTGCCGCGCTTGACACCAAAATCGAACATCCATTCTTATGGGGGTGTCCGGCGGCGATTTTCCGGGGGTGCGAGGGGGGATCCCCGTCACGTTCCGGAGGATTTCGGCGAGGGAGGCCCTCGAGTTATCCACAGGCTGGACGGGCGTCGGGGCGGATTGTCAGTGGCAGGCGTTAGCGTCTTTGACGTGAAGCGATCGACTCAAGCAAATCGGGTGGAACCCATGGCAGGAACCGACCGCGAGAAGGCGCTCGACGCCGCGCTCGCACAGATTGAACGGCAGTTCGGCAAGGGCGCAGTGATGCGCATGGGCGAGCGGCCGAATGAGCCCATCGAGGTCATCCCCACCGGGTCGACCGCGCTCGACGTCGCGCTCGGCGTCGGCGGCATCCCCCGCGGCCGTGTGGTGGAGGTGTACGGACCGGAGTCCTCCGGTAAGACGACCCTCACGCTGCACGCCGTGGCCAACGCCCAGCGGGCGGGCGGCGCGGTGGCCTTCGTGGACGCCGAGCACGCCCTCGACCCCGAGTACGCGAAGAAGCTCGGCGTCGACATCGACAACCTCATCCTGTCCCAGCCGGACAACGGCGAGCAGGCTCTCGAGATCGTCGACATGCTGGTCCGGTCCGGCGCCCTCGACCTCATCGTCATCGACTCCGTCGCCGCCCTGGTGCCGCGCGCGGAGATCGAGGGCGAGATGGGCGACTCGCACGTGGGTCTTCAGGCCCGCCTGATGAGCCAGGCGCTCCGGAAGATCACCAGCGCGCTCAACCAGTCCAAGACCACAGCGATCTTCATCAACCAGCTCCGCGAGAAGATCGGCGTCATGTTCGGCTCCCCGGAGACCACGACCGGTGGCCGGGCGCTGAAGTTCTACGCCTCGGTGCGCATGGACATCCGCCGCATCGAGACCCTGAAGGACGGCACGGACGCGGTGGGCAACCGCACCCGCGTCAAGGTCGTCAAGAACAAGGTCGCGCCGCCCTTCAAGCAGGCCGAGTTCGACATCCTCTACGGCCAGGGCATCAGCCGCGAGGGCGGCCTGATCGACATGGGCGTCGAGCACGGCTTCGTCCGCAAGGCCGGCGCCTGGTACACGTACGAGGGCGACCAGCTCGGCCAGGGCAAGGAGAACGCGCGGAACTTCCTGAAGGACAACCCCGACCTCGCCAACGAGATCGAGAGGAAGATCAAGGAGAAGCTGGGCGTCGGTGTGAAGCCCGAGGCCCCGGCCGCCGAGCCGGGCACGGACGCGGCGGGCGCGGCCGCCCCGGCCGAGGACGCCGCCAAGACGGTTCCCGCGCCGGCCGCCAAGGCCGCCAAGTCCAAGACCGCGGCGGCCAAGAGCTAGTCCGGTGACGCGACGAACCGACTGGGCGGACCACACCGCCTCCGAAAGCCGCCCCGGCGCCACGGGGCGGGGCCACGGGGGCGGTGCGGATCAGGACGGCGTCGACCAGGACCTCGGCCGTGGCTTCCGGGAGGACGGCCGCGGTTCCTTGGCGGGCGACGGGACCGGCTCGCGGGACGGTGACGGCTCCCGGGAGGACGGCACCGGCCGGAGCGGCGGGCACCGACGGCGGCGCGGCGGCTTCGGCGACCGCCAGGACGGCGGCACCCCTTCCTCGTCGAGGGCCGAGAAGGGGGAGCCGCCGACGGGGGATCCGGCTGAGCGGGCGCGGGCGATCTGTCTGCGCCTGCTCACCGGTACCGCGCGTACGCGCAAGCAGCTCGCCGACGCGCTGCGCAAGCGGGAGATCCCCGACGACGTGGCGGAAGAAGTCCTCTCCCGCTTCGAAGAGGTCGGGCTGATCAATGACAGCGCCTTCGCGGACGCCTGGGTGGAGTCGCGGCACCACGGCCGGGGCCTTGCCCGGCGCGCGCTCGCCAGGGAGCTGCGTACCAAGGGCGTGGAGTCCACGCTGATCGACGAAGCCGTGGGGCAGCTCGACTCGGAGCAGGAGGAGGCGACCGCCCGCGAGCTGGTCGCCCGCAAGCTCCGCTCCACGCGCGGCCTCGATCGGGACAAGCGGCTGCGTCGCCTCGCGGGCATGCTCGCCCGCAAGGGTTACGGGGAGGGCATGGCGCTCAGAGTGGTCCGGCAGGCCCTCGAAGAAGAGGGCGAAAACACGGAGGACTTGGGATACGAGACGTTCTGAGTGGGCCGCCCCCACGGGGGTGGGGCGGCATCCAGAACGGTCCACGTATCTCAACTCGCGCTCCGCAGGGTGGGGTTATCCCCCCTGCGGAGACGCCGGACCACCACAGTGCCCAGGAAGGTGTGCACAGGCGACTGTGTACACATGACAAAGAGACCCGGTACCACTGGCGCGGCGCACGCCGCCGACTCCGCATCCGGCACGGCATCCAGTACGGCTTCGGGGCTGGCGTCGCCCTCGGCAGCCGGTCCGGGTCGGGGCCCATCGACGGATCCCGCACGGCCGATCCCGGCTCCGGACTCGGCTCCGGGCTCGGGCTTACGGCAGGGTTCGCACCCGCCTCCCGAAGAGCTGACCGATCTGCGCCTGCTCAAGGCGCTCGCGCAGCCGCGGCGGCAGCAGATGTTGCAGCACCTCACCCTGCACGGTCCGGCCACCTCGGCGACGCTTGCCCGGGCGCTCGGCCTCAATACTGGGGCGACCAGCTACCACCTGCGCGAGCTGGCCCGCTACGGCTTCGTCGAGGAGACGTCGGGCTCCGGGCACGGGCGTGAGCGCTGGTGGCGGGCCGTCCCCGGTGACCGGCGCTTTCCGCCGCGCAGCAGGCAGAGCCCCGCGACACGGCGCGTCATGGACGAGCTGAACCACCTCTCGTACGCCGCCGACCTCGACCTCTTCGAGCAGTTGCAGCGCGAGGCCGATGCCGGACTCGGCGAGTGGGCCGACGCGTTCCCCTACTCGCGCGGCACGATCCGGCTGACCCTCCCTGAACTCCGTGAGTTCTTCGAGGAGTACATCGCGCTGCTCAACCGCTACAAGCGGCCCGCCGCCGACACCCCGGCCGAGGCCCGCACCGTGCTCACCCGCCTCCTGGCCTTCCCCGCGCCCGCGCCCACCGCGCAGGCCGCGCACGCCGCCCCCGCTTCCCCCTCCCCGAACTCCCCTTCCCAGAACCGGAAAGAGACCGAGCTTTCATGATGCTGCGCTACGCACTGCAAACGGTCCGGGACCGCAAGGGCGGGTTCCTGGGCGCCTTCCTCGCGCTGATGTGCGCCGCCGCGCTCATCACGGCCTGCGGCACCCTCATGGAGACGGGCCTGCGCGGCACGATCAAGACCGAGCGATACGCCGCCGCGCCCGTTATCGTCTCCGCCGACCAGAACGTCCACCAGACCACGGTCAAGCACAAGAAGGGCAAGACGAAGATCAAGCACAAGGCGAAACCGATCGCCGAGCGGGCCTGGCTGTCGGCCGACGACATCGAGAGCAGACTCAGGAAGGCCCCGGGCGTCGACGCGATCGTGCCCGAACTGACTTTCCTCGCACAGCCGTTGACGCCGCCCGGCGCGACGGGCGATGACAGACCCGCGTACGGGCATGCCTGGACTTCGGCCGCCCTCACCCCTTTCCGCCTCGTCGACGGCAGAGCCCCGAGCGCGGCCGGTGATCTCGTCATCGACCGTGACCTCGCCGACCGCGCCGAGCTGAAGCCCGGCGACCGGCTCACCGTCCAGTCGACGCAGAGCCCGCGCAGCTACCGCGTCACCGGCATCGCCGCCCCCGCCGGCGGCGCCCTCGCCCACCAGACCTCGCTCTTCTTCTCCTCCGAGGAGGCCGAGCGGCTCGCCGCGCACCCCGGAAAGGTCAGTGCCTTCGGCGTCATACCGGACCGAGGCACCGATGTCGCCGACCTCAAGCAGGCCGTAGCGCACGCCCTCGACGGCACGACAGCGCAGGTCAGCACGGGTGACGGCCGCGGACCCGTCGAGTTCCTGGACGCCGCGGGCGACCGCGTCAAGCTCATCAGCATGGGCGGCGCCATGGGTGGCACCTCCCTGCTCGTCGCCATCCTCGTGGTCGTCGGCACCTTCGCGCTCTCCGTGCAGCAGCGCCACCGCGAACTCGCCCTGCTGCGTGCCGTCGCCGCGACACCGAAGCAGATACGCAGGCTGCTCGGACGCGAGGCGCTGCTCGTCGGCGCCGCGGCGGGCGTCATCGGCTCGCTCGCCGGAATCCCGCTCGGCGCCTGGCTGCACGGCCGGTTCGTGGAGGCGGGGGCAATCTCCGCCACCCTCGAACGCGCCGTCAGTGTCTTCCCGCCCTTCGTCGCCATCGGCGCGACCCTGCTCGGCGCCTGGGCCGCCGCCCGCATCGCCGGCCGCCGGATCGTCCGTATCCGCCCCGCCGAGGCCCTTGCCGAGGCCCGGGTCGAGCGGGACAGGCCCGCGTGGAGCCGCGTCATCGCCGGTCTCGTCCTCCTCGTGGGCGGCATCGTCCTGGTCGCCGTCCTGAGCGTGCTGCGCACCGAGGCCGCGTCGACCCCCGTGACGTATCTGGCCGTTGTGGTCTTCGCCTGCGCCATCGCGCTCCTCGGCCCGTTCGTCGTCCGAGGCGCCGCCGCACTGCTGACCGGCCTCCTCCGGCTGACCGGACCGTCCGGCAAGCTCGCCCACGCCAACCTGCGCGGCAACGCGGCCCGGATGGCCGCCGCCGTCACCCCCCTCGCCCTCCTCACCGGCATGACCTGCACCGTCCTCTTCATGCAGCCCACCCTCGGCGACGCCGCCCGCACCCAGGCCCGCGACGGCATCCGCGCGAACTGGGTGCTCGCCGCTCAGGGGCCGGGCGTCCCGGCGCAGGCCGCGCGGGCCGTCCGTAGTGCCGAGGGCGTCGAGGCCGCCACCGAGGTCGTCCGCACCACCGTGCGCGTCGGACTCGTCAAGTACCCGGCGCAGGGCGTCACTCCGGAAGGCCTCACCCGCACCTGGGACCCGGATATCACCTCCGGAACCCTTAAGGGCTTCGGCAAGGACAGCGTCGCCATCAGCGAACGGGCAGCAGACCAGCTCGGCCTGAAGCCGGGCGACACGCTCAAATTCACCCTCGGAGACGGCACGAAGGCCGAACTCACCGTGCGTGCCGTGTACGCCCGCGGGCTCGGGTTCGGCGATCTGACCATGGCGCACGGCCTGGTCGCCCGCCACGTCGACAACCCGCTCGCCACCATGGTCCTCGTCAAGAGCGGCCCCAAGAGCGACCTCAAGAACAATCTCAAGAGCGACCTCCAGAACGACCTCGCCAACAACCGTACGGAGAAACAACTCACGGCAGCCGTCGCGAAGTTCCCGGGCGTGAGGGTTCTGGACCCGGCCGCCTTCGACGGGCTCGAAGCCGACCGTCAGCAGGCCAACGCGGAGGTGAACCTCCTCGCCATGGGCCTCGTCCTGGCCTTCACCGCCATCGCGGTCGTCAACACCCTCGCGATGTCCGTCTCGGAGCGCATCCGGGAGTTCGCGATGCTCCGGCTCGCGGGCGCCACACGCCGACAGGTGCTGCGCATGCTGCGCATCGAGGCGCTGTCGGTCCTGCTCATCGGCGCGGTGCTCGGCAGCGGGGTGGCGCTCGCCGTCCTGACCGCCTTCAGCGTCGGCATAACGGGCAGCGCGGCACCGGCGGTCACCCCCCTGGTGTACGTCTCCGTGGTCGCCGTCGCCGGACTGCTCGCCCTGGTGGCGACAGCGCTGCCGGGCCGCGCCGCCCTGAGGCCCCTCCCGGTCGCCGTGGCGACGGCAAAGGAGTAGGCGTGGCGACGGCAAAGGAGTAGGCGAGTGAGGGGCTCCCCCCTTGTGTCACACCACGACCGGGAGCCCTGCCGCACGCCACGCCTGGAAACCGCCGACCAGGTCGGTCGCGTGGCGCAGCCCCAACTGCCGCAAGGAGGCGGCCGCGAGACTCGATGCGTATCCCTCGTTGCAGATCACGACGATACGCAGGTCATGGCCTGTGGCCTCCGGGGCGCGATGGCTGCCCAGGGGGTCGAGGCGCCACTCCAGTTCGTTGCGTTCCACGACGAGCGCTCCGGGGATCAGTCCGTCGCGCTCGCGCAGTGCCGCGTACCGGATGTCGACCAGGAGGCCGCCCGCCTCGCGGGCGTCGTACGCCTCCTGGGGAGTGACTCGGTCGAGGCCGAGCCGTACGCGCTCCAGCAGCTCGTCGATGCCTATCGACTGTTCGCTCACTGCCAGTCCTCCGGGCGCTCCACGGACTCCAGGCGGAGGACTTCGCCGGTGCGGCTGTAGCGGCGGATCCGGGGGAGCGGCGGGTAGTAGGCGTGTACGGAGATGGCGTGCTCGGCCGTCGACTCGTTCAGCACCTCGTGGACATGGTTACGCCCGAAGGCGCGGCCCTCGCCTCGCGTCAGCTCCCGCTCGCGGTCGACGTCCTCGGAGAGTTCCAGGGTCTTCCAGCCGTCGGTGGGCAGGCGCACGGCGAGCGAGTTCTCCCTGAGGGTGCCGGCCGCGGTGAGGAAGGCGCCGATCGACTCGGCGTGGTCGTGCCAGCCGGTGCCGCTGCCGGGCGGCCATCCGATCAGCCAGGCCTCGCTGCCGCCGGGCCCCGCCAGGCGCACCCAGGTGCGGTCCTCGGGGTCGAGCGGCAGGGAGGCGATGAGTTCGCGGTCGGCGGCGCTGCGGCGGACGAAGTCGAGGAGTTCGGCGGCGGTCGGGGCCGCCGAGGACGCGGTCGCGGGCGCGGTGGAGGGAGGGGCGGAAACAGACACAGGGACCGTCCTGGAGGTTCGCGGAAGGCGCGCGAGCAGGCCGGAAGACGGCGCTCAGCGCGTGGGGAAGGGATGCGAATTCAGTGGGACGGGTGACACACGCAGCCTGCGTAGCGGACGAGGTCCATGTGGACCCTCCGCCACAGGCGCACATCGGTGTCGGTCACGATCCGGAGTAGACCATGGAGGGGGAAGGCGGTCAACTCCGGCTCAGCATGCGGTCGTGCGGGGTTCACCGGTCGGTCGGACGGCCGCAGTGAGGGGTGTCGGACGGCGGTCGAGTCCGGTCGGACCGCGTGCCGAACCGCGGGCCGGGCCGCAGGTCGGCACGTATGCCGGGCCGCGTGCGGAGGGCTTGCCCGGCGACTCCAGGGAGGCTCGTCCCCTGGAGCCCGCCGAGCCACCCACCCGACCTGTGCCACCCCACCGGCCTGCCACCCCGCCAGCGTGCCGCTTCCTGTCACCCACCCGGCCTGCGCCGCCCCGCCACCCTCTCGCCCAGCCAGCACGCCGCCCCTGTCACCCAGCCGGACTGCTGCCCCGCCACCCCGGCACCCCGCCACCCCGACCCCGCCCCCTCACTTCGAAGGCCGCGCCGCCCGCACCCCCGCGGCACTCCCCACCCCGTCCGCCCGAACCGCATCCTCACCTTGCTCGGTGTCGTCGTCCCCGCGCCCGCTCCCCGGTGCCGCCGCGCCCCCCACCGCCGCCTCGGCCGCCGCGTACAGCTCGGCCGGGCGCACCCCGGAGAGGGCGGTGACCAGATGACCGTCGGGGCGGATGAGCAGGACGGAATGTGCGGGGGCCCCGGGGTAGCTCTCCGCGACGAGCAGCTCGGCGGGGTGCGGCAGGGCGGTGACCGCGGCGGCGAGGCGCGGCATGATCCCGGCCGTCACCCAGTGCCGCCGCTCCCACACCACGGTGCCCGGCGCGACCAGGACGACGAGGAGATGACCGAGCCCGAGCCGCTCGCGCAGCTGTACGAAGGACCCGTCGGGAGCAGTCACCCGTACGTCGGTGACCGGCGCGCCCACCTCCGTACCCACCGCCGTCTCGGACTCGGACGGCGCGGGCGCGAGAGGGGACCGCGCGTAGGACGAGGGCATGCCGAGCGGCCCGCGCCCCACGTGGCCGTCCGTGAGCAGCGCGTCGTGGCCGCGCGCGCTCCCGGGCACGTAGGAGCGCAGGCCCTTGCCGCCGCGCAGCACCGGAAGCGACTGGTCGGCGGCGCGCAGCCGCGCGGCCACGCCGGCCCGCCGCTCGACCTGATAGCTGTCGAGCAGGGATTCGCGGGCGCCGTGGTGCCAGGAGAGCGCCAGTTTCCACGCGAGGTTGTCGGCGTCCCGCAGGCCTTCGTCGAGCCCCTGGCTGCCGAGCGCGCCGAGCAGGTGCGCGGCGTCCCCGGCGAGGAAGGCGCGGCCGACCCGCCACCGGCGGGCGAGCCGGTGGTGGACGGTGTGCACGCCCGTGTCGAGCAGTTCGTACGGCGGTGTCGAGCCCCCGCACCAGCCCGCGAGGCTCTCCCGGATGCGCACGACGAGGGCGTCGGGCGTCACCAGGTCACCGTGCGGCGGAAGCAGCCAGTCGATCCGCCACACCCCGTCGGCGAGGGGGCGGCCGGTCACCTCGGCGCCCCCGTGGCGCCACGGAGGCATCCGGTGCAACAACGCCTGACCCGGCCAGGGAAGTTCCGTGCGCAGCGCTGCCACGGCGTGTCGCTCGACGGCCGTACGTCCCGGGAAGCGGACGTCGAGGAGCTTGCGCACGGTGGAGCGGGACCCGTCGCAGCCCACCAGGTAACTGCCCCGCCACCACGTGCCCTTCGGCCCGCGTGTGTGCGCGGTCAGCCCGCCGGCGTCCTGTTCCAGGGAGTCGAGTTTGTTCTCGACCGCGACCTTGACGAGCGGTTCGTCGGCGATGGCATCACGCAGAGCGCCCGTCAGGACGTGCTGCGGCAGGTGCAGCGGAGCGGGGGCCTCGTCGTCGAACTCCAGCTCCCGCATCAGCTGCTTGCGCCGCACGGAGCGCCAGCCGGCCCAGCGTGCACCCGACTCCGTGTCGCCGAACGAATGACCCGCGAGGCGTTCCACGAACGCCGCCGTGTCCTCACGGAGCACGACGGTCCGCGCGAGCCGCTGCTCGTCCTTGCCCGGCCCCTCGTCCAGGACGACGGTGGGCACCGACTGGCGGGCGAGAGCGAGAGCGAGGGCGAGCCCTACGGGGCCCGCGCCGACGACGATCACCGGGTCCACGGCGCACACCCTCCGGCCCGCCGGGCCCGGACTGCCCGGAAGCGCTGGACGTACGTACAGAAACTGGCAGTTGGAGCCCGGTGCACGATCACAGAACGTATGCAACCCACCGCAGGTGCCCGCGTCAAGTTTCTGGCCGACTGCCGCGGCGTATGCGCTTGGGGAGCCATTTTGAACGCAGTGAGGGTTGCCGTTCCTTTCGAACGGCAACCCTCACACGTTGCTCTGTGTATCTGTCATGACGCCGCTCTCACAGGACGGACGTACCAGCCACCCGAGGCAGTCGCGCGTTGCCGCCTGACCTTGTAGTTGGGGCGGGCAACAGTCGCAGGTGCCGGCCCGCTACAAGCCCGATGCACGCTCCCGGCTGGAGTTACCGGCCCCTGTTCCGGCGCGCGACCGGACGGGCGCGAGCTTCTCCTGGCAGCCTTACCGCGGCCTGATCCAGACCCGTCACCCGCGGCTCGGCGACCTCATCGTGCTGGGCTGGGGCCATTTCGACACCCCCTGCCAGCCGGGCTTTGGCCGATGCTGCCGATCTGATCTCCGCGCCCGCCGGGGACTACGTCAGCTCCAGTACCGCCCCGACGGAATCGCTCCGCTAGGCGTCAGTAGATATGTTCCCGGGGAAACGGATTGCCCGCGAATTCCTCGAAAAGCGGATCGGCCGCCAGCTGTGGCGGGCGGCCAATCATTGAGATTCGCGTTAAGAACGGGTCCCGTTGACCCAGCTCCCCCACTTGTTATTACACCCTTGCTGAGGGCCGCAAGCTCCCTTGCGCAGAACGGCGGAGATGCTGATCCACTTTCCCTCGGGGAAGTTGAAGTTGCAGACTGTCCAGCCGTTGTTGGAGCCGTTCTTGTCGTGGCACTCCCAGGGCCCGCCGCTGACCTCATCAGACCAGACCTGGGCGACCGCGCGAAGGCCGTCCTTTTCCTTGTCGTTGATGTAGACCTTATCGCCCTTGGGTAGGAAGCAGGCCACCGCCGGGGCGCCGTCTCCGTCGATCTTGTCCGAGCAAACGGCCCCTTCGGGGCGCCCATCGTTCGGATTTGCGGCGTGTGCGGGCGCGCTGAACGCAATGGTGGCCGCAGCGGCGATTCCCAGTGCTGCCGTCGCTCCTGTCAGTCCACGAAATGAGCCAAGGGATTTTGATATAGAGCTACCGCCCCGTTTGCGTGCGATACGATTCACGCCATTCCTCCCGTTCTCCTGAACGCCTTGAAGTGTCAGCGTCGGTCTAAGCCCCCAAGATTCAGGTGCATCCAGATGGTAAGCGCCAGATTCTCGTGGTTGCAATGGAATTGAGCTAAACTTGAGCTGGCCAGTTGGGGGCGTTATTTTTTCTGCATACTTGCCGCTTGCTCGTCTACGACTTTGAATGCGTAGTGTTGTCACGGTGGCCTGTATCGATGGGACATCCGTCGGGACACTGGGGTGGTGCTGGAGCTGGTGTAGTCCCCGGCGGACACGGAGATCAGATCGGGCAGAGCCGGCCAAAGCCCGGCTGGCAGTGGTGTTGAGATTGCCCCCACACCAGGCGCCACCAACCGGCCACCGCTGCCTCATCTCGTTCGACGGCGCGGCGGGACGCAACCTGGAGGCCCAGCACGCCGCCCAAGCGGCACGGCGACCACGGTGACAGGCCTTCCGGACCCATGAACTGCAAAGGGAGAAGCTATGCCGGGCCCGGAGGCAGGGGGCCTTTGCGGAGGCACGGGCGAAGTACCGGGGAATTGGCCGTGGGCGGTGCGATCGATTGCCACACCGCCCACGCTATGGAGAGAAGCTCCTGCACCACATTCGGTTGCAGGGCATCAAACCCCTTTAATGCCGTCCACACCGCCCCCGACCTCTCCGGTGGAGAGAGTTCCACTCACTGCCGCAGGAGGGAGCACCGCGCCCGTTGACTTCTTGCCGCGACGCAGTCGTCCCTCCAGCCATGAAGCGAATGTCGTCAGCGCGAAGTTGATGGCTACGAAGATGATGGCGACGACGGTAAAGCTCGCGATGGTGTTAGCGCCATAGGCGGCGCTCATCGGGCGGACCGAAGCCAACAATTCCGGGAAATTGAGCAGTGCGCCACCCAGTGCGGTGTCCTTCACGATGACGACAAGCTGGCTGACGATTGCGGGCAGCATTGCGGTGATCGACTGCGGGAGCAGCACGGACCGCATGATCTGTCCCTTGCGCAGCCCGATTGCCATTGCGGCCTCACCCTGCCCCTTGGGCAGGGACAGGATGCCCGCTCGCACGATTTCCGCGAGGACCGACGCGTTGTAGAGCACCAGGCCGGTGATGACGGCGTAGAGCGGACGGTCGTCCGAGCTGATGTCCGTGAATTCGGAGTACGCCGCGTCGGCGAAGAGCATGAGGATCAATACTGGGATGGCACGGAAGAGCTCTACGACAGTGCCGGCCGGAAGTCGAACCCAGCTGTGGTCGGAGAGCCGGGAGATGCCGAAGAAAGCACCCAGCGGAAGAGCGAGCAGCATAGCGAAGGCTGCGGCCGTGAGGGTGTTCTCAAGGCCGGGCCATATGTAGGTCTCCCAGGCTCGGGCGTCCGTGAAGAATGGCTTCCACTTCACCCACTCAAGCTGCTGCTTCTCGTCCAGTTTGCGATAGAGCCAGTAGACCCCGGCCGCCAGAGCAGCCAAGAACGCTATCGAGTACAGAATGTTCCGCTGCTTGGCGCGAGGCCCCGGGGCATCGTACAGAACGGAAGTCATCGCTTCACCGCCACCTTCTTGCTCACCCAGCCGAGTATCAGACCGGTGGGAAGGGTGAGGCACATGAATCCGAATGCGAAGATGGCTGCAATGAGAATCAGCTGGGCTTCGTTCTCGATCATTTCCTTCATCAGCAGAGCGGCCTCGGCGACGCCGATCGCTGCGGCGACCGTGGTGTTCTTGGTCAGCGCGATCAGGACGTTCGCCAGCGGTGCCACGACCGAACGGAATGCCTGAGGGAGGATGATCAGGACCAGTACCTGGGTGAAACCCAGGCCGAGCGCACGCGCCGCCTCTGCCTGGCCCACGGGCACGGTGTTGATGCCTGATCGCAAGGCCTCACAGACGAACGCGGAGGTATAGCCGATCAGACCGAACACAGCGAGCCGGAAGTTGATGGTCTCGAAGTCCTCTGCCCCGAAGTTGATGCTCAGCGTCTGGAAGAGGCCGAGGGACGTGAAGACAATAATGACGGTCAGCGGAATGTTTCGCACCACATTCACGTACGCGGTGCCGAAGCCACGCATCAGTGGTACCGGACTGACCCTCATGCCAGCCAGTAGTGTTCCCCATATGAGGGAGCCGACGGCGGAGAGTGCGGTGAGTTTCACCGTCACCCAAAAGGCCGCCAACAAGTCGTAATCTTCAAGAAAGTCGAACACGATCTCCCGCGCTTCCGCGTGTGGGGAGGGCTCGGCGCGCCGCTCCGGAGAGCGGCGTGCCCATCAAGCCCTGCTTCACTTGACGACGTTGCCGATCTTCGGGGCGGGCTCGTTCTTGTAGTTGGCCGGACCGAAGTTGGCCTTCACGGCCTTGTCCCAAGCGCCGTCGTCGACCATCTTGGTCAGAGCGGCGTTGATCTTCTTCTTGAGGTCGGCGTCACCCTTCTTGATGCCAATGCCGTAATTCTCATTGGTCATCTTGAAGCCGGCGAGCTTGAACTTGCCCTGGAACTCCTTCTGCGAGGCATAACCCGCAAGGATGGAGTCGTCGGTCGTCAGCGCGTCGATGACCTTGTTCTCGACACCGGTCAGGCACTCCGAGTAGCCGCCGTATGTCTGCAACTGAGCCTTCGGTGCCAGCTTCTTCTTGACATTCTGTGCCGACGTCGAGCCAGTCACGGAACAGAGCTTCTTGTTGTTCAGGTCCTTGGGCGACTTGATGGACTTGTCATCGGCGCGGACCAGGACGTCCTGGTGGGCGAGCAGGTAAGGGCCTGCGAAGTCGACCTTCTCCGCGCGCTCATCGTTGATCGAGTAAGAGGCCGCAATGAAGTCGACGTCACCACGCGAAAGCATGTTTTCGCGCTCGGCGCTCTTTGCTTCCTTCCATTCGATGTCGTCGGCCTTGTAGCCGAGTTCCTTGGCGACGTACGTCGCCACATCGACGTCGAAGCCCACGTACTTGCCGTCCGGGGTCTTCTGGCCGACACCCGGCTGGTCGAATTTGATACCGATGGTGATCTTCTTGCCGCCATCGGACCCCTTCTCGTCCTTGTCGTCCGAACCACAAGCAGTGGCGGTGACGGAGAGCGCGAGGACAACGGCAGCTGCCGCGGTTACCTGACGAGCCTTCATGGTGCACATCCTTTGAGTCAGACGGGGAGAAAAAAACGCTGAGAACTCGACGCGTCACGCGTCGGTCGCCTCAGTGGTGAAGGATCTTCGACAGGAAGTCCTTGGCCCGGTCGCTGCGCGGGTTGCTGAAGAACTGATCCGGCACGGCCTCTTCGACGATCCGGCCGTCCGCCATGAAGACGACGCGATTGGCCGCGGACCGGGCGAAGCCCATCTCATGGGTGACGACGACCATCGTCATCCCCTCACGGGCGAGCTGCTGCATCACCTCGAGGACCTCGTTGATCATCTCCGGGTCGAGCGCCGACGTGGGCTCGTCGAAGAGCATCACCTTGGGGTCCATCGCCAACGCGCGTGCGATGGCCACACGCTGCTGCTGGCCGCCGGAGAGCTGCGCGGGGTACTTGTCGGCCTGCGAGGCGACGCCCACGCGGTCGAGCAGGGCGCGCGCCTTCTCCTCGGCCTCCGCCTTGTTGATCTTGCGCACCTTGATCTGGCCCAGCGTCACGTTCTCGAGCACGGTCTTGTGCGCGAAAAGGTTGAAGGACTGGAAGACCATGCCCACGTCCGCGCGGAGGCGGGCGAGTTCCTTGCCCTCCTGGGGCAGCGGCTTGCCGTCGATCGAGATGTCTCCCGAGTCGATCGTCTCCAGGCGGTTGATGGCGCGGCACAGGGTCGACTTGCCCGACCCCGAGGGCCCGATCACTACGACGACCTCGCCGCGGGCGATGGTCAGGTCGATGTCCTGGAGCACGTGCAGAGCGCCGAAGTGCTTGTTGACGTTCTTCAGCACGACCAGGTCGTCCGCCCCGGGCGGTATGGCGTCCTTGGTCACCGATACTTCGGTCACGGCTTGTTGCTCCATCCTCCTCGGTTGCGAGGACAGTAATAACCCAGTGCGACCAGCGTCATTACATCTGAGCGGAAATTGAGCATAACGATCCGGCCGCAACCGGACACACCGTGTGAAGAGGGTCCACCATGTGCGTACCGGCTGGATAACGGAACGTGTCCGTGACCCGCTGCCTCTTGACGAGGTCCTTATCCATCGGCGTGGATGCCTTGGTGCGTACGCGCGACTACCGGCCACAGAGGAACGACGGATGAATCGGAGGGGGCCCGCATGAGACTGCTTCTTGTCGAGGACGATGATCATGTGGCCGCCGCCCTGTCCGCGGTCCTGGCCCGGCACGGCTTCGACGTCGTCCACGCCCGCAGTGGAGAAGAGGCGCTCCAGGCCCTACTGCCCGCGGAAACGGCCCCCTTCGGAGTGGTGCTCCTCGACCTCGGCCTGCCCGACCAGGACGGCTACGAGGTCTGCGGCAAGATCCGCAAGCGCGGCTCGACACCGGTGATCATGGTGACGGCCCGCTCGGACGTACGCTCGCGCATACACGGCCTCAACCTCGGAGCCGACGACTACGTAGTGAAGCCCTACGACACCGGGGAGCTGATCGCCCGCATCCACGCGGTCATCAGGCGCCCCGCCCCCGTCGGTGCGACGGCGTCGGGCGGCGGCGAACTGCGGCTCGGCTCCGTCCACATCGAACTGCCCACCCGGCAGGTCAGCGTGGGCGGTTCGGTTGTCCAACTGACCCGCAAGGAGTTCGACCTGCTCGCGCTCCTGGCCCAGCGCCCCGGAGTGGTGTTCCGCCGCGAACAGATCATCAGTGAGGTGTGGCGGACCAGTTGGGAAGGGACGGGGCGCACGCTGGAAGTGCACGTGGCCTCCCTGCGCTCCAAGCTGCACATGCCGGCCCTGATCGAGACAGTCCGAGGCGTCGGCTACCGCCTCGTCGCCCCGGCCACGTAGCGGGAGCGAGGACAGGTGCGCTCTCGCCTCCTCCCGCTGCTGATCATCCTGATGGCGGGCGTGCTGCTCGCGCTCGGGTTCCCGCTGGCCGTCAGTGTCGCCGCGGCGCAGCAGCAGAAGGTGGTCGTCGACCGGATCGACGACACCGCGCGCTTCGCCTCCCTCGCCCAGTTCGTCACCGAGCGCCCGACCGGCTCCCGGGTGCTGGGCGGCACGGACGAGCGGCGCGAGACGCTACAGAAGGAACTCGACGACTACTACGACGTCTACGGCATCAGGGCGGGCGTCTTCTACCGCGACAACGGCCCCATGGCGCACGCGCCGGCCAGCTGGTACCTCCCCGCCAAGGGGGACGTCCGCAGGGCGTTCCAGGAGGCATTGCGCTCCCGTGGCAGCCACGACCCCGAGCAGGTGTGGCCGTGGCAACGGGGCCGCCTCGCCGTCGCCTCCCCGGTGATCAAGGACGGTGACGTCATCGCCGTGGTCGTCACCGACTCACCGACGGGACGCATGCGTTCGAAGACGCTGAAGGGCTGGGTGCTCATCGCCGCCGGGGAATCGGCGGCCATGCTCCTGGCGGTCGGCGCGGCCCTGCGGCTCACCGGCTGGGTGCTGCGGCCGGTGCGGGTCCTGGACGCCACCACGCACGACATAGCGACGGGGCGCCTCACCTCACGCGTCGCCGCCGCGGGCGGACCGCCGGAACTCAGACGGCTTGCCCGGTCGTTCAACGAAATGGCCGACCACGTGGAGGAGGTGCTCGAACAGCAGCGTGCCTTCGTGGCCGACGCCTCGCACCAACTGCGCAACCCCCTCTCCGCCCTGCTCCTGCGCATCGAACTCCTCGCCCTCGAACTACCCGAGGGCAACGAGGAGATCGCCTCGGTCCGCACCGAGGGCAAACGCCTGGCCCAGGTCCTCGACGACCTGCTCGACCTGGCCCTCGCCGAGCACGCCGCGGCCGACCTCAGCCTGACCGACATCGGCGAGCTGGCGGCCGAGCGGGTCGCCTCCTGGCGGCCGCTCGCCGAGGAGCGGGGTGTGCGCCTGACCGGCGAGTGCCCGGCGACGACCGGCTGGGCCGACCCGGTCGCCCTCTCCAGCGCCCTGGACGCGGTGATCGACAACGCCCTGAAGTTCACCCCCGAAGGAGGGCCGGTGCACGTGGCGGTCTCCTCCAGCAACGGCACGACGACGGTGGTGGTGAGCGACGGCGGCCCCGGCCTTACCGACGACGAACTCGCCCGCGTCGGCGACCGCTTCTGGCGCAGCAACCGCCATCAGAACGTGAAGGGCTCCGGCCTCGGCCTGTCCATCTCACGGGCCCTGCTCACGGCGGGCGGCGGATCCATCGCGTACGCGCGGAACGAACCGCACGGCCTGCGGGTGACCGTCAGCGTCCCCCGCAGCGAGCCGTCCGCGGCGGCGACCTCCCAAGGGCGCGCCCCACAGTCCCACGGCACCGCTCAGGGCTTCACCGAGCGGTAGTAGCGGCGCGCGCCCTCATGCAGCGGAAGGGGGTCGGTGAACAGGGCGGTACGCAGATCCACCAGCTGGGCCGCGTGCACCTGGTCGCCGATGTGGTCGCGGCTGTCGATGACCGTGCGGGTCAGCCCGGCGGTGAGGTCGGCGTCCGCCTGGTCCGTGGTGACCAGGAGGTTCGCCACGGCCAGGGTGGGCACGGCGGAGCCCTGCTGGGCGTCGGGATAGGCGTCGGCCGGCATCGTCGCGGCCCGGTAGTAGCGCGAGGCGCCGCCCTGCTTGTGCAGCCGGTCGACGAGGTAGCCGAGCTTGACGAGACGGATGTCCATCTTCTTCGAGAGTTCGCGCACGGAGGTGGTAGGCAGTCCGCCCGACCAGAAGAAGGCGTCGACGGAACCGTCCTTCAAAAGGCGCGGCATGGTGTCGATGCCCGCGGACACCGGCTCGATGTCCGCGACCGGATCGAGGCCCGCGGCGTCCAGCACCCTGTCCGCTATCAGTCGCACGCCCGAGCGGTCCTGCCCCACCGCGACGCGCTTGCCCCGCAGGTCCTCCACGGACTGGATGTCGGACCCCCGGTCCACCACGAGCTGGACGTAGTCGTCGTAGAGGCGCGCACAGCCCCGCAGGCGGTCCGCCCCCGGGGCCCCGTCGAGGCGGTAGTTCTCCACGGCGTCGGCGGCCGCGATGGTGAAGTCGACCTTCCCCGTGGCGACCCGCTCGATGTTCTGCTGCGACCCCTCGCTGTTGCGCAGGTCCACCTCCACCTTCGGCATGTCCTTGGAGATCGCCGTGCGCAGGAGCTTGCCGTACCGCTCGTAGACGCCGTTCCGCACACCCGTGCTGAACGCCATCCGGCCGCTCGGCGCGCTCTCGCCCAGGGGCAGCAGCCACCACATCAGCAGCCCGAACACCACGAGCGCCGCGGCCGAGCCCTGGAGAACGCGGCGCCTGCTGAGGTGGGTGAATGCCTGGAGCATGCGCGCGATCCTGCCAGCCCGCTCACGTGGATGACCAGGGGCGAGGTCACACCGAGCCGCCCCGGGCGGCGTCCCCCGGGCGCTCCGGTCGGAATCGGCGGCCACGCGCGCGTGGCGACCCCGTACCCTGGGGGGCGAGATGAGCGCGAAGACTTACGAGGTGCGCACCTACGGGTGCCAGATGAACGTCCATGACTCCGAGCGGCTTTCCGGGCTGCTGGAGGACGCCGGCTACGAACGTGCGCCCGAAGGAGCCGACGGCGACGCCGACGTCGTCGTCTTCAACACGTGTGCCGTGCGCGAGAACGCCGACAACCGTCTGTACGGCAATCTCGGCCGCCTGGCGCCGATGAAGACCAAGCGTCCAGGGATGCAGATCGCCGTCGGCGGCTGCCTCGCCCAGAAGGACCGCGACACCATCGTCAAGAGGGCGCCCTGGGTCGACGTCGTCTTCGGCACGCACAACATCGGCAAGCTGCCGGTCCTCCTGGAGCGCGCCCGCGTCCAGGAAGAGGCGCAGGTCGAGATCGCGGAGTCCCTGGAGGCGTTCCCCTCCACGCTGCCCACGCGCCGCGAGAGCGCGTACGCGGCATGGGTCTCCATCTCGGTCGGCTGCAACAACACCTGCACCTTCTGCATCGTCCCCGCCCTGCGCGGCAAGGAGAAGGACCGCAGGACCGGCGACATCCTCGCGGAGATCGAGGCGCTCGTCGGCGAGGGCGTCTCCGAGATCACCCTCCTCGGGCAGAACGTGAACGCGTACGGCTCGGACATCGGTGACCGTGAGGCGTTCAGCAAGCTCCTGCGGGCCTGCGGGAAGATCGAGGGCCTTGAGCGCGTGCGCTTCACCTCCCCGCACCCGCGCGACTTCACCGACGACGTGATCGCCGCCATGGCCGAGACGCCGAACGTGATGCCGCAGCTCCACATGCCGCTCCAGTCCGGCTCCGACCCGGTCCTCAAGGCGATGCGCCGCTCCTACCGGCAGGATCGTTTCCTGGGGATCATCGAGAAGGTCCGCGCCGCCATGCCGGACGCGGCGATCTCCACCGACATCATCGTGGGCTTCCCCGGCGAGACCGAGGAGGACTTCGAGCAGACGATGCACGTGGTCCGCGAGGCCCGCTTCGCCAGCGCCTTCACCTTCCAGTACTCCAAGCGCCCCGGCACCCCGGCCGCGACCATGGAGGGGCAGATCCCCAAGGAGGTCGTCCAGTCGCGCTACGAGCGTCTGGTGGCCCTCCAGGAGGAGATCTCCTGGGAGGAGAACAAGAAGCAGGTCGGCCGCACCCTGGAGCTGATGGTCTCCGAGGGCGAGGGCCGCAAGGACGGCGCCACGCACCGCCTGTCCGGCCGCGCCCCCGACAGCCGCCTCGTGCACTTCACCAAGCCGGACACCGCGGTGCGCCCCGGCGACGTCGTGACCGTCGAGATCACCTACGCCGCCCCTCACCACCTGCTCGCCGAGGGGCCCGTGCTCAACGTACGCCCCACGCGCGCGGGCGACGCCTGGGAGAAGCGCAACACGGAGGCGGCCGCCAAGACCGCGGGCGTCATGCTGGGCCTGCCGAAGATCGGCGCTCCCGAGCCGCTGCCCCTGGCGACGGGGAGCGGCTGCGGCTGCGACTGACCTGATGTGAGGGGGACCGGGCCGGACAGAGCGCCGGGCCGGTCGCCCAGCGGGCGCGTTACTCTGCGGATCATGCTTGTCGCCGCAGCCGTCTGCCCCTGCCCGCCTCTGCTCGTCCCCGACGTCGCCGCCGGGGCGGCACCCGAACTGGAGGCCGCGCGCGCGGCGTGCACGGACGCCATCGGGGTCCTCGCCGCCGCCAGGCCCGACCGGCTCGTCGTGGTGGGCCCCGCCGAGCTGAGCGGGCGCGGACCGCACCCGCAGGGCGCTCGTGGATCCTTCCGGGGCTTCGGGGTGGACCTCGACGTACGGCTCGGACCCGCCCAGGGAGACGGCGAACCGGCCGAACGCGAGCTTCCGCCGTCGCTCGCCGTGGCCGCGTGGCTGCTCGGGCGTACGCGGTGGTCAGCCGCCCCGCTGGAAGGCCTCGGCGTGGGGGAGCCACTCGCCGCCGAGCGGTGCGTCCAGGTCGGAGGGGAGATCGGCGCCCGCGCGGACCGGGTGGCACTGCTGGTGATGGGCGACGCCAGCGCGTGCCGCACGCTGAAGGCACCGGGATACCTCGATGAGCGGGCGGCCGGCTTCGACGCGGAGGTCGGCCGTGCCCTCGGTGCGGCCGACGTGGCGGCGCTGAAGGCCCTGGACGCGGAGCTGGCGCACGAACTGAAGGCAGCGGGCCGGGCGCCGTGGCAGGTGCTGGCGGGGGCGGCGGACGGCGCGGCGCTGACCGGCGAGTTGCTCTACGAGGCCGCGCCGTACGGCGTCGGCTACTTCGTGGCCACCTGGTCCTAGCGGCGCGGCCAAGGGCGCGAACATGCGACGACGGCCGCGGAGCAGGGCGCTTCACGGCCGTCGTCGCATGTCGTCCACGTCGTGCAGGTCGTGCCTCTCGTGCGTCTCGTGCAGGTCGTTCAGGGAGCCGGAGGGGGTGACGGCGGCGGCGTAGGTGGGGTGGCACTGCCACCCCTGCCCTTGCCGCCCGCGCCCGTGCCCCTGCCCTCGCCCTGGTCGTGCTGCGCGAGGCGGTCGAGGGCGTCCTTGGCCTTGCCCGTTCCCGCCCGGATCACGCCGCTGTACTTGCCCTTGGTCCGTTTGTCGACCATCGTCGCGGCCTTGTCCAGGCCGTGGTCGATCTTGTCCCCGTGCTGCTGCGCGAGGTCCGAGACCTTGTCCTTGGCAGGGGCGAGCCTGGCTTTCAGTTGGTCCAAAAAGCCCATGGGGTCACCTTCCCTCGCGGGGAGCTACTTGCGGGCGCCCTCACCGGCACCGCTGTCGGCCGCTTCCTCGGCCGACTGCTGCTTCGGAATGTCCACGCTCTCCGCGGTGGCCGCCTCGGGGGCCTCCGCCGGCTTGTCCGCGGCAGCACTCTCGGTGTCCGCGGCGGCCTCGGCAGCGGGCGGCTCCGCGTCCGTGGAGGCCTCGGGAGACCCCTCGGCCTTCTCGGGGTCGACCGTCGGCGCGGCGGCGGCCGCCTCGGTCGTCGACGCCTCTTCGCTGTCCTTGGACTTCCGGCGGAACATGGCAAAAACGCCCATATCTACTCCATACGTTACTCGTGTGGGCGAAATCCCGCCCCGCCCGGTGCGTCCCATTGCGTCGCCCGGGGCATCGGTCCTCGAAACCGGCGGCCGGAACCTCGCAACAGGCAACGACCTGGGAGCCGTACCGTCACGTAGCTCGTTCGGGAAGTACGCCCGGGATTTGCGAGACTGGGGCGGTGAGTAGAGCAGCTCCCGCCCCGCGGGTTATCGCCGTCGTCGGTCCGACCGCCGCAGGAAAGTCCGATCTGGGCGTTTTCCTCGCCCAGCGCCTTGGCGGCGAAGTCGTCAACGCCGACTCCATGCAGCTCTACCGAGGGATGGATATCGGCACCGCCAAGCTGACGCCGGAGGAGCGCGGCGGGGTCCCGCACCATCTGCTCGACATCTGGGACGTCACGGAGGCGGCCAGCGTCGCCGAGTACCAGAAACTGGCCCGCAAGGAGATCGACCGCCTCCTCGCCGAGGGGCGCTGGCCGATCCTCGTCGGCGGCTCCGGGCTGTACGTCAGAGGCGCCGTGGACCACCTCGAATTCCCCGGCACCGACCCCGCCGTACGGGCCCGCCTGGAGGAGGAGCTGGAACTGCGCGGCTCCGGAGCGCTGCACGCCCGCCTCGCCGCCGCCGACCCCGGGGCCGCCCAGGCGATCCTGCCCAGCAACGGCCGCAGGATCGTGCGCGCCCTTGAGGTCATCGAGATCACCGGCAAGCCCTTCACCGCCAACCTCCCCGGCCACGAGTCCGTGTACGACACGGTGCAGATCGGCGTCGACGTGGCCCGCCCCGAACTCGACGAACGCATCGCCACGCGCGTGGACCGCATGTGGGAGGCGGGCCTGGTCGACGAGGTACGCGCGCTGGAGGCGCGTGGGCTGCGTGAAGGGCGTACGGCGTCGCGCGCGCTCGGCTACCAGCAGGTGCTCGCGGCGCTCGCGGGGGAGTGCACCGAGGAACAGGCGCGTGCCGAGACCGTACGCGCCACCAAACGCTTCGCGCGCCGCCAGGATTCGTGGTTCCGGCGCGATCCGCGGGTGCACTGGCTCAGTGGGGCCGTGGCCGATCGCGGGGAACTCCCGGCACGCGCAATGGCGTTGGTCGAACGACCGGTCACAGCCTGATCACGTGATGGCATCGGGACGCTCCGGCGGTCATCGGGGCACCTGACGCCGTGCCATCATCGACCATCGATCGACAGGTGGAGTCCGAAGTGGGAGGGCGCGTGGCGATGGAGGCCGGCCCTCGTGACACCGCGCATGACGGCGGAGAGCAGCTGAGTCCGGACGGTCCCGACGAGACGTTGGGCGGCGTGACGGACGACGGCCCCGGCGCGGACGACATGTCCGCGGACGAGGTCGAGGTCGAGCTGCGTCCGCAGCGACGGCTGCGCATCTGGCAGCTCGCGCCCATCGTGATCCTCGCCGCGGTCGGCTCCCTGATGTTCGCCTTCCCGCTGGCCTTCGAGTTCGGCGACGGAGGCGCGGTGGTCGCCATGCTCGGACTGCTGCTCAGCTGCTGCGCCGCGGGCTGGGGAATGATGGCCGCCCGCCGGGTGGGGCACACCTGGCCGGGGCTGCCCGAGCGCGGCTCGGGACGCCGTCCGGACTGGCGGGTCGTCTGCGCGTACGCCCTGCTGTTCCTCGGCGCGGCGGTCCTCGCGGTGTGGCGGGTCGCCCGGCTCCGCTGAGGCGCCCCGCCGGAACTCCCCGCGGCCACCGTCCGGACCGAGTGTCGTACCCACCCCGTACGATCGAGGAATGAGCACGCGGATCGCCTTCCTCAAGGGGCACGGGACCGAGAACGACTTCGTGATCATCCCGGACCCCGACAACGCCATCGAGCTGCCCCCGGCCGCCGTGGCCGCCCTGTGCGACCGCCGCGCGGGCATCGGCGGCGACGGCGTCCTGCACGTCGTGCGCTCCGCCGCCCACCCCGACGCCCGCCACCTCGCGGACCGGGCGGAATGGTTCATGGACTACCGCAACGGCGACGGGTCGATCGCCGAGATGTGCGGCAACGGCGTGCGCGTCTTCGCCCGGTACCTCCAGCACGCGGGGCACGTCGCCGAGGGCGACCTGGCGGTGGCCACCCGTGGCGGCGTGAAGACCGTGCACATCGCGAAGGCGGAGGCCGGCGGCGAGATCACCGTGGGGATGGGCAAGGCGCTGCTCCCCGAGGGGGACGTCACCGTGTCGGTCGCGGACCACCAGTGGCCCGCGCTCAACGTGAACATGGGCAATCCCCACGCGGTCGCCTTCGTGGACGACCTCTCCGAAGCGGGCACGCTCTACGAGCCTCCGCTCTTCCGCCCCGCCTCCGCCTACCCGCACGGGGTGAACGTCGAATTCGTCGTCGACCGCGGCCCGCGCCACGTGGCGATGCGCGTGCACGAGCGCGGCGCGGGCGAGACCCGCTCGTGCGGCACGGGCACGTGCGCCGTCGCGGTCGCCGCGGCCCGCAGGGACGGCGTGGACCCGGCCGTCACCGGCACGCCGGTGACGTACACGGTCGACGTGCTCGGAGGACGCCTGGTGATCACCGAGCGGCCCGACGGCGAAATCGAGATGACCGGCCCAGCCGTGATCGTCGCCGAAGGTGAGTTCGTGTCCGAATGGCTCGAAACGGCAATCCCATGAACTGTCGCTCGAATGGGTGATCCGTTTCACGCTCGGCGAGAGGCGGTCAGTGCCGCGTGATGGGCTCGGTAGCATCAAGCACCGGCCCGGACGGAGTACGCCACCGTCCGCACACCGCCGGTCGAAGCAGCCGGAGGTGCCCATGAGTGCGGAGGCCACGAACCCAGCCACGCCCGGCCCCGTGACGCCCGGGGTCCAGCGAAGGCGCGGCCGCGCCCGTCTCGACCTGCGCAGACTGGGCAGGGCGGCGCTCCTGGGCCCCGCCGCCCGGGACCGGCTTCCCGACGCGATCGGCCATGTGGTGGAGGCCCACCGGGCCCATTACCCGGACGCGGACCTGGAGCCCCTGCGCCGTGCGTACGTCCTCGCGGAGTCTTCGCACCGCGGCCAGACCCGCAAGAGCGGCGAACCGTACATCACGCACCCCCTGGCCGTGACCCTGATCCTCGCCCAGCTCGGCGCGGAGATCACCACCCTGACCGCCTCCTTGCTCCACGACACGGTCGAGGACACGGACGTGACGCTCGACCAGGTGCGGGCCGAGTTCGGCGAGGACGTCTGCTATCTGGTCGACGGCGTCACGAAGCTGGAGAAGGTCGACTACGGGGCGGCGGCCGAGCCGGAGACCTTCCGCAAGATGCTCGTCGCCACCGGCAACGACGTACGCGTCATGTCGATCAAGCTCGCCGACCGGCTGCACAACATGCGCACCCTCGGCGTCATGCGCCCCGAGAAACAGGCCCGCATCGCCAAGGTGACCCGGGACGTGCTCATCCCGCTCGCCGAGCGCCTCGGTGTCCAGGCGCTCAAGACCGAGCTGGAGGACCTCGTCTTCGCGATCCTCCACCCGCAGGAGTACGCCGAGGTCCAAGCCCTCATCACGGCCAACGCCGAGAGCGAGGGCGACCCGCTCGGGGACATCGCGGGCGAAGTGCGCGGTGTACTGCGCGAGGCGGGCATCGCGGCCGAAGTCCTCATCAGGCCGCGGCACTTCGTCTCCGTCCACCGGGTCCACCGCAAACGCGGCGAGCTGCGCGCCTCGGACTACGGCCGCCTCCTGGTGCTCGTCAACGAGGACGCGGACTGCTACGGAGTCCTCGGCGAACTGCACACCTGCTTCACCCCGGTCGTCTCGGAGTTCAAGGACTTCATCGCCGTACCGAAGTTCAACCTGTACCAATCGCTGCACACCGCGGTGGCCCGCCCCGACGGGGAGGTCGCCGAAGTCCTCATCCGCACGCACCAGATGCACCAGGTCGCCGAGGCGGGCGTCGTCGCGCTGCGCAATCCCTACGCTCCTCCCTCCGAGGACGCCTCCGACAGCGCCGACGACGAGCGCGTGGACCCGACCAGGCCCGGCTGGCTCTCCCGGCTCCTCGACTGGCAGCAGGCCGCCCCCGACCCGGACACGTTCTGGTCGACGCTGCGCGAAGACCTCGCCCAGGACCGTGAGATCGCCGTCTTCCGCCCCGACGGCGGCACCCTCGGCCTGCCCGCGGGCGCCAGCTGCGTGGACGCCGCCTACGCCCAGTACGGGGAGGACGCGCACGCCTGCATCGGCGCCCGGGTCAACGGCCGCCTCGCCACGCTCAGCACGGTCCTGAGGGACGGCGACACGGTGCAGCTCCTCATGGGCCAGGACGCCGCCTCCGGGCCCTCCAGCGAGTGGCTGGACCACGCCCGCACGCCCGGCGCGCGGATCGCCATCCGGCGCTGGCTCACCACGCATCCGGCGCCCGCGCCCGCCCCGGCGCCGTCCGCCCAGCGGCCGCCCCAGCAGGCGCCGACGGCCACGCCCCGCCCGGAGGGCCCGGACACCGGCGCGCGTTCCGCAGCCGCGAGCGCCGTGGTGGACCGCGAGGGCGCGAGCGTGCGCCTCGCGGGGTGCTGTACGCCGGTGCCGCCCGACGCCATCACCGCCTTCGCCGTGCGCGGTGGCGCCGTCACCGTCCACCGGGCCGGCTGCCCCGCGGTGGGGCGGATGAAGGACGTAGGGCGCGCGGAGGTCGGCGTGCGCTGGGGGGACACCGCCGAATGCCGGGTGACCCTGACCGCCGAATCGTTCGGCCGTGCGCATCTGCTCGCCGACCTCACCGAGGCGATCGCCCTCGAAGGCGTCGCCATCATCTCCGCGACCGTGGAACCACCCACCCAGCAGCGCGTACGCCATACGTACACGCTGCAACTCCCGGACGCGGCGCACCTTCCGGGCCTGATGCGGGCGATGCGGGCCGTACCGGGCGTGTACGACGTGAGCCGGGCCCAGCATCCGGCGGCCGCGGCCCCCTGAGGCGGGCCGGTCTCCGAGCGGGACCTCGACCCCCATGAAGCGGTTCGGCTCATCGGACGGACCTCTCCGCGACTCGTTCGAGTGGCCCGACGCGCGCCCACGTACCGGGGAAGGCGCGCGCTGGTAGCCGTAAGTTCATGCTGCTCACCCCCCGGACCACGGCCGCGCGGCCGAAGGCCCTGCGCACCCCCCGCCTCGCCGCGGCGCTGATCGCGGCGACCACGTCCGCCGCCCTCGTCGCGGCGAGCGCACCGTCGCCGGCCGCCCCGCTCGGCATCGGCGACCGGCTCTTCCCCCACCTGGGCAACCCCGGGTACGACGTGGCGTCGTACGACATCGACTTCACCTATCACGGTGACAACCGCAAGCCTCTGGACGCCGTCACCACGATCGACGCCGTGGTCACGGCTCCCCTGGAGCGCGTGAATCTCGACTTCGCGCACGGCAAGGTCCGGTCCGTCGAGGTCAATGACGAGGCCACCCGTTTCGAGAGCACCGGTGAGGACCTGGTCCTGACGCCGTCCGCGCCGGTCGGCCCCGGCGAGCGGCTGCGGATCACCGTCCGGCACACCAGTGACCCCGTGTCCGCCAAGGACGCGCAGGGCGGCTGGGTGCGTACCGGTGACGGGCTCGTCATGGCCAATCAGGCGGACGCCGCCCACCTGGTCTTCCCGTGCAACGACCACCCTTCGGACAAGGCGGCGTTCACGTTCCGTGTGACGGCCCCCAAGGGGCTCACCGCCGTCGCCAACGGCCTGCCGATCGACCGGACCCGTCACATCGGCGGGGCCACGACCTGGACGTACCGCACCCACCACCCCATGGCGACCGAGCTGGCACAGGTGGCGATCGGCCGCTCCACCGTGCTGCACCGCGAGGGACCGAACGGCCTTCCCGTACGCGATGTGGTGCCGACCAAGGACCGCAAGGTCCTGGAGCGCTGGCTGAGAAAGACACCCGGCCAGATCGAATGGATGGAGCAGAAGGTCGGCCGCTACCCCTTCGAGACCTACGGCGTCCTGGTGGCCCAGGCGCGGACCGGCTTCGAACTGGAGACACAGACGCTCTCCCTCTTCGAGAGAGACCTCTTCACCCGCCCCGAGTACCCGGAGTGGTACGTGGACTCGATCATGGTGCACGAGTTGGCGCACCAGTGGTTCGGCGACAGCGTCAGCCCGCGCTCCTGGTCGGACCTGTGGCTCAACGAAGGGCATGCCACCTGGTACGAGGCGCTCTTCGCCGAGGAGAAGGCCAAGCGGCCCCTGAAGGACCGGATGCGGGAGGCCTACCGCCGGTCGGACACCTGGCGCGCCGCGGGCGGCCCGCCCGCCAGTCCCAAGGGGCCCGCCCCCGGGAAGAAGATCAGCATTTTCCGCCCTGTCGTCTACGACGGGAGCGCCCTGGTGCTCTACGCCCTGCGTCAGGAGATCGGGCACCGCGCCTTCGACCGCCTTGAGCGGCAGTGGGTCGCCCTCTACCGCGACGGCAACGCCACGACCGCCGACTTCGTGCGGCTCGCCTCGCAGAACGCCGCCCGTGACCTGGGCGGATTCTTCGACGCCTGGCTGTACGGGACGAAGACGCCGCCGATGCCGGGCCACCCGGACTGGCGTACGGCGGCTCCGGAAGGGAAATAACACCCCTGGTCGCGGAAAACACGGATGACGAGACGGGCCGTGTCGTGCAAATATCGTCAGGTCGACGGCGCGGCCGGTCCCGACCCGGGAATCTCCGGGCCGCCCCGGGCGTTGTCGACTGTGACGGATCACTCCGTCCGCGGCGGATCAGGCATCCGTCCGCATTTCCATCGACGTATCGACGTAAGGACCCAATGACCTCCTCTTCTTCCCCTTCCCAGGACGCACAGAGCTTCGCGCAGAACTACCCCGAAGGTCTTCGGGCCGATGCCCTGATGGAAGAGGACGTCGCCTGGAGCCACGAGATCGACGGAGACCGGGACGGCGATCAGCTCGACCGCTCCGAGCGCGCGGCTCTGCGCCGCGTCGCCGGACTCTCCACCGAACTCGAGGACGTCACCGAGGTCGAGTACCGACAGCTCCGTCTGGAGCGTGTGGTGCTCGTCGGCGTGTGGACCTCCGGGACGGTTGACGATGCGGAGAACTCCCTCGCCGAGCTGGCCGCCCTCGCGGAGACCGCGGGCGCGCTCGTGCTCGACGGCGTCATCCAGCGCCGCGACAAGCCGGACCCGGCGACGTACATCGGCTCCGGAAAGGCTCTCGAGCTGCGCGACATCGTGCTCGAGACGGGAGCCGACACCGTCGTCTGCGACGGTGAGCTGAGCCCCGGCCAGCTGATCCACCTCGAAGACGTCGTCAAGGTGAAGGTGGTCGACAGGACCGCCCTGATCCTCGACATCTTCGCCCAGCACGCCAAGTCCCGAGAGGGCAAGGCGCAGGTCGCCCTCGCGCAGATGCAGTACATGCTGCCGAGGCTCCGCGGCTGGGGTCAGTCGCTCTCCCGTCAGATGGGTGGCGGCGGCGGTGGCGGCATGGCCACCCGTGGCCCCGGTGAGACGAAGATCGAGACGGACCGGCGACGGATCCGCGAGAAGATGGCGAAGATGCGCCGTGAGATCGCGGAGATGAAGACGGGCCGCGACATCAAGCGGCAGGAGCGCCGGCGCAACAAGGTGCCTTCGGTCGCGATCGCCGGTTACACGAACGCGGGCAAGTCCTCCCTGCTCAACCGCCTCACGGGCGCGGGCGTCCTGGTGGAGAACGCCCTGTTCGCCACCCTCGACCCGACCGTGCGCCGGGCCGAGACGCCGAGCGGCCGGGTCTACACCCTGGCCGACACGGTCGGGTTCGTACGGCATCTGCCGCACCACCTCGTCGAGGCGTTCCGCTCCACGATGGAGGAGGTCGGTGACTCCGACCTGATCCTGCACGTGGTGGACGGTTCGCACCCGGTGCCGGAGGAGCAGCTGGCCGCCGTGCGTGAGGTGATCCGCGATGTGGGCGCCACCGACGTGCCCGAGGTGGTGGTGATCAACAAGGCGGATGCCGCGGACCCGCTGGTCCTCCAGCGTCTGCTGCGCAACGAGAAGCACGCGATCGCGGTCTCCGCGCGCACCGGCGCCGGTATCGAGGAGCTGCTCAGGCTCATCGACACCGAACTGCCGCGGCCCGAGGTCGAGATCGAGGCCCTCGTTCCGTATACGCACGGCCAGCTCATCTCGCGCGCGCACGCCGAGGGCGAGGTGCTCTCCGAGGAGCACACCGCCGACGGCACCCTGCTCAAGGCGCGGGTGCACGAGGAGCTTGCCGCGGAACTCGGTCCGTACGTGCCGGCCACCCGCTGACCGTCACACGGCTGACCATCACACGGCGAAGGCCCGCCCCCCTCTCGCAGGGTGCGGGCCTTTTCCATGCCGGACGTGCGGCGCGCGGTTACTGCGAGCCGTACTTCTTGCTCATCATGTCGTAGACCTGCTCGGCGCCCGCGCCCAGCTGCGGCCCCGCCAGCCAGGTGTTCTCGGCCGGGCCGATGGACGTGTTCGACACGAGCCGGGTCTTGCCGCCCACCATCCGGAACCAGCCGCCGCCGGACGAGCCGCCGGTCATGGTGCAGCCGATGCGGTACATCGTCGGCAGGGAGGGCGACAGCGAGAGACGGCCCGGCTTGTCCACGCACTTGTGCATGATCAGGCCGTTGTACGGGGGAGCGGCCGGGTAACCCCAGGCGCCCATCGAGCTGACGCTCGGCGCGGACGGAGTCGAGAAATCGACATCGAGAGCGTTGCCGACGGTCTCCTCCAGGGACTTGCCGCCCTGCTCCGGCTTCACGTGCATCACGGCGTAGTCGTGCGTCGCGCCGGCGCCGCCCGTCGGACCGCCGCCGTCGATCCACTCGTTGGAGGTCGAGACCCAGTCCGCCCAGTACTGGCCGTAGGGGGCGATCTCCTGCGGGGAGGCGTTGCCCAGCTCGGCCTCGGACTTGCCGAGGTCGTTGTAGGAGGGCACGAAGGCGATGTTGCGGTACCAGCCGCCCTCCTTGCCGGCGTGCACACAGTGACCCGCGGTCCACACGAGGTTGGACTTGCCGGGGTTGCGCGGGTCCTTGACGACGGTGCCGGAGCAGACCATCGAACCCTCGGGCGAGTCGAAGAAGATCTTGCCGACGGGGGCGGCGTTGTCGTGGTACGGCGTCTTCTCGGGCTTGGCCCGGACCGGCGTCGGATCGGGGTCGGTCGCGCCCTGGTCGGCGGCCGCGTCCTTCGCGGCGATCGTCTTGTTCGGGTCCTTGGCCTTCTTCATCCGCTCGGGCTTCCAGAGCCCGGCGATGACCGGGTTGACGAAGTCCTTGGACTCGCGCAGCCAGTCGTCCTTGTCCCAGTTCTTCCAGGCGCCGTTCTTCCACTTGTCCGGGTCGATGCCGTGCTTGCGCAGCTTGTCGGCGAGTTCGCCGGGCAGCTTGGAGTCGGCACCCCCGGAACCGGCGTCGGAGCCGCCGGCCCCCTGGGACGCGGCGCTGTCCGACTGGCCGGACGCCTTGTCGTCGCTCGGGCCGCAGGCCGTGGCGGTGAGCGCCAGGGCGGCGGCGAGCCCGGTGGCGGCGAGTGTGACGCGCCGCCCACGGCTGCGCGCGAACGGCGCACGAGTGGAACGCATGGTGCTGTTACCCCCGATAGAACGTGTATGTACGAAACGTGCGGATGCGAAGTCGCGGACTGGCCGACCAGTCGACTAGCCCACTGGCCGACCGGCCCACTGGCTGACCGGCCAACCGGGCTTGGCATGCACTTGTCATGCGCGGATCCGGGGAGTACCGGAATCCGCGCTGACGCGACCACCCCACTATGCCCGTGGGATTGGGGACGAACGGCGGCGGGGTCGTGAAGGTTTCCGGCGACCCCGCCGCGTAGGACTACTGGTCGGCGAACTTCTTGCTGACCGCGCCGTAGATGCCCTTGGCCTCCTTGCCCAGGCGCGGACCGGCCAGCCAGCCCGCCGTCACCGGGCCGATGGAGGTGTTCGACACCAGAGCGGGCTTGCCGTCCCGGCCCTGGGCGACCCAGCCGCCGCCGGACGAACCGCCGGTCATGGTGCAGCCGACGCGGTACATCGTCGGGTCGGGCTTGTTGAGCGAGAGCCGTCCCGGCTTGTCGGCGCACTGGAACAGCTTCTGGCCGTCGAAGGGCGGCGCCGCCGGGTAGCCGGTGGCCGTCATCGTCTTGATCTCGGGCACCGCCGGGGCGTTGAAGTCCACCGGGAGCGCCGAACCGACCGTCTCCTCGAGCGACTTGCCCTCGCTGCCCTTCTCGGGCTTCACGTGCATGACGGCGAAGTCGTACGGCGCGCCCTTGCCGCCCGTCGGACCGCCCTGCTCGATCCACTGGTCGGAGGTCTGCGCCCAGTCGCCCCACCAGACGCCGTACGGAGCCACCTCTTCCTTGGGGGCGTTCCGCAGTTCCTCGGCCGACTTGCCGCTGTTGTTGTACGAGGGGACGAAGATCATGTTGCGGTACCAGCCGCCCTTGGCGCCCGCGTGCACGCAGTGGCCGGCGGTCCACACCATGTTGGACTTGCCGGGGTGGGCCGGGTCCTTGACGACGGTCGCGGAGCAGACCATCGAGCCCTCGGGGCCGTCGAAGAAGAGCTTTCCGGACTCGGCGGCCCGGCCGTGGTACGGCGCCTGCACGGCGGCCGCCTCCACGGGCTTGGGCGTCGGGTCGGTGACGCCCTGGTCACCGGAGATGTCGTTGTCGTCGACGCTCCGGTCCGGGTTCTTGTCGGCGTCCCGCATCCGGTCCGGGTCCCACAGGTCCTCGATGATCGGGTTGACGAAGTCCCCGGCCTCGCGCAGCCAGTCGTCCTTGTCCCAGTTCTTCCAGGCGCCGTTCTTCCACTTGTCCAGGTCGATCCCGTGCTCCTTGAGCCGGTCCTGGAGGTCCGCCGGGATCTGGATCTTGTCGTCGCCGGAGCTGCCGCCCTCGCTGTCACCGGGCTGCGCCGACGACGAGTCGCCGCCGGCGTTGTCCTCGCTGGGACCGCAGGCCGTGGCGGTCAGTACGAGCGCCGCGCCGAGCGCCACCGCGGCCGCCACGGGGGAGGTTCTGGTGCGCGCGCTCCTCCCGCTGCGGGCAGTGAAGAGCGGACGTATGGGTCGCATCGTGAGATTCCCCCTGGGCCTCGAAAAACGTTCAATGTGCTGGACAACCGGGCGCTGAACACCCGTCGTACACCGGCACGGAACCCCCACGACCGGGGGAGCGGCGCACCTGTCGCTGGTGAACGGCACCCCACACTATGCCGGTGCCGTTGGGGACGGCCGACGGAAGGGCAACGGTTCCGTCACGGCAAGGATCTTCCGACAACCCGTGATCCTCCGGGGGCGGCGTCGTTGGTACGTACGGGGGAGTCGCGGCCTGCGTTCATCTCCCCTGCCAACTCGTCGGCGCGGGCGGCCACATGAGGCTCCTGGGGGTCCTTCTCGGAGGGCGGAGGGAGCCGCATTGGGACCGGACGCGCCCGTCCACAGCGGGAGGACCAACAGTCGTGGCCGTGACCGAGCCTGCGCCCGCGGCGGTGTCCGCGGCGTGTTCTCCACCGCAGACCGGGCACCCCGGGCGAACCGAGCAGACCCCCGTCGACGGGCCCTCGGCCAGTAGTTCCGCGCACTCCTCGGCACAAGAGGGGATTCTGAGGCGGCAGTCGGCGCGCGAGTCGGCAGCGCGCACCTACGCGCGAGCACTGCCGATCGTGCCCGTGCGGGCGCGTGGCATGACCATCGAGGGCGCCGACGGGCGCCGCTACCTCGACTGCCTCTCGGGCGCGGGGACCCTGGCCCTCGGCCACAACCACCCCGTGGTGCTCGAAGCGATCAGGAAGGTCCTCGACTCGGGGGCACCCCTGCACGTCCTCGACCTGGCCACGCCCGTCAAGGACGACTTCACCACCGAGCTGTTCGACACGCTGCCGCGCGGTCTCGCCGAGCGCGCGCGGATCCAGTTCTGCGGCCCCGCCGGGACGGACGCCGTGGAGGCCGCGCTGAAACTGGTCCGCGCCGCCACCGGCCGCGAGGGGCTGCTGGCCTTCACCGGCGCCTACCACGGCATGACGGCCGGGGCACTCGAAGCATCCGGCGGCGCACAGGACGTACGCGTCGCGCGCCTCCCTTATCCACAGGACTACCGCTGCCCGTTCGGCCTCGGCGGCGCGAACGGCGCCGAACTCTCCGCCCGCTGGACCGAGAGCCTCCTCGACGACACCAAGTCGGGCGTCCCGGCCCCGGCGGGCATGATCGTCGAACCGGTCCAGGGCGAGGGCGGTGTCCTCCCGGCGCCCGACGCCTGGCTGCGCCGGATGCGTGAGATCACCGCCGCGCGCGGGATCCCGCTCATCGCGGACGAGGTACAGACGGGAGTCGGACGTACCGGCACTTTCTGGGCCGTCGAACACAGCGGCGTCGTGCCGGATGTGATGGTGCTCTCCAAGGCGATCGGCGGGAGCCTGCCGCTAGCCGTCGTGATCTACCGCGACGACCTCGACGTCTGGCCTCCCGGCGCCCACGCGGGCACCTTCCGCGGCAACCAGCTCGCCATGGCGGCGGGCGCGGCGACCCTCGCCTACGTCCGTGAGAACGGCCTCGCCGAACGCGCCGCCGTCCTCGGCGCCCGCATGCTCGCCCAGCTCCGCTCCCTGGCCGCGGCCCACCCGTGCGTGGGCGAGGTGCGAGGCCGGGGCCTCATGCTGGGTGTCGAACTGGTCGAGGCCGCGGAGCCGGTCGGCTGCGCCGCGCCGGGAGACCCCGCTGGCCTCAGCGGCCCCGCCGGTTTCGGCGGCCCCACCAGTCCCACCAGTCCCACCAGTCCCACCAGTCCCACCGGTCCCGTCGGCTTCAGCGGCCACGTCGATACCGTCGAGCGAAGCCCCGAGGACACCTCGGGCACCAGCCGAGAGGCAGCCGACCGCGGCACCACCCACGGGTCCCCCGCCGGTCCAGGCGCCGCCGACCAGGCCTCCGTCGGCCGCGAGGGCGCGCACAGGGCAGCCACCCCGTACGATCCCCTCGCCGGAGGCGGCGCGGGGATCCTGCCGAACGCCGCCCGCCCCCGCCCACCCGCACCCCAACTCGCCGCCGCCGTGCAGCGCGAGTGCCTGCGCCGCGGGCTCATCGTCGAACTCGGCGGCCGCCACTCCAGCGTCGTACGTCTCCTCCCTCCCCTGACCATCACCGACGAACAGGCGGCCGCGGTCCTCGACCGCCTCGCCGACGCGCTGGCCACCGCGGCGCGTGCCCACCACGGATAGCCAAGACGGACCCGGACGGCGCCCGCGGCCATGAGACGCCGGGCGTGCCCGGCCCCGTCGCCACAACGGAGCCCGAACAACCTCACAAGGAACCCCTCTTGAACGCCACCCCCGCATCCGAAGGCCGCCCCGACCCCCACGCCCCAGGCGCGTGCGGCACGCAATCCTCACCGGTGGCGGAGTCCGGTACGGTCCCCCGGCAGAAGGGTGGCGGCCAAGAGGCCGAGCACCTGCGCGGCGCGTCCACGGACCTCCTGGAGCACCCCGACCCGCACATCGCCGCGCAGGCGGCGGCCGTCGAGAACCTCCTGCGCTGCTGGGTCAGGGAGAACGACCTCCCGGCACCGGACCACGGCCCCCTGCGCGTCCCCCTCGACGCCAGCGGCACGGCCCTGCTCGTCCCCGTCCACTACTGGTCGGCCACCGGCTGGCACCGCTTCGGCCTGCCCTACCTGGAGGACGGCCCGACGAGCGCCCCACCCGTCGACGCGGTCACCGTCGCCGCGCTCCTCCGCCGCGAAACGGCCCGCCGCGACGCGGGGCCGACAGCCGACGACCCGGAAGCGGAGCCCGAGCCGGAAGCGGAAGCCGAGCCGGGGGAGGCGACCGCCCCGGAAGGGGCGACGCCCTCGGCCGGGTCCGTGGACGGCGCGGACCTGCTCGGCCGGGTCGCCGACTCGGTCCGCCGGACCGCCACGTTCATCGCCGACCGGCGCGAGCGCCCCGACGACGATCCCGACCTCTTCCTCGCCGCCGAACAGTCCCTGCTCCTCGGGCACCCCCTGCATCCGACCCCCAAGAGCCGCGAGGGCCTGTCCGACGCCGAGGCCCGCCTCTACTCACCGGAGTTGCGCGGCAGCCTCGCCCTGCACTGGCTGGCCGTCGACCGCTCCGTGCTCGCCTGCGACTCGGCGTGGACCGAGCGAGGCCGCGCTGTCCCGGCGGACCAGCTCACCGCCCGCCTGGCAGGAGCGGAACTGCCGCTGCCGGACGGGCACGTCGCCCTCCCCGTCCACCCGTGGCAGATCCGCGAGCTGCGGCACCGTCCCGAGGCGGCCGAACTCCTCGACGCGGGACTCCTCCAGGACCTCGGCCCGCACGGCACCCCCTGGCACCCCACCTCCTCCGTACGCACCCTCTACCGCCCCGGCGCGGCCGCCATGCTCAAGCTCTCCCTCGGCCTGCGCATCACCAACTCCCGCCGGGAGAACCTCCGTAAGGAACTCCACCGGGGCGTCGAGGTGCACCGCCTGCTGCGCAGCGGCCTCGCCGAGCGGTGGCAGTCCGCCCACCCCTGCTTCGACGTGGTCCGCGACCCCGCCTGGCTCGCCGTCAACGACCGTGACGGCGCCCCCGTGACCGGGCTCGACGTCATGATCCGGCACAACCCCTTCGGCCCCGGCGACGACGCCACCTGTGTCGCCGGACTCGTCTCGCCCAAGCCGTCGGCGCTTCCCGGCTGCCAGGAGTGGCGCCTGATGCGCTCCCGGCTCGGAGAAACCGTCACCAGGCTGGCCGGGCGGACGGGCCGCCCCCGAGGAGCCGTCGCCACCGAGTGGTTCCTGCGCTACCTGGAAACCGTCGTCCGCCCCGTGCTGTGGCTCGACAGCGAGGCGGGCGTCGCCCTGGAGGCACACCAGCAGAACACGATCCTCCTGCTCGACCCCGACGGCTGGCCCGCGGGCGGCCGCTACCGCGACAACCAGGGCTACTACTTCCGGGAGTCCCGCCGCGCCGAGCTGGACCGACAGCTCCCCGGAATCGGCCGGCACAGCGACACCTTCGTCTCCGACGAGGTGACCGACGAGCGGTTCGCCTACTACCTCGGCATCAACAACGTCCTGGGCCTGATCGGAGCCTTCGGCGCCCAGCGCCTCGCCGACGAGCGGCTGCTGCTCGCGGCCTTCCGGCGCTTCCTCGGCGACATCGCCTCCGGACCCGACAGGCTGCGCACCTCGCTGCCCACGACGCTGCTCGACTCACCCGTACTGCGGTGCAAGGCCAACCTGCTGACCCGGCTGCACGGACTCGACGAACTGGTCGGCCCGGTCGACACCCAATCCGTCTACGTCACCATCGCCAACCCCCTTCATCCCTGAGGAACATGCCCCACCTCTTCTGACAGGAGCGACCCCGTGCCTCCCACCGATGCGAGCACCGACGCCGGGAGCGAATCCGCGGCCTCCGGAGCCGACGGCGCAGACACCCTCGATCTGCGCCTGCCCGACGAGCTGTTCGCCCTGCTCGCCGAGCGCGAAGAGCACGTGCCACCGGCAGCTCACATCGGCCACGGGGAGCGCCCACCGGACCAGGCCACGAGCGCCGTCACGCCGGACGACCTCCTCGGCGGCGTCGGAGAGTGGGGGCCGACCACCACCGCCGCCGGTGTCTTCCAGCTCGTACCCGTCCGCCTCGAACGCGACCTCCCGCTGATCAGCCGATGGATGAACGATCCCGCCGTGGCCGCCTTCTGGGAACTCGCGGGACCCGAGGCCGTCACGGAGGCCCACCTGCGTCCCCAGCTCGACGGAGACGGACGCAGCGTGCCCTGTCTGGGCGTGCTGGAGGGCATGCCGATGAGCTACTGGGAGATCTACCGCGCCGACCTCGACCCACTGGCCCGGCACTATCCCTCGCGCCCGCACGACACCGGAATCCACCTCCTCATCGGCGGTGTCGTCAACCGCGGCAGGGGCCTCGGCACCTCGCTGCTCCGGGCCGTCGCCGATCTCGTACTCGACCACCGCCCCGCGTGCGCACGCGTCCTCGCAGAACCCGACCTGCGCAACACCCCCTCCGTCTCCGCATTCCTGAGCGCCGGCTTCCGCTTCTCCGCCGAAGTGGACCTGCCCGGCAAAAGGGCGGCGCTCATGGTCCGTGACCGGGCCCTGCGCGCAGTGCTCTGACCCGATCACTCTCCGTCACTCATGGAACGTCGCTCGTCCCGATCCGGTTCCCTCCCTGAGGAGTCCCCGTGCCGAATCCGTCCGCAAGCCCGAGCTGCCGCCCCTCCACCGCGCTCTACGACCCGCCCGAACTGACCCAGGACCGATGGCGCGCGGCCGGGCGCCGTCTGCTCGCCAAGATGGTCGGCGAATTCGCGTACGAGGAGATCATCCGGCCCGTACGAGTCATAGGGGGCGAGCCCGGCGCGTACCGGCTCACCCTCGAAACGCCCGAGACCGACGGGACCACCGCGTCGGCCGAGCAGCCCGCATCGCCCGAGCAGCCCGCATCGGCGGCGCCCTCCGCACGCGCCGGTGACGAAGGCGGCCCCTGTCTCACTTTTCGGGCCCGCCGCGGCTCATACGGCGGCTGGCACGTGGACCCCGCCAGCCTCGCCCTGGCCCAGGGCGGCTCGCCTGCCGTCCCCTTCAGCGACCCGATCCGATTCCTCGCGCTCGCCCGCCGGACCCTGGGGCTCGACGGCGCCACCCTCGGCCATCTGATCCGCGAACTCACCGTCACGCTCTGCGCCGACACCCGTATCGACCACACCGCGCTCGCCGCGACACGGCTCGCCGACCTCGGTTACGCGGAACTGGAGGGGCACCAGATCGGCCACCCCTGGCTCGTCCTCAACAAGGGGCGCATCGGTTTCTCCGCGAGCGACACCGACCGCTGGGCGCCCGAGGCCCGCCGTTCCACCACGCTCCCTTGGATCGCCGTCCACACCGACCTCGCGGTCTACCGAGGTGTCACCGGCCTGCACACCCCCCAGCGGCTCTACGCGCGCGAGCTGACCGCCGCCGCCCAGGAGTCCTTCGCGGGCCTCCTCCGCGCGCGCGGGCTCGACCCCCAGGAGTACCTCTACCTCCCGGTCCACCCCTGGCAGTGGGACGAGATCGTGCTGCCGCTCTTCGCTCCGTCCGTCGCCGCGAACGCCATCGTCCCGCTCGGCAGCGACGGCGACCTGCGCCTTCCCCAGCAGTCCATCCGTACGTTCCTCAACGTGTCCCGCCCCGACCGGCACACCGTGAAGCTGCCGCTGTCGGTCCTCAACACACTGGTGTGGCGGGGCCTCCCGACAGAGCGCACGGTCGCGGCACCGGCCGTGACGGCCTGGATGCACGCGCTGCGCGACGCCGACCCCTTCCTGCGCGACGAGTGCGGGGTCATCCTGCTCGGCGAGGTGGCCTCGGTGGCCGTCGAACACCCGGTCTACGACGGGCTGTCCGAAGTCCCGTACCAGTACCGGGAACTGCTCGGCGCCATCTGGCGCGAGCCGATCAGCCGCCACCTGGCGCCCGACGAACGTGCACGCACGCTGGCCGCACTGCTGCACGTCGACCCGGACGGCAAGGCCTTCGTCGCGGAACTCGTCGAACGCTCGGGACTGACTCCCTCCGTCTGGCTGCGCAGGCTCTTCGCCGCCCTGCTGCCCCCGCTGCTGCACTTCCTCTACCGCTACGGAACGGTGTTCTCCCCGCACGGGGAGAACACCATCGTCGTCTTCGACGACAAGGACGTGCCCGTCCGGCTCGCGGTGAAGGACTTCGTGGACGACGTGAACGTCAGTGCAACGCCGCTGCCCGAGCACGACTCCATGCCGGACGACGTGCGCGACGTACTGCTCACCGAGCCTCCCGGATTCCTCACCCAGTTCATCCACTCCGGGCTCTTCGTAGGAGTCTTCCGCTATCTGGCGCCGCTGTGCGAGGAGCAACTGGGCGTTCCGGAGGCCGACTTCTGGGCCGCCGTACGCGCCGAGATCCTCCGACACCAGGCACGCGCTCCGGAGCTGAAGGAGCGGTACGAGATGTTCGACCTGCTCACACCCCGTATCGAGCGGCTGTGCCTCAACCGCAATCGCCTCCTCCTCGATGGCTACCGCGACCGCCCCCAGCGCCCCCACGCCGCCGTGCACGGGACCGTGCCCAACCCCCTCCATCAGCCTTGATCGCGGGAATGTCAGTGGGGCACCGTAGGGTGGTCGCGCTATGACGAAGCCCTCCCTCCCCGATCTCCTGCACGCCGCCGTCACCGCTGTCGGCGGCACGGAGCGCCCTGGCCAGGTGTCCATGGCCGAGACTGTCGCCGAGGTGATCGACGACGGCTCCCACCTGCTCGTCCAGGCCGGCACCGGCACGGGCAAATCCCTCGGCTACCTCGTGCCGGCCCTGGCGCACGGGGAGCGCGTGGTGGTCGCCACCGCCACGCTCGCCCTCCAGCGCCAGCTCGTGGAGCGGGACCTGCCGCGCACCGTGGAGGCCCTGCATCCGCTGATGCGCCGCCGCCCCCAGTTCGCGATGCTCAAGGGCCGTTCGAACTACCTGTGCCTGCACCGGCTCCATGAAGGCGTGCCCCAGGAAGAGGAGGAGGGCCTCTTCGATCAGTTCGAGGCGGCCGCGCCCACCAGCAAGCTGGGGCAGGACCTCCTGAGGATGCGGGACTGGGCGGACGAGACCGAGACGGGCGACCGCGACGATCTCACCCCCGGCGTCTCCGACCGCGCCTGGTCCCAGGTCTCCGTCTCCTCCAGGGAGTGCCTCGGCGCCTCGAAGTGCGCCTATGGGGCGGAGTGCTTCGCCGAGGCGGCCCGCGAGCGCGCCAAGCTCGCCGACGTCGTCGTCACGAACCACGCGCTGCTGGCCATCGACGCCATCGAGGGCGCCCCCGTCCTTCCTCAGCACGAGGTGCTGATCGTGGACGAGGCCCATGAGCTGGTCTCCCGCGTCACGGGCGTGGCCACGGGAGAGCTGACCCCCGGGCAGGTCAACCGCGCGGTGCGCCGCGCGGCCAAGCTCGTCAACGAAAAGGCGGCCGACCAGCTCCAGACCGCTTCCGAGGGCTTCGAGCGGTTGATGGAGCTGGCCCTGCCGGGCCGCTTGGAGGAGATCCCCGAAGACCTCGGGTACGCGCTGATGGCCCTGCGTGACGCCGCGCGCGCGGTCATCACCGCGCTCGGCTCCACCCGGGACAAGTCGGTCCAGGACGAGGACGCGGTCCGCAAGCAGGCGCTCGCCTCCGTGGAGTCGATCCACGACGTGGCGGAGCGCATCACCAACGGCTCCGAATGGGACGTCGTCTGGTACGAGCGGCACGACCGTTTCGGGGCCTCCCTGCGCGTGGCGCCGATGTCCGTGTCGGGTCTCCTCCGGGAGAAGCTCTTCGCCGACCGCTCGGTCATCCTCACCTCCGCCACGCTCAAGCTCGGCGGCGATTTCAACGGCGTCGGGGCATCGCTCGGCCTGGCCCCCGAGGGCACCGAGTCCGAGGACGCGCCGCAGTGGAAGGGCCTCGACGTCGGCTCCCCGTTCGACTACGGCAAGCAGGGCATCCTGTACGTCGCCAAGCACCTGGCCCGGCCCGGGCGCGAGGGCACGCGCAGCGACATGCTCGATGAGCTGGCCGAGCTGATCGAGGCGGCGGGCGGGCGTACCCTCGGCCTGTTCTCCTCCATGCGGGCCGCTCAGAGCGCCGCGGAGGAGCTGCGGGGCCGCCTGGACATGCCGATCCTCCTCCAGGGCGAGGAGACCCTGGGCGAGCTGATCAAGGGCTTCGCGGCCGACGCGCGGACCTGCCTCTTCGGGACGCTCTCGCTCTGGCAGGGCGTGGATGTGCCAGGCCCCAGCTGCCAGCTGGTGATCATGGACAAGATTCCGTTCCCGCGCCCCGACGACCCGCTGATGAGCGCCCGCCAGAAGGCGGTCGACGAGGCCGGCGGCAATGGGTTCATGGCGGTCGCGGCCACGCATGCGGCTCTTCTGATGGCGCAGGGCGCGGGTCGTCTCGTACGAGCGTCCGGGGACCGCGGTGTCGTGGCGGTGCTGGACCCCAGGCTGGCCACCGCGCGCTATGGAAGCTATCTGCGGGCTTCGCTGCCGGACTTCTGGTACACGACGGACCGCAATCAGGCGCGCCGCTCCCTGGCGGCGATCGACGCGGCGGCGAAGGCGGCCGAGGCGTAGGAGCCCCGGTGCCGAGGCGGGCTCAGGGCCGGCGCTCGGGGCGGACGCAGCAGGGCCCCGGAACCGGCGCAGTTGGTTCCGGGGCCCGGTCAGGGGCGGAGTCTCATACCCGCCGCAGCACCGCCACGACCTTGCCGAGGATCGTCGCCTCGTCGCCGGGGATCGGCTGGTACGCGGAGTTGTGCGGGAGCAGCCAGACGTGCCCGTCCTCGCGCTTGAAACGCTTGACCGTGGCTTCGCCGTCCAGCATGGCGGCCACGATGTCGCCGTTCTCCGCGACGGGCTGGCGGCGCACCGTGACCCAGTCGCCGTCACAGATCGCGGCTTCGATCATGGAGTCACCGACGACCTTCAGTACGAAGAGTTCGCCGTCGCCCACGAGCTGTCGGGGGAGGGGGAAGACGTCCTCCACCGACTCCTCGGCGAGGATCGGGCCGCCGGCCGCGATGCGGCCGACGAGCGGGACGTACGAAGCGGCCGGCTTGCCGGTGGTGTCGGTGGGCTGGCTGCTCGGCTGGTCCGAGCCGCGCACCTCGTAGGCCCGCGGGCGGTGCGGGTCGCGGCGGAGGAAGCCCTTGCGCTCCAGAGCCATCAGCTGATGGGCGACCGAGGAGGTGCTGGAGAGGCCCACCGCCTGACCGATCTCCCGCATGGACGGTGGGTAGCCGCGCCGCTGCACGGAGTCCCGGATGACCTCGATCACCCGGCGCTGCCGGTCGGTCAGCCCCGAGCTGTCGGCCCGGATGCCTGGAGGTCGCCCTGGCAGGGAGCGCGTGGGCTTGGGCCCCTCCTGGTTCGTGGCTGCGTCATTCATGGCATGCACCGGCTCGAGTCGGCTCTGGGAGCGGTCCTGGGCAGTGATGGTGGCGCTGTCTGCGGTGGTGGTCACGTCGGTCGGCCCCTCTCGAGATGTTCTCTCCCTAGCTAGCCAACGGTAGTTGCTTTCGAAAGGTTGCGCCAAACACACGTTCGAGTGAAAAATCGAAGATTACCTGACGTGATCAGGGATCCAGGTGTATGGCCGACGCCCGTGCCGAACGGCAATTCGGTTCATTACGGTACGCTTCACCGCCGGGGTCGTGAGCCCTTCGGTGGATCTCCCATACTGCCACCCGGCACCCCGTCAACCCGGCACCGACCCCCGCCCCGAGCGGCGCGAGGGGCGGCTTCGTAGGCCCGAGGCGTTCCGGGGCCGTGCGACACGCGTGGGGTCGGAAAAGCGACCAAACCCCAGATCTAGTGGTTGGATTGCGGCAGCAGCCCAGAAGTTGTGGTCCCTGGTCTCTCAGGGGCTTGGGCATCGCCTATGCTTGGGGCTGCTTCGAGGGCCCCACGGGCCCCGTTGAGGCTTATGAGTCGTGCCATGAAGGAGGGTTGGGAGTTCCATGCACTGCCCCTTCTGTAGGCACCCCGACAGCCGCGTAGTCGACAGCCGCACCACTGACGACGGCACGTCGATCCGAAGGCGCCGCCAGTGCCCTGACTGCTCCCGTCGTTTCACGACCGTGGAGACGTGCTCACTGATGGTGATCAAACGCAGCGGTGTGACCGAGCCCTTCAGCCGTACGAAGGTCATCAATGGCGTCCGCAAGGCATGCCAGGGACGGCCGGTCACCGAGGACGCTCTTGCTCTGCTCGGCCAGCGGGTCGAGGAGGCGGTGCGCGCCACCGGAAGCGCCGAGCTGACCACCCATGACGTCGGACTGGCCATACTCGGTCCGCTCCAGGAACTCGACCTCGTCGCCTACCTGCGCTTCGCGTCCGTGTACCGGGCGTTCGACTCGCTCGAGGACTTCGAGGCCGCCATCGGGGAGCTGAGGGAACAGCGGCTCGACGCGGAGCCGCGCGGCGCGGGCGGAGAGCGTGTCGTGAATGACAGCGGGCCCGGAGGGACTGTCGAAGTCCCGGTGCCCGCCACCGCCGCCGACTGATCGGCCGATCGGCCGGCCGGCGGCAAACCAGACCTGTTGCGGGTCTCCTCCGTGATGCCCCGCAACGCCAGAAACACATCCGTGTCACGGGAAGATCGTGGCACTTCAGGGCGTTTTAGCCTGAAACAGGGAGGCGGCATGACCGAGACGACGAGCGGCCCGGCACGAGGTTCCCGCGCCAAGGGATCCAAGGCCAGCAAGGGTCTGCGCATCGAGCGCATCCACACGACCCCCGGCGTGCATCCGTACGACGAGGTGGTCTGGGAGCGCCGTGACGTCGTCATGACCAACTGGCGCGACGGCTCGATCAACTTCGAGCAGCGTGGCGTCGAGTTCCCCGACTTCTGGTCGGTGAACGCGGTCAACATCGTCACCAGCAAGTACTTCCGCGGGGCCGTTGGTACCCCGCAGCGCGAGACCGGCCTCAAGCAGCTGATCGACCGCATCGTGAAGACCTACCGCAAGGCCGGCGAGGACTACAGCTACTTCGCCTCGCCCGCCGACGCCGAGATCTTCGAGCACGAGCTGGCGTACGCCCTCCTGCACCAGATCTTCAGCTTCAACTCGCCGGTCTGGTTCAACGTCGGTACGCCCCAGCCGCAGCAGGTGTCCGCCTGCTTCATCCTGGCCGTCGACGACTCCATGGAGTCGATCCTCGACTGGTACAAGGAAGAGGGCATGATCTTCAAGGGCGGTTCCGGCGCCGGCCTGAACCTCTCCCGGATCCGTTCCTCCAAGGAACTGCTCTCCTCCGGAGGCAACGCCTCGGGCCCCGTCTCCTTCATGCGCGGCGCCGACGCCTCCGCCGGAACGATCAAGTCCGGTGGCGCCACGCGCCGCGCGGCCAAGATGGTCATCCTCGACGTCGATCACCCCGACATCGAGGGCTTCATCGAGACCAAGGTCAAGGAAGAGGAGAAGATCCGCGCCCTGCGCGACGCGGGCTTCGACATGGACCTGGGCGGCGACGACATCACGTCCGTCCAGTACCAGAACGCCAACAACTCGGTCCGTGTGAACGACGAGTTCATGAAGGCCGTGGAGTCCGGCTCCAAGTTCGGCCTGCGCGCCCGGATGACCGGCGATGTCATCGAGGAGGTCGACGCCAAGTCGCTCTTCCGTAAGATGGCCGAGGCCGCCTGGGCCTGCGCCGACCCCGGCATCCAGTACGACGACACCATCAACGCCTGGCACACCTGCCCGGAGTCCGGCCGGATCAACGGCTCGAACCCGTGCAGCGAGTACATGCACCTGGACAACACGTCCTGCAACCTCGCCTCGCTGAACCTGATGAAGTTCCTGAAGGACGACGGCAAGGGCACCCAGTCCTTCGACGCCGAGCGCTTCTCGAAGGTCGTCGAGCTGGTCATCACCGCGATGGACATCTCGATCTGCTTCGCGGACTTCCCGACCCAGAAGATCGGCGAGAACACCCGCGCCTACCGCCAGCTGGGCATCGGCTACGCCAACCTCGGCGCCCTGCTCATGGCCACCGGTCACGCGTACGACTCCGACGGCGGCCGTGCCCTCGCCGGTGCCATCACGTCGCTGATGACGGGCACCTCGTACAAGCGTTCCGCCGAGCTGGCCGCGGTCGTCGGTCCCTACGACGGCTACGCCCGCAACGCCACGCCGCACAAGCGCGTCATGAAGCAGCACGCCGACGCCAACGCCTCGGCGATCCGTGTCGACGACCTGGACACGCCGATCTGGGCCGCCGCCACGGAGGCCTGGCAGGACGTGATCCGCCTCGGTGAGAAGAACGGTTTCCGTAACTCCCAGGCGTCCGTCATCGCCCCGACCGGCACCATCGGTCTCGCGATGTCCTGCGACACCACGGGCCTGGAGCCCGACCTCGCCCTGGTGAAGTTCAAGAAGCTCGTCGGCGGCGGCTCGATGCAGATCGTCAACGGCACCGTGCCGCAGGCCCTGCGTCGCCTGGGCTACCAGGAGGAGCAGATCGAGGCGATCGTCGCCCACATCGCCGAGAACGGCAATGTGATCGACGCCCCGGGCCTGAAGACCGAGCACTACGAGGTCTTCGACTGCGCCATGGGTGAGCGCTCCATCTCCGCGATGGGCCACGTCCGCATGATGGCCGCGATCCAGCCGTGGATCTCGGGCGCCCTCTCCAAGACGGTCAACCTCCCGGAGACCGCCACCGTCGAGGACGTCGAAGAGGTCTACTTCGAGGCCTGGAAGATGGGCGTCAAGGCGCTCGCCATCTACCGCGACAACTGCAAGGTCGGCCAGCCGCTCTCCGCCAAGAAGAAGGAGGCGGAGAAGACCGAGATCACCGAGAAGGCCGAGGACACGATCCGTGCCGCGGTCGAGAAGGTCGTCGAGTACCGTCCGGTCCGCAAGCGCCTCCCCAAGGGCCGTCCCGGCATCACCACCTCCTTCACGGTGGGCGGCGCCGAGGGGTACATGACCGCCAACTCCTACCCCGACGACGGTCTGGGCGAGGTCTTCCTGAAGATGTCCAAGCAGGGCTCCACCCTCGCGGGCATGATGGACGCCTTCTCGATCGCCGTCTCGGTCGGTCTGCAATACGGCGTGCCCCTGGAGACGTACGTCTCCAAGTTCACGAACATGCGCTTCGAGCCGGCCGGTATGACGGACGACCCGGACGTGCGGATGGCGCAGTCGATCGTCGACTACATCTTCCGCCGCCTGGCGCTGGACTTCCTGCCCTTCGAGACGCGCTCCGCGCTCGGCATCCACTCCGCCGAGGAGCGTCAGCGTCACCTGGAGACGGGTTCGTACGAGCCGTCGCTGGACGACTCCGAGGTCGACGTCGAGGGGCTGGCCCAGTCGGCTCCGCGGCAGACCGAGTCGCTGAAGGCGGTCGCCACGCCGAAGGCCGAGACCGAGGCGGCCACGCCCGCCCCGCAGCAGGCGCACACCAGCGCCGAGCTGGTCGAGATGCAGCTGGGCATCCAGGCCGACGCGCCGCTGTGCTTCTCCTGCGGTACGAAGATGCAGCGGGCAGGCTCCTGCTACATCTGCGAGGGCTGCGGCTCCACCAGCGGTTGCAGCTGATCAGGGGATCAGCCTCCTGAGGCCTGCTGACAGCTCAGGAGGCTGACCGCTCACGAAGGGGACCGGCTCCGTGCCGGTCCCCTTCGGCGTGCCCGGTGTCAGATTTCGGCGTGCTCAGTGCGAGAGTTCGGCGTGCCCGGTGTCAGATTTCGGCGTGCCCGGGGTCAGATCTTGGCGCCCATGAGGGAGGCGAATTCCGTCGGACCGGCGTCGAAGCCGCGGATGACCTCGCGGAACGACCACGCCCCGGACTCGTCCCTGATGAACTCGGCGACGGTGGAGGCCGTGTGCGCGGCGACGCCGGCCAGATCGTTCTGTGCCAGCTCCGTGTAGCCCTCGCGGATCCTCACCGCGGTGTTCGGGATGTCGCCGAACACCCTCTGCTCCTCCTGCTGTTGGATCGCGACGCCCACCACCACGCGCGCGTACCTGGGCGCGAGACGGTCCAGCTCCAAAACCATGACCTCGTCGAAGCCGAAGCCCTGGCCCGTCCTGCTGTCGCGGTTGAGGGTGATCGTGCCGTCGGGGGAGCGACTGTCGAAGTGCACGAGGTAGACCGGGCTTCCGTACGGAGCGTCCGACGTGTAGGTGGCGGCGATGAGGTCGAGGTCGTGGGGTGGGGAACCGGCAGGGCTCGGGTCCCACTTGAGAGCGACTTCGACCTTCTTGATTCCCTTGCTGACACTGCTCACTGAGCTTCCCCCTCCTCGTGACCTGGCGCTGCCGTTCCGCCAGGATGTCCCACACACACGCTACGACGCATGACTGACAACGGCGTAGCGCCCCTGGTCAGGAGCGCGCGCACCAGCACGGCGGCGCGCGCGGATTGGCGCTCGCCGCGGCTGCGGAGATCATTGCCCCATGACATGGAACGGGGAAGAACTCGATTTCGACGCCTATCTGGCGAGACTCGGGCACACGGGGGAGACGAAACCGGATCTGGATACTCTGCGCGCGCTCCACAGGGCGCATGTGGCGGCGATCCCCTTCGAGAACCTCGAAATGATGCTCGGGCGGCCGGTCCCGCTAGATCTCGCGGCGTTGCAGGACAAGATGGTGCGCAGGCGGCGGGGCGGCTACTGCTACGAACAGAACCTGCTCTTCGCGGCGGCCCTCGAACGTATCGGCTTCCATGTCACCGGACTTGGGGCGCGCGTGCGGGCCGGAGCCTCCATCACGCGCGCGGTGACGCACATGCTCCTCAAAATCGAGGCGGACGGGGAGGAGTGGCACTGCGATGTCGGCTTCGGCGCCGATGGGCTGCTCGAACCGATCCGGCTGCGCGACGGGGAGGAAGCGCGGCAAGGAGAGTGGCGTTACCGGATCGACCGCGAGGGCGACAAAGGCCCGCTGGTCCTGCGGACGTGGCGCTCCGACGGGTGGTTCGACCTGTACGCCTACTCCCTTGAGCCGCGTCTACCCGTCGACTACGTAGTGATGAACCACTACACGTCGACCCACCCCCGGTCGTCCTTCATTCGGCAACCGGTGTTGCAGAAGGCCGCTCCGGAGGCACGCCGCAGGCTTGTGGGCGATCAGCTGAGCGTGACGCACCCGGACGGCTCGGTGGTTCAACGGAGCGTTCCTGTGGGCGAATTGGCGGGGATTCTCGCTCGGCAGTTCGGTATTGAGCTGGATGCCGACGATTCGGCCGAGCTGATCAGGGTGCACTACACCGGAGCATGACCCTGGCCGCGCGCCGCGCCGTACGATGGCGCGGTGCTGGTCAAGTGGATTCGCTGCACCGTGGTGGACCGTCGGGGGTTCGAGCGAGGGCAGCGAAAGTGGGCGGGGCTTTTGGGTGAGCCGGGGTTCCGGGGGCAGGGCGGGGGGTGGAGTCGAGAACGGGCGGGCGTTGCCCATGTCTTCGCCTTCTGGGAGAGCCGCGCCTTCTACGACTCCTTCATGGCCCGCTCGCACGACCGTCTGGCGGCCGCGCAGGGGGGTACGTACAACAATCTTCAGGCCAAGCTCTTCGATCACCGTTTCGACGTGAAGACGGGGTTCGAGCCGCGTTTCACGGACGCCGACGTGGTGCGCGTCGCGCACTGCCGGGTCCGTGAAGCGCGTGTGGAGCACTTCGCCCTGATGCAGGAGAAGGTCTGGAATCCGGCGATGGCGGGATCGCCCGGAATGGTGCGCGGGCTCTTCGGCGAGGCGCCCGGACATGAATTCCTCGTGCTCTCCATGTGGCAGTCCGCCGCCGAGCACGGCAAGTACCGCGTCGAACGGGTGGAGCGTCTTTCGTTGCGCGCGCAGACGGACGCCGATGTCTCCGCGCTCGCCGGGGACATCGTGCAGTTGGAACCGTCGTGGACGGTGTGAGGCGGAGCCTTCGTGGACGGCGTTGGTCCTTCGCGCGGGCCAGGTTGTCCCAGGAGTGCCGTGGGCCGCGCCCGCGCCGCGAAGCCGGCGGGCCCGGGCGAGCGCGGGCCGGGGCCGCCGTCATCGCCTGGTGAACGCTCCCGCGCGTGCCGCGGCGACGGCAGCCGCCGCCGACTGGTCGGCGAGAGCCGTGTCGATCGGTTCGCGGGTGATGAATACGCGCAGCAGCAGAGGTGCCGATACGGCGCGCACGAGCGCCGCGGGGTCGATGTCCGGGGCTGCCTCACCGCGCTCCACCGCGCGGGCGACGACTGCCTCGCAGCGGCTGAACCTCTCGGCATAGAAGGCGTGGAGGGCTTTGGCGGCCCGCTCCGACTGGAAGGCCGCGGCGATGAACGCGGTGGGTGCCGCGGCCGTCGCCTCGTCGGTGAAGGAGTCGACCACTTCCCGGGCCAGTTCGCGAAGGTCGCCCTCCAGGCTGCCGGTGTCCGGCGCGGTCCAGGTGTCCTCGCCCGCCATGTCCAGGGCGTCGGCGACCATCCCTTCGAGGCCGCCCCAGCGCCGGTACAGCGTGGTCTTGTGGACGCCCGAGTGGTCGGCCACGTACTCGACGGTGAGGCCGGGGTAGCCGTGGTCGGCGAGACCGCTCAGCACGGCGTCGCGGACAGCGGCGCGGGTGCGGGCCGTGCGGCCGCCGGGGCGACGGGTGCCGGGGGCGGCCGTCGCCTCCGCCGACTCGCCCCCGTCTCCGCCTGACCGGCTCGGCCGTTCCTTTCCGTCCTGTCCCTTTCCCTGCCGTTCCTTTCCCTCGGGTGCGCGCTGCTCGGTGCCGCGTACTCGACCGCTCTGACCAGCGGCACCACGTGTGTCGGTCATGACTCGCCCCTCTCCGTCGCCCGTGCCGGTTGTTCGTCGCCCCGTGCCGGGACGTCTGTCCGTCCCACTCCCGGGGGAATTTACCGCAACCGATGTTGCGTTAGCTCGCGCAGTCTGTCACGCTCACATTAACGCGACGATGGTTGCGTTTGACTGGAGTGGTTTTCGAAACCGGGGGTGCCCTTGCCTACTCAGATCTCTCTGCATGGCGTGACCAAGGCCCGTGGCGAGCGGATGTTGTTCGACGGCGTGTCCCTCGCGATCAGGCCGGGCGAGCGCATAGGCGTCGTGGGCGAGAACGGCGCGGGCAAGTCCACACTGCTGCACTTGATGTCCGGCGACGAACAACCCGACGAGGGTGAGGTGGTGACCGTCGCCGAGCAGGGGGCGGGGTTGCTCGCGCAGACTCCCCAGCTGCCCGCGGACCGGCGGGTCGGGGACGCGATCGACGCGGCGCTCGCCGAGCTGCGGTCCATGGAGCGGCGACTGCGCGACCTCGAAGCCGGGCTTGGCTCCGCCACCGGAAAGGCACTGGGGGAGTACGGCGATCTGCTCACCGCTTTCGAACTGCGCGGCGGCTATGAGGCGGACGCGCGCGTGGACAAGGCGATGCACGGCCTCGGGCTCGGGCACATCGGCAAGGACAGGACCCTTGGCAGCCTGTCCGGCGGCGAACAGGCACGGCTGGGTCTGGCCTGCCTGATCGCGGCCGCGCCGGAAGTCATGCTCCTGGACGAGCCGACCAACCATCTGGACGAGGGGGCGCTGGACTGGCTGGAGGGCGCCCTGACGGCACATCGCGGGACGGTCGTCGCGGTCTCCCATGACCGCACATTCCTGGAGCGGGTCGCCACCGCGATCCTCGAAGTGGACGCCGACCGCAGGACAGTGGTGCGCCATGGCGGCGGCTATCAGGGACTTCTCGCCGAACGGGCAGCCACCCGCACGCGCTGGGAGCAGGAGTACGCGCAATGGTGCGAGGAGACGAGCCGTCTCCAGGAGTTCATGGCCACCACCGCCCACGCCGTCGCGGGCGGCCGCGCGATGAAGGACAACAACAAGATGGCGTATGACCGGGCAGGAGGCCGGGTCCAGGCCTCGGTCGCGAGCCGCGTACGCAACGCGCAAGAGAGGCTGCGCAAGCTTCGGGAGCAGCCGGTGCCCAGGCCCCCCGAGCCGTTGAGGTTCGCGGCGCGCCCCACGACGGGAGCCGCCGAAGGAGCGCTGGTGACCCTGCGGGATGTGCGCGTGGGCGAGCGGCTCGCCGTGGACGAGCTGACCGTGTCGGCGGGCGAGCGGCTGCTGATCCACGGGGGTAACGGCGCTGGGAAATCCACACTGCTGCGCACTATGGCGGGCGTCCTGGAGCCTGATGAGGGAACTGTCGTCCGCAGAGGGAGGATCGGCTATCTCGCCCAGGAGATACCGGTAACGCGACCCGCTGAACGCGTCCTCGAAGTGTTCGGCAAGGGCCTCGGGCTGACTGAGGAGGAACAGACGGAAGTGCTGCTGTCATACGGCCTCTTCCGGGACCGCGACCTGCACGTCCCGGTGGGGGCGCTCTCCGCCGGGCAGCGCCGCAGGCTGGCCCTCGCACGCCTGCTCGCCAGGCCCGCGGACCTGCTCCTGCTCGACGAGCCCGCCAATCACCTGGCGCTCGGCCTGGTCGAGGAACTGGAGGCGGCGCTCGACCAGTGGACAGGCGCGCTGGTCGTCGTCTCGCACGACCGGCTGCTGCGCCGGCGTTTCACCGGCCGAATACGCCGGATGGAGTCCGGACGGCTACCCGGCTGACCCGCTCGACTCCGCACCGATCTAGGGTTTCCGCATGGCACGCCCGCGGCGCATCATCCTGGTCCGGCACGGCGAGTCGGCGGGCAACGCCGACGACACCGTGTACGAGCGCGAACCCGATCACGCGCTAGCACTCACCGAGACGGGCTGGGCCCAAGCGACGGACGTGGGAGAACGGCTCCGCGAGGTGCTCGGCCAGGAGCGGGTGAGCGTCTACGTCTCGCCCTACCGCCGCACGCACGAGACGCTCCAGGCATTCCGGCTCGACCCCGAGCTGGTGAGGGTGCGAGAGGAGCCGCGGCTGCGGGAGCAGGACTGGGGCAACTGGCAGGACAGGGACGACGTGCGCCTACAGAAGGCGTACCGGGACGCGTACGGGCACTTCTTCTACCGTTTCGCGCAGGGCGAGTCGGGAGCCGATGTCTACGACAGGGTGGGGGCCTTCCTGGAAAGCCTCTACCGGAGCTTCGAGGCCCCGGACCACCCGCCCAACGTCCTGCTCGTCACGCACGGGCTCACCATGCGGCTGTTCTGCATGCGCTGGTTCCACTGGTCGGTGGCCGAGTTCGAATCGCTCTCCAACCCGGGGAACGGGGAGATGAGGATGCTGGTGCTGGGCGAGGACGGCAAGTACGCGCTGGACCGGCCGTTTGAACGCTGGCGCGAGCCGGAGCCGTACGGCGTCACCGGATAGAGTGGCAGGGCGATGACCGCTGACTTCTCTCCCGACCGGCGCCTGGAGCGCGCTCTGGCCAGCCTGCGCGGACTGGCGGTGGGGGACGCGCTGGGCTCCCAGTTCTTCGTGCCCGCGCACTACCCACTGCTCAAGCACCGACAGCTGCCGGACGCCCCGTGGCAGTGGACCGACGACACCGAGATGGCCTGCTCCGTGCTGGCCGTCCTGAGCAAGCACCACCGGATCGACCAGGACGCGCTCGCCCAGTCCTTCGCTGAGCACCACGACTTCGACCGCGGGTACGGCCCTGCCGTGAACCGGCTGCTGAGGCAGGTTCGTGAGGGCGGGGACTGGCGTGAGCTGGCCTCGGCGCTCTTCAAGGGGCAGGGGTCCTGGGGCAACGGCGCGGCCATGCGGATCGCCCCGCTCGGTGCCTGGTATGCGGACGACCCGGAGCAGGCGACGCACCAGGCGGAGATCTCGGCCTACCCCACGCATCAGCACCGGGAGGCCGTGGTCGGCGCCATGGCGGTGGCCGCTGCGGCGGCGCTGATGGCCGATCCCGCTGGGCCGCCCACGCCGAAGGCGCTCCTCGATGGCGTCATCGCGCTGGTGCCGCGCAGTGCCGTGGGAGCGGGGCTGCGCAGGGCGCGGGACATGCTCGACTACGGGGACGCGGCGACGGTCGCCGCGGTCCTGGGATGCGGGCGCCGCACGACGGCCCATGACACGGTGCCCTTCGCGCTGTGGTCGGCCGCGCGTGGCCTTGGGACGTATGAGCGGGCCATCTGGGAGACCGCCCAGGTGGGTGGCGACATGGACACGACCTGCGCCATCGTGGGAGGCGTTATCGCTTCCGGGGACGGTGGGGCGCCGCCCGTGGAGTGGCTGGAGCGGACCGAGGCGCTGCCCGGCTGGGTGCCCGTCGGGAAGGCCTGATTCCGGACGTTGCCGACAGGCCGGGCGATCCGAGGTCACGGTCGTGCCACAGCGGTGTTCGCGGCGGAAGCTGGGGCGGCCGCGCGGATAGGCTGATGCCGCCCGCCGGTTGATCTTGACGTGCGTGCGTTGAACGAGATGCCGGTCCCGGCAGCCCTGCGGCCACCTGTCCACGCCGCGTGCCGCGCGGATGAACCGGCCGGGAGGGGGTCCCGTGTCCGACACATCAGCCGATGGCGACACAGCAGCTGAAGGTACCAGACCGCCGGGAGGCGATGCGGCGCAGGTGCCAGAGCCGTCTGAGTCCGAGCCGTCGGGTGGCCAAGGGCCCCGTGAGGGCGTCGAGGCGGCTGCGGGCGGCGCGACCGGCCGCGTCGATGACCGGGCCGATCCTCAGCCTGGGGCGCAACCGAAGGAGCAGGTGCAGTCACAGGTGCCGCCGCAGGCCCCGGGCCCGACGCAGCACCCGGCGGGTGGGAGGGGAGGCGGAGGGCCGCAGCAGCCATATGGCGCCTGGGGTTATCCAATGCCCGAGCAGGCCCCGCTCCTCGCTGATCTGCGGGCGGAGCCTCCCGAGCCCGTGCGGGCGGCCACGCTCTGGGCCGTGCTCGCCACCGGCGTACTGAGCATGCTGCTCCTCGGCGACGGTCTGGCGATCAATCTGCTGATCGTCGCCGTCCCGGCCGCGCTCGCCGCCTATTTCGCCTCCCGGACGGCCGGTCGTCGGCCGCGCCCCTGGTCGCTGACGTGGGCGGTCGGCGGACTCGCGCTGCTGGTCGTGCCCGCCCTGCGCGACGCGGGATGGCCGACGTTCCTCGCGATCGTCTCCTCGATAGCGCTCGGATCGCTCGCGTTGCACGGTTGCCGGACCTGGCTCGGGATACTCCTGAGTCCACTCGGCCTCTTCGACGCGCTCTGGAAGGGGATCGTCTGGGGCTGGCGCGGAGTGCGGGAGCGTGCGGGCAGCGCGCGCGGCGCCGGACCCGCGATGCGCGCGGCGGCGGTGACCGCCGGGCTGCTCCTGGTCTTCGGCGCGCTGTTCGCCAGCGCGGACGCCGCCTTCGCCGACCTGCTCGGCGATCTGATACCGGACACCTCCCTGGTCGGCGCCCCCTGGCGCGTCCTGCTCCTGACCGTCGGTGCCGTCGGCGCGCTCGCCGCCGCGCACACGGCCGCCTCCCCCCTGCGGTGGGACCGGCTCGCGGTGAAGCCCGGCAGGGCTCGCGGTCGTATGGAGTGGGCACTGCCGTTGATCGTGCTCAACGTACTGTTCGCGGCGTTCAACGGAGTCCAGCTCGCGGTGCTCTTCGGCGGCTATGACGCCGTCCTCGACAAGACCGGCCTCTCCTACGCCGCCTACGCCCGGCAGGGATTCTGGCAGTTGCTCCTGGCCACCCTCCTCACGCTGCTCGTCATCGTGTTCGCACTGCGGTGGGCCCCGCGTGACGGTGCCAAGGACCGCGCGTTGGTACGCGCGGTACTCGGCTCGCTCTGCGCGCTGACACTCGTCGTGGTGGCTTCCGCGGTGCGCCGTATGGACATGTATGTAGAGGCGTACGGGCTGACCAGGCTCAGGATCTCGGTCGTCGCCGTGGAGTTGTGGCTCGGCGTGATCATCCTGTTGATCATGGCTGCCGGAGTCTGGGGCGCACGATGGTTGCCGCGCGCCGTCGCCGTGAGCGCCGCGGCGGGTGTGCTCGCCTTCGGTCTGCTGTCACCCGACGCGATGATCGCCGAGCGCAATGTGCAGCGGTACGAGGACACCGGCAAGCTCGACCTTGACTACGCGCGCCAGCTGTCCGCGGACGCGGTGCCGGCACTCGACAAGCTGCCGGAACCGCGGCGCTCCTGCGCGCTCAAGCCCATCGCCGAGAGCCTCGGCTCGGAGCGCGGCCCGTGGTACGCGATGAGCCTCGGCGAGTCCAGGGCCCGGCGGATCATCGAGGCACGGCCACCCTCGGTGGACTGGGGAGTCTGTGATGAGGGGCGTACGGGCGTCCCCTACCCCTGATACAAGCCGCCGGGCGGCAGCTGCTCGTCGAAGGCCCCACGCCAGGCAGAGCCTTCGAACGCGCGCTCGGTGATGGTCAGATGGCCGAGGAGCCCGCCTTGCCGCTCAGCGCTTCCAGATCGCTCTTGCGGACCTGGATGACAAAGAGGGAGACGAGCGCGGCCGCGACCGCCAGTGAGGCCGCGGCGATGAAGGCGTTGCCGATGCCGTGGGTGAGGACGGCGTCGCTCCACGGCGCGGGAAGTTCATGGGTCTTGGCGAACAGGGCCTTCTGCTCAGGAGTGCCTTCGGCAAGGAACTTCTGGACCTGAGTCTTCCCCTCGTCCTTGCCGGCCGTGCTGAACACGGTGGTGAGGATGGACAGGCCGAGGGCGCCGCCGACCTGCTGGGTCGTGTTGAGCATGCCGGACGCGGCACCCGATTCGCTGTCGGAGACGCCGGACACGGCGGTGAGGGTGAGGGTGACGAAGTTGAGGCCCATACCGATGCCGAAGAGCAGCATGGGGCCCAGCAGGCCGCCCAGATAGGAGCTGTCCGGGTCGATGAAAGTGAGCCAGGCCATTCCGGTGGCCGTGAGGAGGCACCCCGACACCATGAAGGGTTTGGGGCCGAGGCGGGGCAGCAGGTTGCTGGAGAGCCCCGCGCCGATGGCGATCGCCACGGCCACGGGCAGGAACGCGAGGCCCGCCTCGATGGGGCTGTAGCGCAGCACGTTCTGCACGAAGAGCACGATGAAGAAGAACATGCCGAACATCGCGGCAGCGAGGCTGAGCATGATCGCGTAGGTGCCGGAGCGGTTGCGGTCCGCGAACAGCCTCAGCGGGGTGATCGGTTGCGAGGTACGCCGTTCGACGAAGATGAAGGCGGCGAGCAGCACCAACGCGGCGGCGAAGGAGACGAGGGTGAGGTCGTCGCGCCACCCCTCCTCCGACGCGCGGATGAAACCGTAGACGAGAGAGGCCATACCGAGGGTCGAGGTGAGCGCACCGGTCAGGTCGAACCGCCCGGGATGACGCTCGGACTCCCTGATGTAGCGCGGTGCGAGGAGGGCGATGAGCACGCCGATGGGTACGTTGACGAACAGCACCCACCGCCAGTCGAGCCACTCGGTGAGGACGCCGCCCGCCAGGAGGCCCACGGCGCCACCGCCCGCGGAGACGCCGGCGAAGACACCGAAGGCCCGGTTGCGTTCGGGCCCTTCGGGGAAGGTGGTGGCGATCAGTGCGAGGGAGGTCGGCGAGGCGATGGCGCCGCCGACGCCCTGTAGGGCACGGGCCGCGAGCAGCTGCCAGGGCTCCTGCGCGAAGCCGCCGAGGAGCGAGGCGAGCGTGAAGACGGCGATACCGGTGATGAACATGCGGCGGCGGCCGAGCAGGTCACCGGCGCGTCCGCCGAGCAGCAGCAACCCGCCGAAGGTGAGTGCGTAGGCGTTGATCACCCAGGTCAGGTCGCTGGTGGAGAACTCCAGCGCGGTCTGCATCTGAGGCAGGGCGATATTGACGATCGTGGCGTCGAGCACCACCATCAGCTGGCACGCGGCGATCACGGTGAGGGCGATGCCGGGGTGCGAGGGGCGTGCGCCGCGATGGGGCTCGGGCGCGGGTGATTGCGTATTTATCTGATCATGGGTCACGAGCGTTCCCCCGAAAGTGAATTAGTGAACGCATCCGTTCACTATGGGGGACGGTATCGACTGCCCGACCGTGAACACAAGCGTTTTCGAAGCGAGTTGGGCACCCGGCGGATACCGGACACGGTGCAGAGGGATCAGGCCGACATCGTCGACCCGATCGCCGCTCGAGTCGGAGGCCGGGCACTTGGCTGTCGAAGGGAATCCGCCTGCCTGGCATGCTGGTCGAGGGTGAGGTGTCGCCGAACCCGCTTCTCGGGGACGGTGCGACGACTGCTCGCTCAACGGAGAGAGAACGATGATTACTTCGCGCTGGACGGCCACGCCCGCCCGGACGGCTGTCCCGCGGCGCCGGGGTGCTGTCCTCGAACAGGCGATCCTCGACGCCGCTCTTGAGCAGCTCAGCACGGTCGGCTGGAACGGGCTGACGATGGAGGGCGTGGCCGCGGGCGCACAGACGGGGAAGGCGGCCGTGTACCGCCGCTGGCCCTCCAAGGAAGATCTCGTCGTGGACGCGCTGCGGGCCGGACTGCCCGGGTTCGACAGCGCGCCCGATCTCGGAAGCGTCCGGGACGATCTTCTGGAGCTGTGCGGGAAAATGCGCGAGGCGATGTTCTCGCGCCCCGGAGTCGCCCTCCGCGCCGTGCTTCACGAATGCGACACGGTAACGGCCGAGCGCTTCCATGACGTGATCTTCGCGGGGGTCATCGAGCCGGGCGTAAGGCTGATCAAGGAGGTCGTACGCCGTGGAATCGCGCGCGGAGAGGTGCGTTCCGGGGGAACGGACGACTATGTCTGCGACGTCATTCCGGCCATGCTGATGTATCGCTCCAAGGTGTGCGGGAGCGAATGGCGGGACGAGGAATTCGAGGCCTTGATCGATCAGGTGATGGTGCCATTGCTGCGTCGCTGACGGGCGGGCGCGACGGCCGACCGGGCGGATCGGCGGGGGCTCCGGAATCACCGGGGACCTGGGTGTCGAGGAGGACCTCGGGCGGCGTAGGCTATTGGCGCCATGCCGTACGAAGCACCCACTCACACCGTCGAGCGCTCCTTGCGCGCCACCACCGGAGCGAAGATCGTCGCCGGTGTCGACGAGGTCGGCCGCGGTGCGTGGGCGGGCCCCGTCACCGTCTGTGCGGCGATCACGGGACTGCGCCGACCGCCCGCAGGGCTCACCGACTCCAAGCTGATCAGCCCCAAGCGGCGCACCGCGCTCGCGACGGAACTGGAGAGCTGGGTCACGGCGCACGCCCTCGGGCACGCCTCGCACGAGGAGATCGACGAACTGGGGATGACGGCCGCGCTGCGGCTCGCCGCGGTGCGCGCCCTGGAGGGGCTGCCGGTCCGCCCGGACGCGGTCATCCTCGACGGCAAGCACAACTACCTCGGCACCCCCTGGCAGGTTCGTACGGTGATCAAGGGGGACCAGTCCTGCGTGGCCGTCGCCGCGGCTTCGGTCATCGCCAAAGTCCGGCGCGACAAAATGATGGCCGAACTGGGTATCGAACATGCAGACTTCGGTTTTGCGGCCAACGCCGGCTATCCGTCGCCGGTGCACAAGGCCGCGCTGGCGGAGCGGGGACCCACCCCGTACCACCGGCTTTCGTGGGCGTATCTTGATGCGCTGCCCCAGTGGCGGCATCTCAAGAAGGCCCGCAGCTGGGCGGACGGAAACGTTCCGGAAATTGAGGGTCAGCTCGGCTTCGAGTTCTGACGCCTTTTCCGGCGCTTCCGATCGCACTCATGTGCCACCCGCCGACGCGAGTCGCATCGGCGTTTGATAGACAACACTTCATGCCTCTCATTCCCGAGGAGCCTCAGATTCACGAGAGTGCCCAGGGTCCCCGCGCCACGCCGGCCAGCAGCCGCACCGCGCCGACCCCCCGCCCCGTACCCGGTCCGCGTCCCGCGGCTCCGCCGCGCCCCGGCCGTCCGGGTCCTGCCCGGCCGATGCCACCCGCGCAGCGCACGCCGCGTGATACGGCCGTCAAGCCCGGGCCTTCCGCCCCGGCTGCTGCCGGTCCCTCCGTCCCCGGCCCCTCCACTACTGGAGTGGCTGCTTCCGGAGCGACTACTTCCGTAGCGTCCACCGAGAAAGCCCCCGCTGCCTCGGTTCCGCAGATCCAGCTGATCCCGGCCTCGGCCGAGGGCGCGCTGGACGCGGCCGAGGAAGCCGTCGACCTGCTGCTGGACTCCGGGCGCGCGCCCGGGGAGGTCCTGGTGATCACCACCGGCGATCCGCACCCGTGGGCCACGCACGAGCTGTCCTTCGGCGAGGCCGCCTACTGGTCCCAGCACGACGCGGGCGACGACGTCTTCTACGCCGACGCCTCCGCGCTGACCCGCGCGGCGTCCCGGCCCGTGGTCGTCGTCGCCGTCAACGGCGGCAGCGAGGAGACCTCGGTCGCCGCGCTCCCGACGGCCCTCACCCGGGCAGGCGCCCTGCTGATCGTCTGCGGTGACCCGCAGCGGATCAACTCGATGCTGGGCGCGGGCGTCTGACGCCTCCGTCCGGCGTCTACGCCTGACGTCCGTGCCCGGCACCCGGCGTCCCCGACGCCTGTGCCCGGCACCGGACGTCCGGTGTGGGCCGGGCGCCGACGTGACCGTCGGCTATGCCAGGGTCTGTGCCCGGGGTTGTGCTCGGCCTGCGGATGACTGCGACAGCGCCGTGAGTGGGCTGGGCCTGCTTCCGGATGGCGCCGAGACTGGGTTCCGGGCCTGTAGCGGCACGATGGTGGTGGCGCAACGGGCGAGGGCCAGGGGCGACGGCTGTGCTGGCGTCCGTCGGAGCCCTGCGGGGAGATCCGAGCCGCCGTGCCGCGCGGGCTGCGGGCTCCGGGCGGCGGTCTATGCGGCGAGTGCCGTGTCAGCGTGCCGCGGTCTGTGCGGCGAGTGCCGTGTCAGCGTGCCGCGCCTGTGCGGCGAGTGCCGTGTCAGCGTGCCGCCGCGCGACGGAGTACGTCCGAGGCGGCGCCTCCGGTACGCGGCGCCGGCGGGTCGACCCCAGTGAACGCCTCGGGCTGCGAACCAGTACTCGGTCTGCGGCCGCCGCGCCCCTCACCGAGCACCCGCCAGCCGTCACGCGTCAGCGTGATGTACGCCCCACAACGCAGCCCGTGCAAGGTGCAGGCATCCCGCAGTCCCCACATCCAGGCCCCGTCCTCCTGCGTCCAACGCGCGTCGCCCTCACGGCAGTAGAGCAGCACGGCGGTGCGCACCGGAGTGCGGCGCCGCAGGTCGTGCGGGATGACCCGGCGCAACTGCGCGAGCAGCGCATTACGGAAGATCCAGCCGTCCGTCGCGGTCGCACGGCGGCTGAACGAGGCGCTGGCCCGGAGCCGTTCGTCCGGATCCAGCACGGCCACGACGGCCGTCGCGGGCGTCGGCTGATGCCGGAAGTGCAGGCCGCTGACGATCTCACGCGGATTGCGCAGCAACGGGATTCCCGCGGCTGACCACTCCGAGGGTTCGAGCATCCGGGCCAGACGGTGGGCGGAATCGGCGGACATCTCGGCCGGCGTCGAGGACTCCGGCAGCGACGCCGCATCGGACGGAGCGAATCCGAAGGTCACGGTCCTCCCTTCGGCTACGCGCCCCCAACGGAGGGGCGGGGTCGGACTGGGGGAGCGCACCGCGGCACAGCCCTACTGGGCCACGGGAACCGCGCGGGGAGCAATTCCAATTCTTCCCGTCGTCATGGCTTGCGGCAACGAGCAATTGGGGCCGCACGCCGGTATTGGATGATGCGTCGCTTATATCCTTGCCCAACTCGTGGCCCCTCGACGCTCACCTCATCCCTGCACCGCCAGGACCAGCGGCAACACCCCCTTGGCCCCGGAACGGCGGAGCATGCGCGCGGCCATCGCCAGAGTCCAGCCGCTGTCGCTCAGGTCGTCCACCAGGAACACGGGGCCGTCGGCCTCCTGAAGCGCGGAGGCAAGCGCGGGAGGCACCACCAGCGCGCCGTCCAGGGCGCGCAGCCGCTGTGCGCTGTTACTCCTCGGGGTCCGGCCGGTGTCGGCCCCCGGCGCGTACTCGATGGAGCCGAGCAGCGGGAGCCTGCCGACCTCGGCGATCCGGGCGCCGAGCGACTGGATCAACTGGGGCCGGGTGTGCGAGGCCATGGTCACCACGCCGACCGGCCGGGTCTGTGCGTCACCCCCACCCGAGGCCCAGCCACCGGGCCCCTTCGCCCAGTCCGCCAGCACCTCCACCACGGCCTTGGCCACGTCGTCGGGCGCCGGCCCATCCGGGGCCTGCGGTGCGAGCATGGGGCGCAGACGATTGCCCCAGCCGATGTCGGAGAGCCGCCCCAAGGCCCGCCCCGGGGCGGCCTGTTCGCCTGCCGGGATACGTCCCTTGAGTTCTACGCCGACCGCGGCCAGGCCGGTGGGCCACATCTTCCGCGGCTCTACGTCGACGCCCGGGCGCCCAAGCTCACCCTGCGCCGAGTCCAGCGCCGCGGGGGAAACCTCGTCGCCGAATCGCACCCCCGCGCAGTTGTCGCAGCGCCCGCAGGGGGCCGCACCCTCGTCGTCCAATTGGCGGCGCAGGAACTCCATACGGCAACCGGACGCCGACGCGTACTCACGCATCGCCTGCTGCTCGGCCTGCCGCTGCTTGGCGACCCAGGCATAGCGCTCCGTGTCGTAGGCCCACGGCTGCCCGGTCGAGATCCACCCGCCCTTGACGCGCCGGACAGCCCCGTCCACGTCGAGGACCTTGAGCATCGTCTCCAGCCGTGAGCGGCGTAGCTCGACCAGGGGCTCCAGGGCCGGCAGTGAAAGCGGCCTGCCCGCTTGGGCCAGGACGTCGAGGGTGCGGCGCACCTGCTCCTCGGGCGGGAAGGCCAGCGAGGCGAAGTAGTTCCAGATCGCCTCGTCCTCCTTGCCCGGCAGGAGCAGCACCTCGGCGTGGTCGACACCGCGGCCGGCGCGTCCTACCTGCTGGTAGTAGGCGATGGGCGAGGAGGGGGAACCCAGGTGGACCACGAACCCCAGGTCGGGCTTGTCGAAGCCCATGCCGAGGGCGGAGGTGGCGACCAGGGCCTTCACCCGGTTCCCGAGGAGGTCCTCCTCGGCCTGCTGACGGTCGGCATTCTCGGTCTTGCCCGTGTACGAGGCCACGGTGTGCCCGCACTGCCGCAGATAGGCGGTCACTTCCTCGGCGGCGGCGACCGTGAGCGTGTAGATGATCCCGGAGCCCGGCAGATCATTGAGGTGGTCCGCCAGCCAGGCCAGGCGATGCGCGGCATTCGGCAGCTGGAGGACGCTCAGGCTCAGGCTCTCCCGGTCCAGAGGGCCACGCAGGACGAGGGCGTCCGAGCCGCCCCCGGTGCCGAGCTGCTCGGCGACATCGGCCGTCACGCGCGCGTTGGCGGTCGCCGTGGTGGCCAGGACCGGCACATCGGGCGGGAGGTCGGCCAGCATGGTGCGCAGCCTGCGGTAGTCGGGGCGGAAGTCATGGCCCCAGTCGGAGATGCAATGCGCCTCGTCGACCACGAGCAGGCCGGTGGCAGCGGCGAGCTTGGGCAGCACCTGGTCGCGGAAATCCGGGTTATTGAGCCGCTCCGGACTCACCAGCAGCACGTCGACGTCGCCCGCGGCAACCTCGGCCTGGACGGTCTCCCACTCCTCTGTGTTGGAGGAGTTGATCGTGCGGGCGCGGATGCCGGCTCGCGCGGCCGACTCGACCTGATTGCGCATGAGGGCGAGCAAGGGCGAGACGATCACGGTGGGCCCGCTGCCGCGCTCGCGCAGCAGGGCCGTCGCGACGAAATACACCGCGGACTTGCCCCATCCCGTGCGCTGCACGACCAACGCCCGGCGCTTCTCGGCGACGAGCGCCTCGATCGCGCGCCACTGATCCTCGCGCAGCCGGGCACCGCCCGACGAGGGCGCCCCGCCGGACTCAGGGGAGGAGCCGCCGACGAGGCGGGCGAGGACGGCGTCGGCCGCCGTGCGCAGATCTTCGTTGCTCATGCCCCCATGCAACCCGATGGGTCGGACATTAGGCGAACGAGTCCGCGAGGCTGTGGATAAGTCTTGGCGTGCCCCTGATCGAGGTTATCCACAGGGTCAACCGGAATCTTGCGATCCGCGGGACAGTCGGCGCATGACGAATCACAGCGAAGCAATCGGACCGATCGACCCGAGCGACGCGGCTGGCCCTGCGGCCCCGAGCGACCCGACTGGCCCCGCGGCCCCGAGGGACCCGGCTGTCTCCGCCGGCTCTGGAAACCCGGCTGGCCTGGTCGGGTCGAGTGAGCCGGCTGATCCTGTCGGTCCGAACGACCTGGCGGGCCCTGTCGAACCCATCGAATCCACGGGCCCCATCGAGTCCACCAGCCGCATCGAATCCACCGGCCTCATCAAGTCCCCCGGCCCCATCAAGTCCACCAACCCCAATGGCGCGGCTGACGCCGGCGTCCCCGACGGCACCGTCAGCCCTGGTGGCGCCATTGGAACAGGTGGCGATACACCCAGCGGCGACCCGTTCGAGGACCCGTTGGTCACCCTGCGCACCCCGGCTGAACTGGCGGACGCCCTGCCGTACTTGCTCGGGTTCAAGCCCGAGGAAAGCATCGTGCTCATCGCTCTGCACGGCGAGCGCGGGCGTTTCGGCGGCCGTGTCCGGCTGGGGATTCCCGAGCGCTCAGGCGACTGGGCGTCCGTCGCGCAGCAACTGGCCAGGTGCCTGGTGGGCGGGTGTGAGCGCAGGGGAGCCCGCCCTGACGGCATCGTCGCCTTCCTCTGCCAGGAGCCCGGCGAATCGGAGTCCGGACAGCAGGTCGTGCAGCGTCTCCGACCGTTGGCGCAGGTCTTGCGCACGGCGTGCGGAGCCCTCGACGTCCCGGTCTTCGAAGTGGTGTGCATCTCGGGCGGCCGCTTCTGGACCTACTGCTGTCCGGACACCCGGTGCTGCCCACCGGAGGGGACCCCTCTGCTCAGGCCCGGCACCTCGGTCCTCGCGGCCGCCGCGACGTACATGGGAGTCCAGGCGGTCGCTACGCAGGGAGAGATCAGGGCGCGGCTCACTCCTTGGGAGACCGCGGCGGTGGCGGAGCAGGAGCGAGCGCTGGACGCCGCCGGCCTCACTCTCCTCCCCAGGATTCTGAACGAGGAGGACGCGACCGCCGCCGAGACACTCGACCTGGCGCGCCGAGTCATGGCGCGACTGGCTGCCGCACTGCCCGTTTCCGGCACGCTCGAGGCGGACAACAGGGACGACGAACTGATCGCGCACGATGAAGCGGCCGCACTGATCCTCGGCCTCCAGGTCCGGACGACCCGTGATCGAGCGGCGGAGTGGATGGAGGGAGACGAGGCACCTTCTGCCCTGCGCCTCTGGCGGGCGCTGTCCCGACGCTGCGTCGGCGCGTACGAGGAGCATGCGGCGGCGCCACTGTCCCTCGCGGGGTGGGTGGCCTGGTCCCTCGGTGACGTGGCGGAAGGCCAGGAGGCCCTGGACATGGCGTTGCGGGCCGACTGCGAGTACACGTTCGCCCTGCTCCTGCACCACGCATGCAACGAAGGCATGGATCCGGAGTCGGTCCGCCGCTGTCTCCGCAGGAAGCGAGACGGCCTGGGCGATGCGGACGCGAGGGAGGCCTTCGGGTCACCGGATGACGAGGTCGAACCCCCTGGGGCGGAGCAGGTGCTGGAGACGGGCGGCTCGACGGCGCGAGAAGGCACCCCTCGGCGGCGACGTCGTCGGCTCCCGCGTTCCTCGGGAAGCGGTAACTCCCGAAGCTCTGACGCCCTCCGCGCCGCAGGTGGCCCGGGCGGCGCCCGTGGCGCGGGCGGACCCGCCGGCACCCACGCCTCAGGCGGCCCCGGCACAGGCCCGCAGAATCGGCGGCGCACCATCAGGCGCGGTGCGAGGAACGGTCGATGAGCGCGCAGCCCGGGCCGCCCGGTCACCCCGTGCCACCCGCCCGCTGGTGGGCCAGGTGGGCCAGGTGGGCGGCGCGGCTGCGCCGGGCAGTGGCGTCCATAGGAAGTTGGCTCCATGTGGTCGGCTTCCCGCCGTGGGGGCGTGACTTGGGGGAGGGCGGGTCCGTTCACCTGAGTGGCGGTATCTGTGGCCGGGTCGCGTTGCTGTACCGCCTCCGACCTTTCGTAGCGCAGACAACGCCGAAGAAGCCGCCCCATGTCCGTTTCCGCTCCGTCTTCCGCGTCCGACAGAGAGGGGCCCCGGCGGCCCGTTCGGGCCCCCGTAACCAGGCCTGGCGCACCGCGCCCGTCCGGCACATCAGCTCAGGCGCCCCACCGCCCCGTGGATCTCCCGCCCGCGCACACGGCCTTGATCTGCGTAGCCCTGCCCGCCTTCGCCATCTCCACGGAACGAGGGCAGCTGACCGGTCACGGACTGGAGGGGTTCTACCGCGCGGGGCGCCGGATCCTCGCCCGGTGCCAGCTTCGCGTGGCCGGCCGCGAGCCGGTCGCCGTACAGGCCCGCATGCTCTCGGCGGACAGCGCCCGCTTCATGGCGACCCTGCGTCTTCCGACCGACGGCGGTCCCGACCCGGAGATCGTCATCGAGCGGATCCGCCACGCGGACGGTACGGAACGGATCACTCTGCACAGCGCGGCCGTGCGCCCCCTGCGGCTGCCCGTCGAGGTCTCGCTCGGCACGGATCTAGCCGATGTGGGGGCCGTCGCGTCCGGCAGAGCCGGACCGGAACTGCCCGCCAGCGTGCACGATTCCGGCATGCGATGGTCCACCGCCACGGCCCACTGCGTGGTCACGGCCGACCCGGCACCTGCCGACGCCCTGGCCTCCGCGGGGTTGTTGCGCTGGGAGGTGGACCTGCCGCCGGGCGCCTCCCGCAGTGTGGAACTGCGGGTGAGGCCCGATGGCGCCGGACCGGTCCGCGCAGCGGGGCAGGGCGCGCTGCGCTCCGTCGTCGCCGCACGAGCCGTCGGGGACGACCCCAGGGTCAGGCCGCTGCTCGACCGGGCCGTCGAGGACCTCCAGGCGTTGCTGCTGCGGGACCCGGAGCACCCCACCGACATGTTTCCGGCTGCGGGCGCGCCGTGGCGCTGCGGGCTCGCGCCCGCCGAGGCCTTGGCCGCCGCCCGCATGGCGCTGCCATTGGGTACACGGCTCGCCGCCGGGACGTTGCGGACCCTCGCTCGAAGTCAACTCGCGGGCTCGGGACCGCGGTCAGGCATGATCCCGGGACCGCTGAGGGACGCGGGACCGCACCTGCCGCCCGGCTGCACGGGCACCGAGGCGACCTTGCTCTTCCCGGCCCTCCTTGCCGAAGCGCGGCGCTGGGGGATGCCTGGGCAGGAGGTGGAGAAGCTGCTGCCCGCGGCGCAGAAGTGCCTGGGGTGGCTGCGTGCGGCGGTCGGTGACAGTGACTTTCTGCCGGACGCGCATCCGAGCGGGCTCGCGCGATGTGAGACCCAGGCGCACGCTCATCGGGCCGCGCTGCTCGGCGCGGACCTCCTCGATGCGTACGGCCTTGAGGGAGGGGTCGGATTGCGGCAGTGGGCCCAGCGGCTGCGGACGACGTTCAGGGAGGAGTTCTGGGTGCAGGACCGGGCCGGTGGCAGACCTGCCCTGGCCCGGCTGAGTGACGGCCGCCTCGTACCGCACCTCACCGGGGGAGCGGCGCACCTTCTGGACACCGGCCTGCTCGGGGCGGGGGCGCTCGCACCCGGGCTGCTCGACAGGGTCCAGACGGAACAACTCGCCCGGCTGTTCGGTGGTCCCGCCATGGACTCCGGCTGGGGATTGCGGAGCCTCGGGGCCAAGGAGGCCGCGTACAACCCGTTCGGGCACCGAGGTGGGGCGGTCCGGGTGCAGGAGACGGCGATCGCCGTCACGGGGCTGGCGGAAGCGGGGTACGAGAAGGAGGCGAGTTCGCTGTTGCGGGGCATGCTGTCGGCGGCCGAAAGCTTCGGCCATCGGCTGCCTGAGATGTACGCGGGGGAGCAGCGGACGGAAGGCAGTGCCCCGTTGCCGCACCCGGCGGCCTGCCGTCCGGCGGCGACCGCCGCGGCCGCCGGGGTGCATGTCCTTACGGCGCTGGCAGGAATCCGCCCCGACGCGCCGGCCGGGACGGTGACGCTGAGGCCGCTTCGCGGCGCCCCCCTGGGCGAGCTGGGACTGACGGCACTGAGCGTCGCGGGTGAACCGTTCTCGGTACGGGTGAGCCGGCTCGGCCTCGCCATGGTCGAGGAAGCGGCCGACGGACTCCAGTTGGGGGTGTGAGTCAGGCCGGAAGCCAGCCGAAGGTCATACGTGCGGAAAAAGAGCCGGACCGGAAGCCATCGGCGAAGGAGGTGTTTATCGTCAGGCAGACGACTATGATCGCGGCATGTCCCCCTACGACCCGTCGGCTTTCCCGCCCTTCGCCGTCACTGTCGACCTGGTCGTGCTGACCGTGCGCCGTCACGCGCTCTGCGCGCTGGCCGTGCGGCGCGGCGAGCAGCCGTTCCAAGGGCGTTGGGCGCTCCCAGGAGGATTCGTCCGTCCGGATGAGGATCTCTCGTCCGCGGCGGCGCGTGAACTCGTCGAGGAGACGGGCCTGTGCGCACACGACCCCGACGCCCCGGCGCAGGCCAACGGAGCGCATCTCGAACAGCTCGCCACATACGGCGACCCCAAGCGGGACCCGCGGATGCGGGTGGTCAGCGTCGCCCACCTGGCGCTCGCCCCCGACCTGCCCGCGCCTCGCGCGGGCGGCGACGCGCACAGTGCGCGCTGGGCACCGGTGGGGACCTTGCTCGACCAAGCGGGCTTCGGCCGTGAGGGCGAGCCTGCCGCGCCGCTCGCCTTCGATCACGCGCAGATCCTGGCGGACGGCGTGGAGCGCGCCCGTTCCAAGATCGAGTACTCGTCGCTGGCCACCGCGTTCTGCCCGCCGGAGTTCACCGTGGGCGAGCTGCGACGTGTGTACGAGGCGGTGTGGGGTGTCGTCCTGGACCCGCGCAACTTCCACCGGAAGGTGACCGGCACCCCGGGCTTCCTCGTGCCCACGGGTGGCACGACGACCCGGCAGGGCGGCCGGCCCGCGCAGCTCTTCCGGGCGGGAGGCGCGACGCTGCTCAACCCGCCGATGCTGCGCCCCGAGGTCTGAGCACCCACGCACCCCCGTCGGCCTCACCCTCCGCCCTCCCTGTCTGCCTCGCCCTCCACCCTCGCCCTCCGCCCCCGCCTTTTCCGGATGTCCTCGTCTCTCGGCGGACACCAGTGGCCCACCTCCTGCCCGAAAAGCCAGAAATATCGCGTTATCTTGCTGCGGTACCCACGGGGTTCGTCCGTCCCCGATCCGGCGGACGGGCCCCGGCCGCCGAGCGGTCGCACATCCTGCGAGAGAAGCGATGATCCAGGCCATCGGACTGACCAGCAATCCCCGTCAGGAGCTACCGCCCGCCGTCGACGACGTGTCCTTCGAGGCGCGCGCCGGTCGGGTAACGGCGCTGCTCGGCGCCGAGGCCGCCGGTAAGACCACGGCGCTGCGGCTCATGCTCGAACTCCAACAGGGCCGCGGAATCACGTACTTCAGAGGCCGCCCCATGCACCACATCGCCCACCCGTCGCGCGAGGTGGGCGTCCTCCTGGGCGATGTTCCGGGGCACCCGGCCCGCTCGGTCCGTGGACACCTGCGCATGCTGTGCGCGGCCGCGGGAGTGCCTGTATTGCGCGCCGACGACGTCCTTGAGGCCGTCGGCCTCGTCAGCCTCCGGGACCAGCGCCTCGGCACCCTCTCGCGCGGCATGGACCGTCGCCTCGGGCTGGCCTGCGCGTTGCTCCCCGACCCGCACACCCTCGTCCTGGACGGGCCGGCCGACGGGCTCTCCGCCCGGGAAAGCGCCTGGCTGCACGGAATCCTGCGCGCCCACGCGACCCAGGGCGGAACGGTCCTGTTCACCACGGCCGACCCCAAAGAGGCGGCGCGGACCGCCGATCGTGTCGTCACACTGGAGGCGGGACGGCTCGTCGCGGACCAGGAGGCCGCCGACTTCGCGCGGACCCGGCTCCGCCCCCGCGTCGCCGTCCTGAGCCCTCATGCTGCCCGCCTCGCCGCCATTCTGGCCAAGGAGGCCCGCGCGGGGCAGCGGTCGATCGAGGTGGTCCAGGAGGACGGCAATCGACTCTCCGTGTACGGCAGTAACTGCGCCGACGTGGGGGAGGCCGCGTACCGTCACGGCATCCTCGTCCACCAGCTCGCCGACGAGGTCGGAGACGCGGGGCCTTCAGGCGCTGACGCGGGACCTTTGAAAGTCTCGGGGCCGTTGGGGCGGCCGGTGGCATCCGCTTCGACCGAGGAGGACGGGCGTCAGGTCTCCGTGGAAACGTCCGTAGAAGCTGCTGCCGAGCCCTCGGGCAAGGGCCTCGTCGAAGACGAAACGGAACTCCTCCCCGCGGCCCCTCTCCCTCTCCCTCACACCACTCAGGACTCCCTCTCCCCCCTGCCGCCGCCCATCACCGTCCGTCCCGGCCGCGGCCCTCTCCGCCCGCTGCGGTACGAACTGCGGCGTCTGACGGGTGTCGGGACCGGCTATTTCACCGCCGCCGCCGTCCTTGCCGCCTCCGCCCTGATCTGCGTCTTCCTGGCGCGGTCCGGGCACACACCCCAGCCACGCCTCCTCGCCGCCTGGCCCCATGAACTTCCCTTGCCCCCCGCGGTCCTTGGCGCGGGGCTGCTCGGGGCCCTCGCCTTCGGGGATGAATTCCGGCATCCCGCCCTCGCCGCGGACCGGGGGACCGTCCCGCGTCGCCTCGGGCTCCTCGTCGCCAAATTGCTGGTCGCCGCCGCCACGGCGCTGCTCTTGGGCCTGCTCACGGTGGGCGCTGACGCCGCGCTGCTTCACCTTGTATACGGAGACGAACTCATCAGAGTTCCCGGGGACTGGCTTTCCTTGAGCGCGAGTTGGGCAGCCCTGGTGACCGGGTGCGCCTGGGCGGGAGTACTGGCCGCAGGCGTCTTCCGGTCCACGACCGCCGGCCTGGCCGCGGTCTTGGCGGTGCCGATCATCGTCGTACCGCTCGTACAAAAGGCCGTTGAGGGACCTGCTGTGCGATCCGCGGCCGGACTTCCGGGGCGGCTGCGGGATCTCGCGCTGATGCAATGGCCCTTCGGGGCCGAGCGGTACGTGGCGGGGGGAGTGCGCATGATCGCTCAACCCGTGGGCGGTGCGCTGATGTTGTCGCTGACCGCCCTGCTCTGCGCATATGTGCTCACGACGGTACGCGGCAGAGTCCGTTGACGACCGTCCGCCGCCTTCCGTTCCGGGGGTGTGCGCAACTCCCCGGACGGCGCTCATTTCTTTCCGATAAGGCGTCAATTGCGGCGGGGTAAGCGATCACCCTTTCGTGTGCTTTTCACCAAAGACCTCAAGGGAGTTGGGGGCCACGCCGACAACTGATCCGTGAGTACCCTTGCGCACACCATGATGACCACCGCCCGCTCCGCCGACTCCGGTCTCGCCGGCCCGGGCGACCTCGACCGATACCCCTTCGCCGAGCCCTCGGGCGCCGGCGACCGGGTCGTCGCCCCCGCATGGGACGGCGCCGAACACGACCTGGGGCGTGTGAGCCGGCGCGCCTCCGGAAGCCGTGGCCGTGGACTGCACGGCCAGCTCGTCCAGCAGCTCGGTCAGATGATCGTCTCCGGAGACCTCGGAGCCGACCGCCCACTCGTCCCCGAGGAGATCGGCCAGCGCTTCGAGGTGTCCCGCACCGTCGTCCGCGAGTCGCTGCGCGTGCTCGAGGCCAAGGGCCTGGTCAGCGCCAGGCCCAACGTCGGCACGCGCGTGCGTCCCGTCAGCGACTGGAACCTGCTCGACCCGGACATCATCGAGTGGCGGGCCTTCGGGCCGCAACGCGACCACCAGCGGCGAGAGCTGGGTGAGCTGCGCTGGATGATCGAGCCGCTCGCCGCTCGCCTCGCCGCCGGGCACGGCAGGGAGGAAGTGCAGCAGCGCCTCGCCAACATGGTCGAGATCATGGGGCACGCGCTGACCCAGGGTGACTCGATCACCTTCTCGCGCGCGGACGCCGAGTTCCACTCGATGCTCATCCAGGTCGCGGGCAACCGCATGCTGGAGCACCTCTCCGGCATCGTCTCGGCTGCCTTGCAGGTCTCCGGAGGGCCGGTCACCGGGTGTGACCGTCCCAGCGAGACCTCGCTCGTCCACCACTCGCGCGTGGTCGACGCCCTCGCGACGGGCGACGGGGCCGGCGCCGAGGCCGCCATGCGGCAGCTGCTCACCGTCCACCCGGAGGTGGAGCGCGTCGTGCCCGCCCCACGCGAGCACTGACCGCGCGTCCAGCCGTCCGCTGTGCGCGCGCCCCACGGCAGGCGTCGCGTCGTCCCCGCGCCGACGACGGCTCCGCCGCCGCACCACGCGTCGCCGGATCTCCGCGGGCTCCTCAGGAGCCCGGTGGGGTCCGGCGACGCGATTGTGAGGGTTGCATCGTGGGCCATCGGGGGATCATTCGTGCATGCGTATAGGTCGCTTCTGGCCGTATCTGGATGCTTTTGAGTACTTACGGGGTGTGACTCGGGCCACGTAGATTGGGCGTAACGCTCCAAGGAACAGCGCGATGACCTAAGAGGTGATAGCCGAGGAGGGAATACAGCCGTCGTTCGCGACGCTGTGTAGCTCCCCGGCCCCCGCCCGCGCCGTCGGCCCGAATCCCTAGCCGCCGGTCGTCGGCTCCGGTCCACAATGGACGGGGCCGGAAGCCGTTTTCCAACGTTCCGAGAGGTTGTTCGTGTCGGCCAGCACATCCCGTACGCTCCCGCCGGAGATCGCCGAATCCGTCTCTGTCATGGCGCTCATCGAGCGGGGAAAGGCTGATGGGCAGATCGCCGGCGATGACGTGCGTCGTGCCTTCGAAGCTGACCAGATTCCGGCCACTCAGTGGAAGAACGTTCTGCGCAGCCTCAACCAGATCCTCGAGGAAGAGGGTGTGACGCTGATGGTCAGTGCCGCGGAGCCAAAGCGCCCCCGCAAGAGCGTCGCAGCGAAGAGCCCGGCCAAGCGCACCGCGACCAGGACGGTCGCGGCCAAGGCCGCCACGGCGAAGCCCACCGCCACCGCCGCCACTGAGGCGCCGACCGCGGATGGCGCCGCCGAGGACGCGCCCGCGAAGAAGGTCGCCGCCAAGAAGACGACGGCAAAGAAGGCCGTCGCCAAGAAGACCGTCGCCAAGAAGGCGACGGCCAAGAAGTCCGCCTCCAAGAAGGACGCCGACGAGCTTCTGGACGAAGAGGCCACCGAGGAGACGCCCGCCGCCGGCAAGCCCGGAGAGGGCGAGCCCGCCGAGGAGGGCGCCCAGGGCTTCGTGCTGTCCGACGAGGACGAGGACGACGCGCCGGCCCAGCAGGTCGCCGCGGCCGGTGCCACCGCCGACCCCGTCAAGGACTACCTGAAGCAGATCGGCAAGGTCCCGCTCCTCAACGCCGAGCAGGAGGTCGAGCTGGCCAAGCGCATCGAGGCCGGCCTGTTCGCCGAGGACAAGCTCGCCAACGCCGACAAGCTCGCCCCCAAGCTCAAGCGCGAGCTGGAGATCATCGCCGAGGACGGCCGCCGCGCCAAGAACCACCTCCTGGAGGCCAACCTCCGCCTGGTGGTCTCCCTGGCCAAGCGCTACACCGGCCGCGGCATGCTCTTCCTGGACCTCATCCAGGAGGGCAACCTCGGTCTGATCCGCGCGGTCGAGAAGTTCGACTACACCAAGGGCTACAAGTTCTCCACGTACGCCACCTGGTGGATCCGTCAGGCGATCACCCGCGCCATGGCCGACCAGGCACGCACCATCCGTATCCCGGTGCACATGGTCGAGGTCATCAACAAGCTGGCCCGTGTCCAGCGCCAGATGCTCCAGGACCTGGGCCGCGAGCCCACCCCGGAGGAGCTGGCCAAGGAACTCGACATGACCCCGGAGAAGGTCATCGAGGTCCAGAAGTACGGCCGTGAGCCGATCTCCCTCCACACCCCCCTGGGTGAGGACGGCGACAGCGAGTTCGGTGACCTCATCGAGGACTCCGAAGCGGTCGTGCCGGCTGACGCGGTCAGCTTCACGCTCCTCCAGGAGCAGCTGCACTCGGTCCTGGACACCCTGTCCGAGCGTGAGGCGGGCGTGGTCTCCATGCGCTTCGGCCTCACGGACGGCCAGCCCAAGACCCTCGACGAGATCGGCAAGGTCTACGGAGTGACGCGCGAGCGCATCCGTCAGATCGAGTCGAAGACGATGTCGAAGCTGCGTCACCCGTCGCGCTCGCAGGTCCTGCGCGACTACCTCGACTAAACCTCGACAGCTGTCAGAGCGTTTCCGGAAGGCCCGAAGTCCTCGTACGAGGACTTCGGGCCTTCCGCGCGCGGGTGCGCGGTATGCGGCACTGACTGACTCTGGGTAAGCCATCGCAGCTCAGAGTGAGGAGATCGCATGCGTCGTCCCTTCGCCCGATCGTGGACGGGGGTACTGGCCACGACGGCCGCTGCCGCCGCCCTGCCGCTGGCTTCCCCGGTGCCCGCGTCGGCCGACAGTGTGATCATCGGCGGTAAGCCGGTGGAGGTGGCCGCCAGCCCGTGGGTGGTGGCGGTCTCCAGTCGTGACCGGTTCGGGGGTACCCGGTCGGGCCAGTTCTGCGGGGGCGTGGTGATCGGGCCTACAACGGTCCTGACGGCTGGTCACTGCATGAGCAAGGACGTACTCGGCGTGCCGCCGGAGGACGTCAAGGACCTGAAGGTCATCGCAGGACGCGGAGATCTGAGGACCTCGGAAGGCAAGGAGATTTCGGTCGCTGGTGTCCGGGTCAACCCGGAATACGACGCTCACACCAACTCCGGGGACGCCGCGGCCCTCACCCTGGCCGAGCCCCTCCCTGAGGGGTACGTGCTCCCCATGGCGAGGGAGGGCGACCCCGCGTACGAGCCGAGGACGCGGGCGGATGTCTACGGCTGGGGGGACACCACTGGGGCCGGTGACTACGCCCCTACGCTCCATGCGGCACAGGTGCAGGTGCTGCCAGACACCGTGTGCGAAAGGGCGTACCCGGGCAGTACCGACGGCACGTACAAGACCAAGACCATGCTGTGCGCCGGCGAGGAGGAGGGGGGGCGGGACGCCTGTCAGGGCGACAGTGGGGGGCCGCTGGTCGCGCAGGGACGGCTCATCGGCCTGGTGTCCTGGGGAAGCGGTTGCGGGCGTGCTGGGAGCCCGGGTGTCTATACGCGGATCTCGGGCTTGCCCAGGGAGCTGTTGGCCCTCCCCTGAGGCGGCCGCTCGCCCGGGGGTGACGATGTGGCCTCCGGGAGGCTCAGAAGAGGCGTGGAGGCCTCTGTGACGAGAGCGGGCGGTGGCCCCTGCCGGTTGGCAGGGGCCACCGCCCGTTCACCGGCCTGGTGTGCCGGAGCTGGCTCGTCGTGGATGCGAGGTGTCAGCGGTCCTCTTCAGTGGCGCTCTCCGGAACAGCGGTGAGACGCTCCGTCTCGTCCTGTATCTCAGCGGCGATCTTCTTGAGTTCCGGCTCGAACTTGCGGCCATGGTGGGCGCAGAAGAGCAGTTCGCCGCCGCTCAGCAGGACGACGCGCAGGTAAGCCTGGGCGCCGCAGCGGTCGCAGCGATCAGCGGCCGTCAGGGGGCTCGCGGGGGTCAGAACAGTAGTCACGTCGCCTCTTCTCTAGCTCGACGAGCTGTCGTACCAGGGTCAACATCCAACCAGGCCGAAAACGTTCCCGCTCGTGGCTTTTCCTCGAAATTTCTTTTTGAGGAGGTTGTACGTTGCCGGTTGGCGGCGAATGTGCCGTATTGCGTCTCTTACGTGTCTTACGGTTTCGCGCTGTCTGTCAGGGTCGGTGTCCTCCCGGCTGGCTTGCCGGTTGTTCATGAGGACGTGCCCGGAGCCTAAATGGTTCATGCCTCGAAGGGAACGTGACGTGCGCTTCACTCCATCGAGGTATCGAACACGCATGCGAGCCTGGGCTAGTCTGCGTTTGGACGAGGGTGGCGTTACAACGGCTCTACCAGGCCTCGGTACCCTCTGACGGGCAACCGAAGCCGCGTCCTTACCCCAAAGGACCCCCTTTGAAATTCAGCGAGGAGCGAACCGCGTGACCGCCGAGACGTCCGTGCCGTCCACAGCGTTGCTGACCGGAGCAGACCGGGACGGTTCCAACTACACCGCGCGGCACCTGCTCGTCCTGGAGGGGCTCGAGGCCGTCCGCAAGCGCCCGGGCATGTACATCGGGTCGACGGACAGCCGCGGCCTGATGCACTGCCTCTGGGAGATCATCGACAACTCCGTCGACGAGGCCCTGGGCGGGTACTGCGACCACATCGAGGTCATCCTCCACGACGACGCCTCCGTGGAGGTCCGGGACAACGGCCGCGGCATCCCCGTGGACGTCGAGCCCAAGACCGGCCTCTCCGGAGTCGAGGTCGTCATGACCAAGCTCCACGCGGGCGGCAAGTTCGGCGGTGGCTCCTACGCGGCCTCAGGCGGTCTGCACGGCGTGGGCGCCTCCGTGGTGAACGCGCTCTCCGCGCGTCTCGACGTCGAGGTGGACCGCGCGGGGCACACCCACGCGATCAGCTTCCGGCGCGGTGTACCCGGCGCCTTCGCCAAGATGGGGCCCGAGGCGCCCTTCGATCCGTCGGCGAAGCTCAGCAAGGTCAAGAAGATCCCCAAGAACCGCACCGGCACGCGCGTGCGCTACTGGGCGGACCGGCAGATCTTCCTCAAGGACGCCAAGCTGTCGCTGGAGAACCTCCACCAGCGCGCCCGCCAGACCGCCTTCCTGGTGCCGGGCCTGACGATCGTCGTACGGGACGAGTTCGGTCTCGGCGACGGCGGCTCAAAGGGCGAGGAATCCTTCCGCTTCGACGGCGGCATCAGCGAGTTCTGCGAGTACCTGGCCCAGGACAAGGCGGTCTGCGACGTCCTGCGCTTCTCCGGGCAGGGTTCCTTCAAGGAGACGGTGCCGGTCCTCGACGACCACGGTCAGATGACGCCCACCGAGGTCACCCGTGAGCTGGGCGTGGATGTGGCGCTGCGCTGGGGCACCGGGTACGACACGACCGTACGGTCCTTCGTCAACATCATCGCCACCCCCAAGGGCGGCACCCATGTGTCCGGCTTCGAGCGCTCCCTGACCAAGACGATGAACGAGGCGCTGCGCAGCCAGAAGGTGCTGCGTGTCGCCGAGGACGACATCGTCAAGGACGACGCCCTGGAGGGCCTCACTGCGGTCGTTACGGTCCGTCTCGCGGAGCCGCAGTTCGAGGGCCAGACCAAGGAGGTGCTCGGCACCTCCGCGGCCAACCGCATCGTCGCCAACGTCATCGCCAAGGAGCTGAAGGCGTTCCTGACGTCCACGAAGCGGGACGCCAAGGCGCAGGCGCGTGCCGTCATGGAGAAGGCCGTCGCGGCGGCCCGTACGCGCATCGCGGCCCGCCAGCACAAGGACGCGCAGCGCCGGAAGACGGCCCTGGAGTCCTCCTCGCTGCCCGCGAAGCTCGCGGACTGCCGTAGCGACGACGTGGAGCGCAGCGAGCTGTTCATCGTCGAGGGCGACTCCGCGCTCGGCACCGCCAAGCTCGCCCGGAACTCCGAGTTCCAGGCGCTCCTGCCGATCCGCGGCAAGATTCTCAACGTTCAGAAGGCGTCCGTGACGGACATGCTGAAGAACGCCGAGTGCGGCGCGATCATCCAGGTCATAGGAGCCGGGTCCGGCCGGACCTTCGACATCGACGCGGCGCGCTACGGAAAGATCATCCTGCTCGTCGACGCCGACGTCGACGGCGCGCACATCCGGATCCTGCTGCTGACGCTGTTCCAGCGCTACATGCGGCCGATGGTCGAGGCCGGCCGCGTGTTCGCCGCGGTGCCGCCGCTGCACCGCATCGAGCTGAGCCAGCCGAAGAAGGGCCAGGACAAGTACGTCTACACGTACTCGGACCGCGAGCTGCGGGAGACGCTGCTCGAATTGCAGCGCAAGAACGTGCGCTACAAGGACTCGATCCAGCGCTACAAGGGCCTGGGCGAGATGGACGCCGATCAGCTGGCCGAGACCACCATGGACCCGCGCTACCGGACCCTGCGTCGGATCAACATCTCCGACCTGGAGTCGGCCGAGCAGGTTTTCGATCTGCTCATGGGTAACGACGTCGCGCCGCGCAAGGAGTTCATCACCAGCTCCGCGGCGACACTGGACCGCTCGCGTATCGACGCGTAGGGGCTCATATCTGACGTGGCTTCACCTGATGGGGTGAAGAGCACCGAGAGACGTGTCAGAGATCTTCCCGATCTGCCCATCCTTGGGCACGCGGCCGAACAGGGCTGCGGACAAGGAGAGTTCGGTGGAGATGCACGACGCGCCCCACACCGGGGTGGGCCGGGCCGACCCGGGCCCGGGTCGCCCCGGCGATCTGAGGGATCCCTGGTACGACGCGCTCGCCTCCGGCTGGGGGGAACCGGACGGCGCGGGCGCGCCGGCCTCCGTGGTGCCGCCCCGGGGCGGCACACAGCGGCGGAGCGCGAGTGCGGCCGACATCTACCTGGAAGTGCAGCGCAGCGAGGCCTTCCAGGAGGTGCGCCGCCGGTATCGGAGGTTCGCCTTCCCGGTAGTCGCCGTCTTCTTCACCTGGTACGTGGCGTACGTGGTGACCGCGACGGCGGCGCCGGGCCTGATGGCGCGTCCCGTCACGGGAGCGGTGAACGTGGCGATGCTGGCGGGGCTCGGCCAGTTCCTCACGACGTTCCTGCTGACCTGGGCGTACGCCCGGCACGCGCGCCTGCGACGGGACCGTGCGGCCCTTGATCTGCGGTGGACCGTGGTCGAACAGAAGCGGGTGCGGGAGCAGGTCGCGGAGCGGGAGCGGGAGCGGGAGCAGGAGCAGGGACAGGTCGACAGGCAGGGGCGGGGTGCCGAGTGATGACCGGTGATCACCAGACCCTCGCTCTCCTGTTGTTCGCCGGCTTCGTGGCCATCACGCTCGCGATCACGACGTGGGTGAGCCGCAACCGGCACGGTTCGGCCGAGGAGTTCTACGTGGGCGGGCGGCTCTTCTCCCCGATGGAGAACGGTTTCGCCATCGCGGGTGACTACTTGTCGGCCGCCTCCTTCCTCGGCATCTCCGGACTGATCGCGCTCTTCGGGTACGACGGGCTGCTCTACTCGGTCGGCTTCCTCGTCGCCTGGCTCATCGTGCTGTTCCTCGTGGCCGAACTGGTGCGCAATTGCGGGCGCTTCACGCTCGCCGACGTCGTCGCCTCGCGGATGCGGGAGCGACCGGTGCGGATCGCGGCGGGAACTTCCTCGGTCACCGTGTCCGTTCTCTATCTGGTGGCGCAAATGGTGGGGGCGGGCTCGCTGGTCGCGCTGCTGCTCGGTGGGACGAGCGGGGTGGCGCAGTCCTGGACGGTGGTCGGTGTCGGCGCGCTCATGGTGATCTATGTGTCGTTGGGAGGGATGCGGGCCACTACCTGGATCCAGATCGTGAAGGCAGTCCTGCTGATGTGCGGGGCAATCGCGTTGACCGTGCTCGTCCTGGTGCGTTTCCACGGGGACTTCGACCAGCTGCTGCGGACCGCGGCCGACCGTAGTGGTCACGGCGAGCGGTTCCTGGCACCCGGCCTGAAGTACGGCGGTGACTGGACCGCGCGGCTCGACTTCATCAGCCTCGGCCTCGCACTCGTGCTCGGTACCGCCGGGCTGCCGCACATCCTGTCCCGCTTCTACACCGTGCCCACCGCGCGGGCCGCACGGCGCTCGGTCGTCTGGTCCATCGGTCTCATCGGCGGCTTCTACCTGATGACGATCGTGCTCGGCTTCGGCGCGGCGGCGATCGTGGGCCCAGAGGTGGTACGCGGGTCGAACGCCGCGGGGAACACGGCGGTGCCGCTGCTCGCGCTCGACCTGGGCGGCGGCGCGGATTCCACTGGCGGAACGGTTCTGTTCGCCGTCGTCGCCGCAGTCGCCTTCGCCACGATCCTCGCCGTGGTCGCCGGAATCACGCTCGCCTCCTCGGCGTCGGTGGCCCACGACCTGTACGCCTCCTTGCGTCGGCGGAATGCGAAACCGCGCAGCGAGGTGGCGGTGGCGCGCGTCGCGGCGGCCGGGATCGGTGTGGTCGCGATCGGTCTCGGGCTGCTGGCCCGCGACCTGAACGTCGCGTTCCTGGTGGGCCTCGCCTTCGCGGTCGCCGCGTCCGCCAATCTGCCGATGCTGCTCTACTCCCTGTTCTGGCGAAACTTCACCACGCGAGGCGCGGTGTGGTCGGTGTACGGAGGGCTGCTGCCCGCACTCGCGCTGGTGCTCCTCTCACCGGTGGTCTCCGGAGGGCCCAACTCCCTTTTCCCGGGCGTGGACTTCCAGTACTTCCCGCTGGAGAACCCGGGTCTCGTCTCCATCCCGCTGGGGTTCCTCGCGGGCTGGCTGGGCACGGTGACCTCGCGTGAACCCGCGGACGAGGCCAAGCACGCGGAGACGGAAGTGCGGTCGCTGACCGGCGCCGGGGCGGCGTAACGATTATTCTTCCGGCCCCTCACCGGCCTCTCCCCGTCTTCCCCGACCCCTCCCCGGCTGCTCCCCCGCAGTGGACGGGGGCCGCGCCCAAGGGCCGCCTAGACGCTCGCGGCCCACTCGTAGCGGTGCTCCGGGCGGCCCGTGTCGCCGTACTTGAGGCTGAGCCTGACGCGGCCCGTGCGCTCCAGGAGCTTCAGATAGCGCTGTGCCGTCTGCCGGCTCAGCCGGGTGCGGTCCGCCAGTTCCTGGGCGGAGAGCGGCCCTTCCGCGGCCATCAGGGCCCTGCGGACCAGCTCCGCGGTGGTGGGGGAGTGCCCCTTGGGCAGTTCGGGCACCGGAGTCGCCGAGAGCGCGCCGAAGATCCGGTCCACCTCGGCCTGTTCGGCCTCGCCTCCGCCGTCCAGCGTGCGGCGCAGCCTCGCGTACGCGTCAAGCTTGGCGCGAAGACCCGCGTAGGAGAACGGCTTGACCAGGTACTGGAGCGCGCCGTGCCGCATCGCGGCCTGGACTGTGGCGACATCACGGGCCGCGGTCACCATGATCACGTCGGTCTGGTGGCCGCGCTCACGCAATGTACGTACGACCGACAGACCTGTCTCGTCCGGCAGGTAATGATCCAGCAGCACCAAGTCCACGTGGAGAGCCTCGACGAGCCGCAGCGCCTCGAAGGCGTTGTGTGCCTTCGCCGCCACGCGGAAGCCGGGCACCTTCGCCACATAGGCGGCGTTGACGTCCGCGACCCGGATGTCGTCGTCGACGACAAGGACTTCAATCATGACGTCCCTTCCAACCCCTCCATCATGGCGTCGCCTCCGTGCCCTTGATCAATGTGTATCCCTCCGTGGTGGAGAACGCGGGCTCCGTGAGCGCTTCGGGCAGGACGACGGTGAACTCGGCGCCCCCTTCGGGCGCCTCCCCCGCGCGGGCGCTGCCGCCTTGGCGCTCGGCAAGCCTGCGCACCAGGGCGAGGCCGATCCCGCGCTTGCCGTGCGCCGGCGGCTCCTTGGTGGTCCAGCCCTCCGTGAAGATCGTCTCCCGCTGCTCGGCGGGAACCCCCGGGCCGGTGTCGCGCACCCGCAGGACCACGGCCCGCTCCTCAGTGCGCACGGCGACCTCCACGCGCGCGTGGCGGGTGCCCGCGGCGGCGTCGAGGGCGTTGTCGACGAGGTTGCCGACGATCGTGACGAGACCGCCCGGGTCGACGAGCCGGTCGGGCAGCGCGGTCTCGCGCGGCACGGAGAGCGCGACGCCACGTTCAGCGGCCACTGTGGCCTTGCCGACCAGCAGCGCCGCGAGCAGCGGATCGCGGATCTTCTCGGTGATCTGCTCGGAGGTCACCCGATGGGCACCCGCCACCTCGCCGACGAACTCGGCGGCCTCCTCGTACATCTCCAGTTCGAGCAGGCCAAGGAGTGTGTGCATGCGGTTGGCGTGCTCGTGGTCCTGGGCGCGCAGGGCGTCGATGAGGCCGCGCGTCGAGTCGAGTTCACGGCCGAGCTGCTCCAGCTCCGTGCGGTCGCGCAGGGTCGCGACGGCGCCTCCGTCGTCGGTGGGCATGCGGTTGGCGATCAGGACGCGCTGCCCGCGGACGGTCAGCAGGTCGGTGCCGGTGACCCGGCCGGCGAGGACGTCGGTCGTACGTCCCGCGCCGAGCGCTTCGTCGAGCGGCCGACCGACCACCTCCGTGCCGAGGCCGAGGAGGCGCTGCGCCTCGTCGTTGAGCAGCCGGATCCGGCCGCCGCTGTCCAGCGCGACAACGCCTTCGCGGATGCCGTGCAGCATCGCCTCGCGCTCCGCGAGCAGGGCGGAGATATCGGAAAATGCCAGGTCGCGGGTCTGCCGCTGCACCCTGCGGGAGATCAAGTACGCGGCGATCGCGCCGACGGCGAGCGCCCCGCCCGCGTAGGCGAGCAGCCCGGGGATGGAGTGGATCAGACGGGCCCGCACACTGTCGTACTCGATGCCTACGGAGACGGCGCCCACGATGTGACCCCCGGAGTCCCGCAGCGGCACCTTTCCGCGGGCCGAGCGGCCCAGCGTGCCGTCGTCGATCTCCATGACCTCGCGCCCCGCGAGCGCCTCGCTGGGGTCGGTCGAGACGAGCCTGCCGATCTGGGTGCGGTCCGTGTGGGACCAGCGGATGCCTTCCTTGTTCATGATCACGACGTACTCGGCGCCGCTGGCCCGGCGGATCCGCTCGGCCTCAGCCTGCACGGGGCCGTCGCCCGTGGGGCGCGAGGACGCCAGGTCCTCGGCGATCTCCGGGTGGGCGGCGGTCGTCTGGGCGATGGCCAGCGCGCGGCGCATCGCCTGGTCGTCGAGCTGATCGCTGAGCGGCGCGAGGAAGAGCCCGGTGGCCAGCACCGCGACCCCGGCGGCGATGGCCAGCTGCATCAACAGCACCTGCGAGAACACGCGCCGCGGCAGGCCGAGACGGAGGCGTCGCACACGGGAGGTCGGGCTCATGTGTACGAACGGTACGGCCGCCGGCGGGCTACTCCGAAGTGAGTGTGGTGGGGATCTCGTACGGAGACGCGGCGAGGTCAGAGGGGCGGCCGGTCGAGTCCTCCTGGGCAGTGCCCTCCGGGGCCTGGCGTACCGCCAGCACGTCCATCCGCGCGGGGGTCCCGAGAGCGGCGCCGCAGCTCTCCGGGCGGGGCGGTTGAGAGGTCCCCTGGGCCACGGTGACCCGCCAACGGCGGCCGTCGGTGTGCGCCACGGTCACCTCCCAGCGCGGAGCCGCGCCTTCCGTGGCCACGACGGCCAACACCCCCGCGGCGTCCTCGCCCGTCGTGGTGCGCACCGCAAGCTCGGCGGCCTGGCCGGGCCGCTCCCATGCCGAGTTGCCCCGGCAGCCCTCGGCGATCACACGGCCCGCCCGCACGGCTTCGAGGATCTCCTTGACGGCGTGTGTCCCGGTCCTGCCGTACGCGTAGCCGTAGGGCAGGACCAGAAGGGTGGGTGAGAAACGATGGCCACCCAGATGTGTGATCTCCCACGCTCCCTCTTCGCCGGAGGCGGCAAGCTCGGCAGCCAGCGGTCTGCCCAGAAGAGCGCAGCAGCGGTCGCGCTTGCCGTTGGTGCAGACGAGCGCGAGCGGGGCGCCCGTGTGCGGGATGCCGAAACCGCCGTGGTCGCCCGTGCCGAGAGCCGTGAAGTCGAGGTCGAGCAACCGCCGCGGGTCCTCCACCACCTCGGAGCGCACCCAGGTGTGCCCGGGGGAGGTGTGCGCCACGTACACCTCGTGCCGCCTCGATGCGTGGCAGTCGGCATGGCGCCCGGGGCGGCGGATCAGCGCGACACGCACGCCGGTGCCCTCGGCGGCCCTCTCCAGGGCGCGGCCGACCTCGGGAGGGAGGTGGCTGGACGTCAGCGCCTTGGCGCCCCAGGGGCCCGGCTGCTCCACCAGGAGCCACGTCCTGGCGGTCGCCGCGGTCCCCGCGAGAGGCTCGTCCATATCCCGCGAGGCGGTCGCGCACGTACTCACATAGGCGAGCCTAACCGCACTCAGGCCCGAACGGTCTACACCTCTTCGGAAGAGTCCGCGGGGGGAGCCGCGGGCATCGGCCGGGGCGGGCGCGGTCCGACGTACTGGCCGCTGGGGCGCATGCGCAGCGGGCGCTCGTCGTACTCCTCCAGGGCGTGAGCGATCCAGCCCGCGGTGCGGGCCACCGCGAAGATCGTCTCGCCCGCCTCCGCCGGCATACCGGACGAGGCGGTCAGGACGGCGAGGGCGAGGTCGACGTTGGCGCGCAGGTCCGTGTGGCGGGCGGTGGTGGCCACCACGTCGCGAGCCGCGGCGAGGGCGGGGCCCGCCTTCGGCATCGTCTCCAGGAGGCCGAACAGTGCCTGCGCGCGCGGGTCCTCGCCGGGGTAGAGGCGGTGGCCGAGCCCGGGGACGCGGCGGCCCGCGCGCAGTTCGTCGGCGACCACGGGCGTCGCGCTGCCCCGGTCGAGTACGTCGAGGAGCATGCGGTGGGCGAGACCGCTGGCCGCGCCGTGCAGGGGCCCCTCCAGGACGCCGAGTCCCGCCGACACCGCCGCGTAGGGGTGGGCGCGGGCCGAGGCGGCCACCCGCACGGCGAGCGTCGAGGCGGCGAGGTCGTGGTCGACGAGCAGCGCGAGGGCCGTGTCCAGGGCGTGCAGCGCGGCCTCGTCGGGCTTGACGCCGCTCAGCCGGGCCCACAGCCGCCGGGCGAGCGGGCCTTCGTCCCGGTGGGTCGGCAGGACCGGCGGGAGCGCCGCGACGAGTGTGGGGATCAGCGTGCGCGCGGTGCCGATGACCGCGTCTTCGGAGAGGTCGAAGCGGAGGGGGTCGGCGGCGCCCGCTGAGATGGCCGCCACGCGCAGCCGGTCCGTCGGTCCGCTGTGCTCGGGCAGGGCGTTGACGGCGCGGCGGGCCGCGGAGACGGTCTCCCTGGGGGCGGTGAAGCGGACTCCGGGGCGCAGGACGCCGGTCCACAGCCACTCGGCGACCTCTTCGTAGGAGTGCGCCAGCGCGAACGCGGCGGCGTCGACGCCTCGGAAGTAGTAGCGGTCGTTGTCGATGAGCGTGATGCGGGTGCGCACGGAGAGTTCGTTGGCCGTGGCCGGGGCGGTGGAGTCGCGTCTGTTCCTGCGGGCCAGCGCTTCGACCTCCTTGGTGTCGAACGTGCTGCCCCGTGTCCCCGGGCCGCGGCGGCTGCTGAGCATCCCGCGGCTCACGTACGCGTACACGGTCTCGGGCTTCACACCGAGCAGCTCGGCGGCCTCCTTGGTGGTCAGCCGCCGCCGTCCGTCGTGCTCGGTTCCTTGATCCGTCATGGGCGACACCGTATCCGCATCACGACGCCTGCATTTTCATATTGATGCAATCAATATTGACAGAGACTAAGTCAAGCATAGACAGTCAAATCAAGTTCTGGGAGGAAGTCGAGGAAGAACATGCCGATCAATGGCTCCACCGCCACCCCCGCCACCCCCGCCGAGCCCGTCGACGTCCCACGAGGACTCGCGGGTGTCGTGGTCACCGAGACCGAACTCGGAGACGTGAGGGGATATGAGGGCTTCTACCACTACCGGCAGTACTCGGCCGTCGACCTCGCGCAGAGCCGCGGCTTCGAGGACGTATGGCACCTGATGTTTTACGGAGAGCTGCCGGACGCCGAGCGGAGCGCCGCCTTCGCCGAGCGGACCGTGCCCCTGCGGCACCTCCCCAGGGAGGTCCGCGACGCGCTGCCCGCCATCGCCCGCGCCAGCGCGCTGTCGGGACCACTCTCCGGGCTGCGCACCGCCTTGTCGCTCTTCGGGGCATCGAAGGGCTTCCGCCCGGTGTACGACATCGACGACGACCGGCGCCGCGCGGACGCCCTCGCCGCGTGCGCCGTCGTGCCGACACTGCTCACCGCGTTGTACCGGCTCGGCCAGGGCCTCGAACCCGTGGAACCGCGGGACGACTTGTCGTACGCGGCCAACTACCTCTACATGCTCACCGGTTCGGAGCCGGATACCGAACGTGCGCGGGCCATTGAGCAGTACTTGATTTCCACCATTGACCACGGGTTCAACGCGTCAACATTCACCGCCCGGGTCATCACCTCGACCGGGGCGGATGTGGCGGCTTGCCTGGTGGGTGCCGTCGGCGCGCTGTCGGGGCCGCTGCACGGCGGGGCGCCCAGTCGCGCCCTCGACACCCTTGACGCGATCGGGACCCGCGACCGTATCGACAGCTGGATCCGCGAGCGCGTCCTGGCGGGGGACCGCATCATGGGCTTCGGGCACCCCGTCTACCGCACCGAGGATCCGCGCTCGCGGATGCTGCGCGGCATCGCACGGCAATTCGGCGGCGAGATGGTGGAGTTCGCCGTCGAGGTCGAGCGGCACGTCGAGGCGATCCTGGCGGAGCTGAAGCCCGGGCGTGAGTTGCACACGAACGTGGAGTTCTACGCCGGGGTCGTCATGGAGCTGTGCGGGCTGCCTCGCGAGATGTTCACGCCGACGTTCGCGTCCGCCCGGGTGGTCGGCTGGAGCGCCAACATCCTGGAGCAGGCCCGGGATTCGAAGATCATTCGGCCGGCCGCACGGTACGTGGGCCCGGCAGCGCCCCAGGCGGTTCCGGGTGACGACTGACGACGACTGACGTCTGACGTCTGACGTCTCACTACGCGAACTACGCGACAGGCGAGAGGCCCCGGGGGGGGACCCGCTCAGGAGATGAGCGAGTACCCCCATAGGTGACGGGCCGACAGAGCGCGGGGCTCGTCGGCTGCGTCAGCCGGCGCTAGACGTCAGGGATGTCACTCTTGGCGCGTACGAGTGTCTCGCGGCTCACGATCACGATGCGTTCGTAGCTGGCGCGCGAGGCGTCCGGGGGGAGTTCCTGTTCAAGTGCCGCGGTTGCTTCTGTCCCGATGACGGCGAAGTTCCCGTCACTCAATTCGAACACGTCGGGGCACGACTGCCCTGATGTGCTTCCTCGCTGCTGAGGAGGGACACCGACGCGGCGCACGATCTTCAAGGTATTCCAGTCTGGGAGCGGGGGATCGGGGGAAACCGCCTTGGTTGTGGCAGGCGAGGTTTGGCAGTTGGCGACATGGGGTAAGACGCGCGCGCCTACCTTAGGGACAGGAGTTACCGCAGACAAACTGAGCAGGTTCCTCCGGTGGGGCTGCCTCCGGCCCCTCGGCTAGCGGCCAAGTCGCCCTATTCGGGCGGGGGTTCACCGACCACCCACCACTCATCGGTGTCCGCGGCCTCAAGGTCTCGGATGAGTTTGTCGACCATTCGGCCCAGGCGTGCTTCGTCCGAGGACTCCAGGAGGCTGGCGCGGTGCGGTCGTGTGGCCGCCCAGTAGTTGCGGAAGATGGCGTTCTGGCAGATCAGCCGCAGATGGCCATGCAGTTCGTCCCACTCGAGATTGCCGACGCGCCAGGCCAGCAGCGCATTGGTGTACACCGCGTTGGCGAACAGGTACTGCCGCTGCGTGCGAGCGTCCAGCGGCGTCCCGAAGGTGTCGAGGACCGCTGCCAGATCAGGGTCGCTCATGGCGGTGCTCAACATGTCGAACTGGAGCCGTTGCTGGGCGGCCAGGGCCGCGTGGCGGTGATGCTCGGACCGCTCCTCCCGTTCGGCCTCCCGGCGCAGAGCCTCGTACCGGCATAGAGCCTCGTACCGGCGCTGCTGGGCGGCCAGGACTGCCAGCGCCCCCGTGGCGAAGACCAGGCCCGCCACCACGGCCGAGCCCACCCCCCGTACCCGAAAATTCCGTGTGGCCATGTCAACCCCCGAATCGGCGACCGTCCGCCGGTCGTCGGGTGCGGGTCGACAGGGAGCGGACCGGCGAGCGGTGGGCGGTGCGCTTGCCGTCTCCCAGGGTGCCGAGCGGCTCTGATCGGCGGGGAGGCGGAGAGGAGGCGCACGGAAGGAAGTGGTGGTCGCACATCCCGGCGCCGTGCCCAATGTGTGCCCCGCGAGCGCCGCTAACAATCGTTCACTTCGCGGCTCGTCGGGGCGTGCCTATCCTGGGGCGGTCTTCATTCTTCGTACGGGTTCCACCGCGGCCCGTGCGAACGTCGGTACGAGGGGCCCACGGTTGAACAAGCAGCAGATCCCGGTCATCGTCCTCGCCGGATTCCTGGGTTCCGGCAAGACCACCCTGCTCAACCATCTACTGCACCGCAGCGGCGGCAGCCGGATCGGGGCGATCGTCAACGACTTCGGGTCGATCGAGATCGACGCGATGTCCGTGGCGGGACAGCTCGGCGACTCCACCGTCTCGCTCGGCAACGGCTGCCTGTGCTGCGCCGTGGACGCCAGCGAACTCGACGAGTACCTGGACCGGCTCGCCAGGCCCTCCGCCGGGATCGACGTCGTCGTCATCGAGGCGAGCGGGCTCGCCGAGCCGCAGGAACTCGTGAAGATGCTGCTCGCCAGCGAGAACCCGCACATCGTGTACGGCGGGCTCGTCGAGGTCGTCGACGCCGCCGAGTTCGACGCCACCAGGGGGCGGCACCCGGAGCTTGACCGACATCTGGGCCTGGCCGACCTCGTCGTCGTCAACAAGGCCGACCGGGTGCCCGAAGAGGAGCGCGAGCGGGTTCTCGGGGTCGTCCGCGGGCTCGCGGGGCGCGCGGCCGTCGTCGCCGCCTCGTTCGGCCGGGTCGACGTGGAGCTGTTCTTCGACCGCGCGCCCGTGGGGGAGCGGATCGGGCAGCTCTCCTTCGATGATCTACGCGATCTCGACGCTCCGCACGACCACGAGAACGCTCCGCACGACCACGAGGCGGGCGGCGATCACCACGACCACCTGCACTCCGCCTACGAAAGCCTTTCCTTCACCTCCGAAGCGCCCATGGAGCCGCGCTCCTTGATGGCCCTGCTCGACAGCAGGCCCGAGGGGCTCTACCGCATCAAGGGATACGTCGATTTCGGCGCGGCCGACCCGCGAAACCGCTACCTGGTGCACGCCGTCGGCCGGTTCCTGCGCTTCTACCCGCAGCCCTGGGCCCCGGCCGAGCCCCGGCTGACCCAGCTCGTCCTCATCGGGGCCGGCATCGACGTACGCACGCTGGAGAAGGAGCTGGAGGCCTGTCGCACGTACGCCCCACAGGCCGATGAGCACGGCATGTGGGGCGTACTGCGCTACGTCCAGGAGCCGGACGCCCAGCCGGACGCGCAGCCCTAGACGGACGTCGTCACTACACCGGGCCCGCCACCGCGGCCACCGGCTTCGCGAGAGAGACGCCCGAGCCGTCACGACGCGGGTCGATCTCGGGCAGCTCGGCCGGTGTGCCGTTGCGCTGGGCCGCGTGCAGCGGCGTCGGGCCCGCCCAGGCGAAGCTCAGGCAGTCCTCGCCCTTCAGGAACCGCTGGACGCGCACACCGCCCGTGGCACGGCCCTTGCGGGGGTACTGGTCGAACGGAGTGAGCTTGGCCGTGGTCTGTACCGAGTCGTCGAGCGTGCCGCGCGAGCCCGCCACCGTGAAGACGACGGCTTCCGCCGCGGGGTCCACGGCCGTGAAGGAGATGACCTTCGCGTTCCCGGCGAGCTTGATGCCTGTCATGCCGCCCGCGGGGCGGCCCTGGGGGCGCACCTGGGAGGCTTGGTAGCGCAGCAGCTGGGCGTCGTCCGTGATGAAGACCAGGTCCTCCTCGCCGGTGCGCAGCTCGGCCGCGCCGACGATCCGGTCGCCGTCCTTGAGGGTGATGACCTCCAGCTCCTCCTTGTTGGAGGGATAGTCGGGCACCACGCGCTTGACCACGCCCTGCTCGGTGCCGAGCGCCAAGCCCGGCGAGGACTCGTCGAGCGTCATCAGGCAGATCAGCTTCTCGTCCCCCGACAGGGGAAGCAGCTCCGAAACGGGCGCCCCTCCGGAGAGATTCGGCGCGCCCATGGTCTCCGGCAGCTGCGGGAGGTCCACTACGGAGAGGCGCAGCAGCCGTCCCTCGGAGGTGACCGCGCCCACCTCGCCGCGCGCCGTGGCCGGCACCGCGGAGACGATCGCGTCGTGCTTGACGCGCTTGGTCTCGCCTTCCGTGAAGGGCTCGCCGTTGGCCGTGCGGGCCAGCAGGCCCGTCGACGACAGGAGCACGCGGCACGGGTCGTCCGCCACCTGGAGCGAGACCGTGGCGGCCGGGGAGCCCGCGGACTCCAGGAGAACCGTGCGCCGGTCCGTGCCGAACTTCTTGGCGACCGAGGCCAGTTCGGAGGAGACCAGCTTGCGCAGTTCGGCGTCCGACTCCAGGATGCCGGTCAGCTCGTCGATCTCGCCGTTGAGCTTGTCGCGCTCGGACTCCAGCTCGATGCGGTCGTACTTGGTCAGGCGGCGCAGCGGGGTGTCCAGGATGTACTGCGTCTGGATGTCACTGAGCGAGAAGTGCTCGATCAGGCGCTCCTTGGCCTGCGCGGAGTTCTCGCTGGAGCGGATGAGGCGGATGACCTCGTCGATGTCCAGGAGGGCGACCAGCAGCCCCTCGACCAGGTGCAGGCGGTCGCGCTTCTTGCCGCGGCGGAACTCGCTGCGGCGGCGCACCACGTTGAACCGGTGGTCGAGGTAGACCTCCAGGAGTTCCTTGAGGCCGAGGGTGAGGGGCTGGCCGTCCACCAGCGCCACGTTGTTGATGCCGAAGGACTCCTCCATCGGCGTCAGCTTGTACAGCTGCTCCAGGACGGCCTCCGGGACGAAGCCGTTCTTGATCTCGATGACCAGGCGCAGACCGTGGGAGCGGTCGGTGAGGTCCTTGACGTCGGCGATGCCCTGGAGCTTCTTCGCGCCGACCAGGTCCTTGATCTTCGAGATGACCTTTTCGGGGCCTACGGAGAAGGGCAGTTCCGTGACGACGAGGCCCTTGCGGCGCGCTGTCACGTTCTCCACGGCCACCGTCGCGCGGATCTTGAAGGAGCCGCGGCCCGATTCGTACGCGTCCTTGATGCCCGTCAGGCCGACGATCTTGCCACCCGTGGGCAGGTCGGGGCCCGGGACGAACTTCATCAGCGTCTCGAGGTCGGCCCCCGGGTGCTTGATGAGATGGCGGGCCGCGGCGATGACCTCGCCGAGGTTGTGCGGCGGCATGTTCGTCGCCATGCCTACCGCGATGCCCGACGCGCCGTTGACCAGGAGGTTCGGGTACGCCGCCGGGAGGGCGGACGGCTCCATCTCCTGGCCGTCGTAGTTCGGCTCGAAGTCGACGGTGTTCTCGTCGATCGACTCCGTCATCAGGGAGGTGGCGTCGGCCATCTTGCACTCGGTGTACCGCATGGCGGCCGGCGGGTCGTCGTTGCCGAGCGAGCCGAAGTTGCCGTGGCCGTCCACCAGGGGGAGGCGCATCGAGAAGGGCTGGGCCATGCGCACCAGCGCGTCGTAGATCGACGCGTCGCCGTGGGGGTGCAACTTACCCATGACCTCGCCGACGACGCGGGCGCACTTCACATAGCCGCGGTCGGGGCGCAGGCCCATCTCGTTCATCTGATAGACGATCCTGCGGTGCACCGGCTTCATGCCGTCGCGGGCATCAGGCAGGGCCCGGGAGTAGATGACCGAATACGCGTACTCGAGGAAGGAGCCCTGCATCTCGTCGACGACGTCGATGTCGAGGATCTTCTCCTCGAACGAGTCGTCGGGCGGCGGGGTCTTCGTGCTGCGGCGGGCCATCGCTGCTGCGGCTCCTTCACCAACAAGTGCGGGTTCTGACGCCGACCATTGTGGACTGTCCCACTGACAACGCCGACCACGACCCGTGCGTCGGCGGCTCCACTCCTGACTACGCCGAGGGCGGACCGGGAACTTCGTCAGGTGTCCGCACGCTTGCATACAGTGGCAGGACTGGCAGCAATTGTTCTGAACCCAGCGATGATCACGACGATCCAGCGATCGAAGGGACGTACATGCCCATGGGTCACACGGCCACAGCCGAGGCCGGTTCCGGCGGCCTGACAGCGACCGAGCACCGGCTGGCCAATGGCCTGCGCGTGGTGCTCTCCGAGGACCACCTGACCCCGGTCGCCGCGGTCTGCCTCTGGTACGACGTCGGCTCCCGCCACGAGGTCAAGGGGCGAACCGGCCTCGCTCACCTCTTCGAACACCTGATGTTCCAGGGATCGAAGCAGGTGCCCGGCAACGGCCACTTCGAGTTGGTCCAGGGCGCGGGCGGCTCGCTCAACGGCACGACGAGCTTCGAGCGCACCAACTACTTCGAGACGATGCCCGCCCACCAGTTGGAGCTGGCCCTGTGGCTCGAGGCCGACCGGATGGGCTCGCTGCTCTCCGCGCTCGACGAGGAGTCCATGGAGAACCAGCGCGACGTCGTCAAGAACGAACGCCGCCAGCGCTACGACAACGTCCCGTACGGCACCGCCTTCGAGAAGCTGACCGCGCTCTCGTATCCGGAGGGTCACCCCTACCACCACACGCCGATCGGCTCCATGGCCGACCTGGACGCGGCCACCCTGGAGGACGCCCGCGCGTTCTTCCGCACGTACTACGCGCCGAACAACGCGGTGCTTTCGGTCGTCGGCGACATCGACCCGGAGCAGACGCTCGCCTGGGTCGAGAAGTACTTCGGGTCGATCCCCTCGCACGACGGCAAGCAGCCCCCGCGGGACGGCTCCCTCCCGGAGCGCATCGGCGAGGAGCTGCGCGAGGTCGTCGAGGAGGACGTCCCGGCGCGCGCCCTGATGGCCGCCTACCGCCTCCCCGAGGACGGCACGCGCGCGTGCGACGCGGCCGACCTGGCGCTGACCGTCCTCGGCAGCGGCGACTCCTCCCGGCTCTACAACCGGCTCGTGCGCCGCGACCGTACCGCCGTCGCGGCCGGTTTCGGTCTGCTCCGTCTCGCGGGCGCCCCCTCGCTCGGCTGGCTGGACGTGAAGACCTCCGGCGATGTCGAGGTCCCGGTCATCGAGGCCGCCGTCGACGAGGAACTCGCCCGGTTCGCCGCGGAGGGCCCCACTCCGGAGGAGATGGAACGCGCCCAGGCGCAGCTGGAGCGCGAGTGGCTCGACCGGCTCGGCACGGTCGCGGGCCGCGCGGACGAACTCTGCCGGTACGCGGTCCTGTTCGGCGACCCGCAGCTCGCCCTCACCGCCGTCCAGCGCGTCCTGGACGTCACCGCGGAGGAGGTCCAGGAGGTCGCCAAGGCCCGCCTGCGTCCCGACAACCGCGCGGTCCTCGTGTACGAGCCCGTGACGGCCACCGACGGCGCCGACGAGACCGACGAGGAAGAGGAGGCGGCGAAGTGAGCGAGGCCGCGACGATGCAGTTCCACCCGCAGCCCCAGGCCGGCCAGGCCAAGCCGTGGGCCTTCCCCGCCCCCGAGCGCTCCACCCTGGCCAACGGCCTCACGGTGCTGCGCTGCGACCGCCCCGGCCAGCAGGTCGTCGCCGTCGAGGTCAACCTCGAGGCGCCTTTGGACGCCGAGCCGGAGGGCCTCGACGGCGTCGCCACCATCATGGCGAGGGCCTTCAACGAAGGCACCGACAAGCACTCCGCGGAGGAGTTCGCCGCCGAGCTGGACCGCTGCGGCGCCACGATGGACGCGCACGCCGACCACCCCGGCGTCCGGGTCTCCCTCGAAGTCCCGGTCTCCCGCCTCCCGAAGGCGCTCGGCCTGCTCTCCGACGCCCTGCGCGCCCCCGCCTTCGCGGACAGCGAGATCGAGCGCCTCGTACGCAACCGCCTGGACGAGATCCCGCACGAGGCCGCCAACCCCGCGCGCCGCGCCGCCAAGGAGCTGTCCAGGCAGCTGTTCCCGGCGACCTCGCGCATGTCCCGCCCCCGCCAGGGCAGCGAGGAGACGGTCGCGGCCATCGACTCGGCCGCGGTGCGCGCCTTCTACGAGAAGCACGTCCGCCCCGCCACGGCCACCCTGGTGGTCGTCGGCGACCTCGCGGGCACCGACCCGGACGCCGTCCTCGCGGACACCGTGGGCACCTGGACGGGTGGCACCGCCGAGGCCCGCCCGATGCCGCCGATCACCGCCGACGACACGGGCCGCGTCGTCATCGTGGACCGCCCCGGAGCCGTCCAGACGCAGCTCCTCATCGGCCGCATCGGGCCGGACCGGCACGACAGGGTCTGGCCCGCCCAGGTCCTCGGCACGTACTGCCTGGGCGGCACCCTCACCTCCCGTCTGGACCGCGTCCTGCGCGAGGAGAAGGGATACACCTACGGCGTACGGGCGTTCAGCCAGGTCCTGCGCTCCGCCCCGGACGGCACGGGCGCCGCGATGCTCGCCATCAGCGGATCGGTGGACACGGAGTCCACGGGGCCCGCGCTCGACGACCTCTGGAAGGTCCTGCGCACGCTCGCCGCGGAGGGCCTGACCGACGCCGAGCGCGACGTGGCGGTGCAGAACCTGGTGGGTGTGGCCCCGCTCAAGTTCGAGATGGCCGCCTCCGTGGCCGCCACGCTGGCCGACCAGGTCGAGCAGAACCTCCCGGACGACTTCCAGGCGCAGCTCTACCGGCAGTTGGCGGCGACCGGCACCGTGGAGGCCACCGCGGCCGTCGTGAGCGCCTTCCCGGAGGACCACTTGGTGACGGTCCTCGTCGGGGACGCCGCACGGATCGAGGAGCCCGTCAAGGCGCTCGGCATCGGCGAAGTGAGTGTGGTCACGGGCTGAGTGACAGGCAGGACATATCGGGACCCCGGCGACCTTTTCGGCCGCCGGGGTTCTCATATGTCCGAATTCATATGGAGGTTGCCTGTCTGCCGTGTGGCGTGCGCTACAAAAGTCGCGTTCTGTTTGTCGATTGACAGAGGGCACGTTTAGCGTCAGTCCGTCTGTTCGTCACGCAGTACGTCGCACCCGCGGCACCGGACAGTCATCGCCGAGTCCCCGTACGGCGCGAGCCAGGGGAGCCGGGGACCCACATGTCCCCTGGGGTGAATCGGGCACCTTGCCGTCAGGCGAGGGACTCGTAGGAGACCTTCCTGCTCCGAACCCGTCAGCTAACCCGGTAGGCGAGAAGGAAGGAAAGGATCAGCCGCTTCATGGCGTTCACCCGTGCCACCGGGAAGCACCGTCGTCCCAGCCGCCTCACCCGCACCACTGCGAACGTCGCGGGCGTCGCCGCGCTCACCACCACCGGCGTCATCGGAGGCATGGCCGCTCCCGCGCTCGCCGCCGCCGACGACGCGGCCGTCGAGCACACCGGGCTCACCCAGGCGATATCCGTCGGCGGTTCACTCGCCGAGACGATCGACGCGCAGGCCGCCGCCCAGCGGCAGGCCGCCGACGACGCGGCCGCCGCCAAGCTGGCCGAAGCGGCCGCCAAGAAGAAGGCCGCGGAGGACAAGCGCAAGGCCGAGGCCGAGGCCAAGGTGAAGGCCAAGAAGGAGCGCGAGGCCAAGGAGCGCGCCGCCCGCGAGGCCGAGCGCAAGCGCCTGAACACCTACGTCTCCCCGATCGCCGGCTCGTACGTCTCCACGGGCTACCAGACCGGTGGCGCCATGTGGTCCTCCGGCAGCCACACGGGCGTCGACTTCCACGCCGCGTCCGGCACCACGGTCCACGCCGTCGGCGGCGGCACCGTCGTCGAGGCGGGCTGGGGCGGCGCCTACGGCAACAACGTCGTGATCAAGATGAACGACGGTACGTACACCCAGTACGGCCACATGTCGTCCCTCAGCGTCACCGTCGGCCAGACGGTCACCCCGGGCCAGCAGATAGGCCTCTCGGGCTCCACCGGCAACTCCAGTGGCCCGCACCTCCACTTCGAGGCCCGCACCGGCGCCGAGTACGGCTCGGACATCGACCCCGTGGCGTACCTCCGCTCGCACGGCGTCAACGTCTGACCGCCCCGCACTTCACCGAAGGCCCCGGCTCTCCCGAGCCGGGGCCTTCGTCGTTTCCGGACCGACCGTTTCCCGGCCCGTTCGCCTTTGGCCAAAAGATATCCATGGATTCCGACCCGCCATCGGAAAATCCGATGCCCTGCAATAGAGTCGCTGAACGAGCGTCGGTCGACCGCGTTTCGCGGGGATTAAGGCGGAGGTCCGGTCATGCGCATTCCCGCGCACTCGGTATGCACGGCCATCCGGGACGACATTGTCTCCGGTGTCTACGAAAGGGGCGGTCGGCTCGCCGAGGAGCTTCTCGCGCGCCGGTACGGCGTCTCGCGCGTCCCTGTGCGCGAGGCCCTGCGCACCCTGGAGGCCGAGGGCTTCGTCGTCACGCGGCGGCACGCGGGCGCCTGCGTCGCCGAGCCCACGGAGCAGGAGGCCGCCGACCTCCTGGAGCTGCGCACCCTGCTCGAACCCCTCGCCGCGGCCCGCGCCGCCCAGCGCCGCACCGACGCGCACCTCAAGGTCCTGCGCGGCCTCGTCCGGCTGGGCCAGCAGCGGTCGCGGAAGGGTCAGGGGGAGGATCTGCGCTCGCTGGACGGCTGGTTCCACGAGACGCTCGCCCAGGCGTCCGGCAGCCCCGGCCTCATCACGCTGCTCACCCAGCTCCGGCACAAGATCGCCTGGATGTACGTCGTCGAGCCCCCGGCCACGCCGGTCGAGTCCTGGGCCGAGCACGCGGCGATCGTCGACGCGGTGGCCCGCGGGGACGCGGACCGGGCCAGGGCGCTCACCGCCGGCCACGCGGAGCGGGCGACGTCCGCGCACCGATTGCGCCATTCACCCCGGGGCGGGCGTGAGACACCGCGGGGCGGCCGCGTGAGGGATATGCAACATGACGTAAACACCGCGGGTTTCCCGAGTTAACGCCCACGCCGTATACAAAGAGGGTGCGACCACAGCGTCGCTGCGAAAATTTATGGGCGCGGTTATTCATGCTGCCCGAGACGGTTATTCGCGCTTTCCGAATCAGTCCGCCCGCTGCCTTTCTCGGGAAAATGAAGGGCGCCCCGCAAATCGACGAAGGGCCCACCCCGTATTCCAGGGTGGGCCCTTCGAAGGGAACTGCGTGGTTCAGACCGTCTCGGGAAGCTCCTCAAGGCCCTCCGCGACCACCTTCGCCAGACGGTCGAGGGCGGCGTCCGCACCCTCGGCGTCGGAGGCGAGCACGATCTCCTCGCCGCCCTGGGCGCCCAGGCCGAGCACCGCGAGCATCGAGGCGGCGTTGACCGGGTTGCCGTCGGCCTTGGCGATCGTCACGGGGACGCCGGCGGCCGTGGCCGCGCGGACGAAGATGGAGGCGGGTCGGGCGTGGAGGCCCTCGGCCCAGCCGACGTTGACGCGGCGCTCAGCCATGTGTTGCTGCCCTTCCAGGTGTTTCACACTTGTCTAGACCAGTGTCTCATGCCGTCGCGAGTGCTCCGCCGGCCCGACGGCCCCTCCCAGCCTGCCCCGGTCCGGACGGCCCCGCGACCCGTACCCTGGCCCCATGCAGACCCCGTCGGATCAGCAGGATCGGCACGACTATCCCTCCCACTGGGAAGCCGATGTGGTGCTGCGTGACGGAGGCACCGCCCGGATCAGGCCCATCACCACCGAGGACGCGGACCGCCTGGTCAGCTTCTACGAGCAGGTCTCGGACGAATCGAAGTACTACCGCTTCTTCGCCCCCTACCCCCGCCTGTCCGCCAAGGACGTGCGCCGCTTCACCCACCACGACCAGGTGGACCGGGTGGGGCTCGCGGCCACGGTGGGCGGCGAGTTCATCGCCACCGTCCGCTACGACCGCATCGACGAGCGCGGCATGGCCGCCAGCGCGCCCGCCGACGAGGCCGAGGTCGCCTTCCTCGTGCAGGACGCCCACCAGGGCCGTGGCGTGGCCTCCACGCTCCTCGAACACATCGCGGCGGTCGCCAGGGAGCGCGGCATCCGGCGCTTCGTCGCCGAGGTGCTGCCCGCCAACACCAAGATGATCAAGGTGTTCACGGACGCCGGCTACCAGCAGAAGCGCAGCTTCGAGGACGGCGTCGTACGCCTGGAGTTCGACCTGGAGCCCACCGACCGCTCGCTCGCCGTGCAGCGCGCCCGCGAGCAGCGCGCCGAGGGACGCTCCGTGCAGCGGCTGCTGACACCGGGCTCGGTCGCGGTGATCGGCGTGGGCCGTACTCCCGGAGGCGTGGGCCGCAGCGTATTGCGCAACCTCAAGGAGGCCGGGTTCACCGGACGCCTGTACGCGGTGAACAGCGCGTTCGCCAATGACGCCAAGGACGCCAAGGGCACCGAGGGCGCCAAGGACGCCGAGGGCACCGAGGGCAGCGAAAACATCGAACTCGACGGGGTGCCCGCGCACCGCTCCGTGGCGGCCATTGAGGAGCCGGTCGACCTCGCCGTGATCGCCGTGCCCGCCCACCGCGTGCCCCAGGTCGTCACCGAGTGCGGTGAGCGCGGGGTGCAGGGCCTGGTGGTGCTCTCCGCCGGGTACGGCGAGAGCGGCGCCGAAGGACGCGGACGCCAGCGCGAACTGGTGCGCCAGGCACGCTCGTACGGCATGCGCCTCATCGGCCCCAACGCCTTCGGTGTCATCAACACCTCGCCCCAGGCGCGGCTCAACGCCTCGCTCGCTCCCGAGCCCCCCGCGCGCGGGCGCATCGGTCTGTTCACCCAGTCCGGCGCCATCGGCATCGCGCTGCTGTCCGGGCTGCACCGCCGGGGCGCCGGCCTGTCCACGTTCGTCGGCTCCGGGAACCGCGCCGACGTGTCCGGCAACGACGTGCTCCAGTACTGGTACGAGGACCCGGACACCGACATCGCCCTGATGTACCTGGAGACCATCGGCAACCCCCGCAAGTTCACCCGCCTCGCGCGCCGCGCCGCGACCGCGAAGCCGCTCGTCGTGGTGCAGGGCGCCCGGCACAGCGGGATCACGCCCACGGGGCACGCGGTACAGGCCACGCGGCTGCCGCACGCCACGGTGTCCGCGCTGCTGCGCCAGGCCGGAGTCATCCGCGTGGACACCGTCACGGAGATGGTCGACGCGGGCCTGCTGCTCGCGGGGCAGCCGCTGCCGTCCGGCCCCCGGGTGGGCATCCTCGGCAACTCCGAGTCGCTGGGGCTCCTCACGTACGACGCGTGTGTCGCCGACGGGCTGCGCCCGCTGCCGCCCCGCGACCTCACGACCGGCGCCACACCGGCCGACTTCCGGGCCGCGCTCGCCGAGGCGCTGTCGGACGACGGGTGCGACGCGGTGATCGTCAACGCCATTCCCTGGGTGCGGGAGGACGGGGTCTCCGCCGACCCCGAGACACTGGCCACGGAGCTGCGGGCCGCCGCGGCGGGGTGCCCCGCCAAGCCCGTCGCCGTGGTCCACGTCGAACTCGGCGGCCTCGCCGATGCGCTGTCCGCGGCCACCAGCACCCGGCCCGACGCCCGGCCGAAGACGCCCACGGGAGCCACGGGCCCCCAGCCCCGCGTGCCCGCCGTGGCGCCGGCCGGACCGGACCCGGCCCCCACAGCCGCCGCGGAGCCCGCCGAACCCCCCGCGGAGCAGTACCGCATCCCCGCCTACCCCGCCGCCGAGCGAGCCGTCCGTGCCCTCGCCGAGGCCGTCAAGTACGCCCAGTGGCGCCGCGACGCCGCCGAGCCGGGGAAGGTCCACGCGTACGACGACATCGACGAGAGCGGCACCGCCGAGCGCATCGCGGAGCTGCTGGCCAAGGATGACGACCCCCGCGGCGCCACCCTCGCCCCCGCCGACGCCCACGAGCTGCTCGGGCGGTACGGCATCCGCGTACGACAGGCCCTGCCCGCCCCCGACCCGGACGCCGCCGCGGAAGCCGCGCGCACGATCGGCTACCCCGTGGCCCTGAAGACCACGGCCCCGCACCTGCGCCACCGCGCCGACCTCGGAGGCGTGCGGCTCGACCTCGCCGACGAGGAGCAACTGCGCAGGACGTATCAAGAGTTGATCGACACCTTCGGCAAGCCCGCCGAGCTGCGGCCCGTCGTCCAGGGCATGGCGCCGCGCGGCGTCGACACCGTCGTGCGCGCCGTCATCGACCCGGCGGCCGGCGCGGTGCTCTCCTTCGGGCTCGCGGGCGCCGCGTCCGAACTGCTCGGCGACACCGCCCACCGCCTCATCCCGGTCACCGACCGCGAGGCCGGCTCCCTGATCAGATCCATCAGGACCGCGCCCCTCCTGTTCGGCTGGCGCGGCTCCGCCCCCGTGGACACCCCGGCCCTCGAAGAGCTGCTCCAGCGGGTCTCCCGGCTCGTCGACGATCACCCCGAGGTCGTCGGCGTCTCCCTGGAGCCGGTGGTCGTCGCCCGGCGCGGCCTCTCCGTACTCGGCGCCTCCGTCCGCCTCGCGCCCCCGCCCGCCCGCGACGACCTCGGCCCGCGCACGCTCCCCGGCTACTGAACCGCGCTATCCGGGCACCGGGGCGGCCACGGGGGCCCGTGCGCCCCGCACCGGGCCGTAGGATGGGCGGCATGGCAAAGACCGGTACGACGACCCAGGGGCTGCGCGCGGCGATCGAGCGCAGCGGCTACTACCCGGCCCTCGTGGCCGAGGCGGTGGAGGCCGCGATCGGCGGCGAGGCCATCGGGTCCTACCTGGTCCACCAGGAGACGACGTTCGACGCCAACGAAGTGCGCCGGCACGTCACCGTCCTCGTCCTGACCGGCACGCGCTTCATCGTCAGCCACACCGACGAGCAGGCGGCGGACAGCACGTCCCCGACGCCGTACGCGACGACCTCCACGGAGTCGGTCAAGATTGGCCGGATCTCCTCGGTCGTCCTCAGCCGCGTCGTCGGCAACCCGGAGAAGTACGTGCCGGGCACGCCGCCCCGCGAGGTCGTCCTGACCATCGGCTGGGGCGCCGTCTCCCGCATCGACCTGGAGCCCGCGGCCTGCGGCGACCCCAACTGCGACGCGGACCACGGCTACACGGGAAGCTCGACCGCCGACGACCTGAGCCTGCGCGTCAGCGAGGCGGGCGACGGCCCCGACGCCGTGCGGCAGACCCTCGCCTTCGCCCAGGCCCTGTCCGAGGCGACCGCGGACACCGCCCGCTGATGTCCCTGCCCGCCTGGGACGACGTGGAACCGCTCGCCCTCGACACGGCCCCCGTGCCGGCGTACGGCTCCGGGTCGCTCGCCGACCTGCTGCCCACGCTCGTCTCCCACCAGGGCGTGCCCGGCTACGAGACACCGCCCATCGCCGAACTCGCCCCCGCCGACCGGAACTGCGTCTTCCTGATCGACGGCCTCGGCTGGGAGCAGCTCAAGGCCCACCCCGGCGAGGCCCCCTTCCTGACGTCGCTGCTCGCCGGTTCGCGGGGCGGCACCGGACAGCCGATCACCGCCGGCTTCCCCGCGACCACCGCGACCTCGCTCGCCTCGGTCGGCACGGGCCTGCCGCCCGGCGCGCACGGCCTGCCCGGCTACACCGTGCGCAACCCCGCCACCGGCGAGCTGATGAACCAGCTGCGCTGGAATCCGTGGACCGACCCGCGCGCGTGGCAGCCGTACCCGACGGTCTTCCAGCGGGCCCACGACGCGGGCGTGCACACCGCCCAGGTGTCCTCCCCGACCTTCGAGAGCACCCCGCTCACGAAGGTCGCCCTGAGCGGCGGCACCTTCCGCGGCAAGCTCTCCGGAGAGGACCGCATGGACCTCGCCGCCGAGCAACTGGCGGCGGGGGACCGGTCCCTGGTCTACACGTACTACGCGGAAGTGGACGGCAAGGGACACCGCTTCGGCATCGACTCCGACGCCTGGCGCGGCCAACTCATGTACGTCGACCGGCTCGCCCAGCGCCTCGCCGAGCAGCTGCCCCCGCGCAGCGCCCTCTACGTCACCGCGGACCACGGCATGATCGACATCCCCTTCGACGACGCCTCCCGCATCGACTTCGACGAGGACTGGGAGCTGCGCGCCGGCGTCGCCCACCTCGGCGGCGAGGGCCGCGCCCGCCACGTCTACGCGGTACAGGGCGCCGTCAATGACGTATTGACGGTGTGGCGCGAGGTACTCGGCGAGCAGTTCTGGGTGGCCTCCCGCGACGAGGCGATCGCCGCGGGATGGTTCGGTCCACACATTGATCAACGTGTGTACGACCGTCTTGGCGACGTCATCGCGGCCGCGCACGACGATGTCGCGATCATCGCCTCGGAGCGCGAGCCCAAGGAGTCCTCGCTCGTCGGCATGCACGGCTCGATGACCCCCGTAGAGCAGCTCGTCCCCCTCCTCGAAGTACGCTCCTAGCCGCACCCCCCTGATGCGCCGTTGACGGCGCCCCGACTCCGCACGCCCCCGAAAGGTTCGCAACTCCCCATGCCCGAGCTGGTGTTCTTCTCCGGAACGATGGACTGCGGAAAGAGCACGCTGGCTCTCCAGATCGAGCACAACCGCTCGGCCCGCGGACTCCAGGGGATGATCTTCACGAGGGACGACCGCGCGGGTGAGGGCAAGCTCTCCTCACGGCTCGGCCTCGTCACCGACGCGATCGAGGCCGCGGACGACTTCGACTTCTACGCCCATCTCGTCGACCACCTCTCCCAGGGCGGCCGCGCGGACTACGTGATCGCGGACGAGGCGCAGTTCCTGGCCCCCGGCCAGATCGACCAGCTCGCACGGATCGTCGACGACCTCGGTCTGGACGTCTTCGCCTTCGGTATCACGACGGACTTCCGCTCCAAGCTCTTCCCGGGCTCGCAGCGCCTGGTCGAGCTGGCCGACCGCGTCGAGGTGCTCCAGGTCGAGGCCCTGTGCTGGTGCGGCGCCCGCGCCACGCACAACGCCCGCACCATAGGCGGCGAGATGGTCGTCGAGGGCGCCCAGGTCGTCGTCGGCGACGTCAACCAGTCCTCGGGCGAGGTCGGTTACGAGGTCCTGTGCCGCCGCCACCACCGGCGCAGGGCGACGGCGGCGACCGCCCGCGCGGGCGCCCTGTCGCCCGACGTCCTGCCGGTGGACGCCGCCGTCACCCGCGCCTGACGCGGACAACGCCGCCCGCGCCGGATCAGGCGCGGGCGTGTGAGCGTACGACGGTGAAGACCGCGCCCTCCGGGTCGGCGACCGTCGCCATCCGGCCCCGGGACCCGTCCCACGGCGCTCTGACGACCTGCCCGCCCAGCTCGGTCACCCGGTCCACCGCCTCCTTCACATCGGCGACCTCGAAGTACGTCATCCAGTGCGGGCCCCGGTCGCGCGGCAGCGCCTCCCCGACCCCGTGCATGGCAGCCACCGGCCGGCCGTCGAGCTGAAGGGTCAGATAGTCGAAGTCGGCGGAGACGACGGCCTCTTCCGTGTAGCCGAACACGGCTCGGTAGAACGGGACGACGCTCGCGGTCTCCCGCGTCACCAGCTCGTTCCAGGCCGGTGCGCCCGGCTCCCCGATCACGGCGCTGCCCAGGTGCCGCGCGGGCTGCCAGAGCCCGAACACGGCGCCCGTGGGGTCCGACGCGATGGCCATCCGGCCCGCCTTGCCCGCGGTGATCGGGCCCACGCCGATCGTGCCGCCGCAGTGTCGCACCGCCTCGGCCGTCGCGTCCGCGTCGTCCGTCGCCAGATAGGGCGTCCACGCGATCGGCAGATGCCGGTCGGACGGCAGCTGGCCGATGCCGGCCACTTCCCGGCCGTCGAGCAGCGCCCGCACATAGGGGCCGAGCTGCTCGGGGCCCGGCCGGAACTCCCAGCCGAAGAGCGCTCCGTAGAACTCCTGGGTCGCTGTCAGGCCATGCGCCATCAGACTCACCCAGCAGGGTGTGCCGGGTGCGCTGCGACCGGTTCCCGCGCCGTCGCGCCGCCCTGCGGACGCCTGTGCCTCGGTCATCGTCACCCTCTCCTCGGCCTACGTGGTGGCCGCTTCGCTTCCGCTCTCCGTCGAACGCGCGCGCCCGCGCCGCGCGCTTGCGCGCCCTCGCAGATGCTCGCACCACCTGTCGCGTGGCGCGTCCCGGCCGCGCCGCGCTGCCCGGCTTCCCGCGGAGGATGCCCGCTTTACGGTGTCTCACCCCTTGCCGCGAGAAGGCCGAACGGGGTCCATCTGCTGTACAGGGCGTGCAGGGTCCCATACGCCCTGTGGTCGGGCGAGGGTCGACCGAGCAGGGTAGCCGGACCTCGCCCATACGGCCACCCCATGCGCAAGGATGGGCCCCATGAACGCCATCATCTCCGCATCCGAACTCGCGAGCGACCTGGCGGGCGAGAATCCGCCGGTCCTGCTCGACGTCCGCTGGCAGCATCTGGGCTCGATGCGCGACGCCTACGAAGAGGGCCACATTCCCTCGGCCGTCTTCGTGGACCTGGACGCCGACCTGGCAGGACCCGCCGGTCCCGGCGGCCGCCACCCGCTCCCCGACCTGGAGCACTTCGGCGCCGTGATGCGAGCGGCGGGCGTTACGCCCGACCGTGATGTCGTGGTGTACGACGGTGGCCAGAGCTGGGCGGCCGCGCGCCTGTGGTGGATGCTCCGCTGGACGGGACACACGTCCGTACGCGTCCTCGACGGCGGCCTCGCCCTGTGGACCGGCTCCCTGGAGTCGGGCGCGGGGACGGCCCCGGCCGAGGGTTCCTTCGAGCCCGCCCCGAACAGCACGGACTTCCTCGACGCGGACTCGGCCGCGGCCCTGGCCCGCTCGGGCCTGCTCCTGGACGCCCGCGCGGCCGAGCGCTACCGCGGCGAGGTCGAGCCGATCGACCGGGTGGCCGGCCACATCCCGGGCGCGGTGTCGGCGCCGACCACCGAGAACGTCGAGGAGGACGGCCGCTTCAAGCCGGCCGCCGAGCTTGCGGACCGCTTCAAGGCACTGGGCGCGTCCGGCACTTCGGAGGTCGGCGTCTACTGCGGCTCGGGCGTCTCGGGCGCCCACGAGGTGCTGGCGCTCGCGGTAGCGGGGATTCCGGCGGCGCTGTACGTCGGCTCGTGGTCGGAGTGGTCGGCGGACGGCTCCCGTCCGGTCGCGACGGGCCCTGACCCGCAGTAGGCCACGGATGAACGCACACGGGCCCCGCACCTGCCGGTGCGGGGCCTGTGGTGTCGTACGTCAGGGGTGTCCGGGGGCGGGGCTACTCCTGCTTCTTGCGCCGCGTGCCGAAGACGATCTCGTCCCAGCTGGGCACCGCGGCGCGGCGCCCGGGGCGCACTCCGTCGGCCTCGGCCTGACGGTCCGTGGAGCCGACGAGCCGGTCGCGGTGGCTGGCCACCGAGCGCGGCATGAGCACGTCCGCGTAGGCCGCACCGGCGCCGGCCGATGCCGCGGGGGCCTCCTCGGCCTCCGTCTCCTGCTCGGACTCCTCCTGAGCGGGCGGCGGCAGTTCGGCGGTGGTCGTGACCGCGGGGCGCTCGGGCACGACCATGTCGCCGCGGAAGCTGGGCACCGCCTCCAGGAGGCTCGTCAGCGAGTCGCGCTCCTGCTCGGCGACCGCGGAGCCCGCGCCCTCGCCCTCCTCCGCGGGGTCGCCGGGGGAGGCGGGGATGCTCGGGCGGTCCAGCTGCCGGTCCAGGGCGCGGTCGAGCGGCCGGTCCGACGGCCGGTCCCGGGGGAGCCGGGCGATGCGCGGCACGAACGGGAAGCTGGGCTCCGGTGCCGCGATGTCGTCCGTCTCGCCGATCAGCGAGCGCGCCTCGTCGTCCACGGCCTGGACGAGCCGCCGGGGCGGGTCGTACGTCCAGCTCGCGGAGTGCGGCTCGGTCGCGACGCGGTAGACGAGCAGGACCTCCCAGGTGCCGTCGTCACGGCGCCAGGAGTCCCACTGGACGGATTCCTTGTCGGCGCCGCGCAGCAGCAGCCGTTCCTGGACGGCCTCGCCGAGCTGGGGGCCGGTGTTCTCGCCGGGACGGCGTACGGGGGTCTTCCTGGCGCGCTCCGCCATGAAGGCGCGCTCGGCGAGCACGGGTCCTTCGAAGCGGCGGACGCGATCAACGGGGATTCCGGCGAGCTGGGCCACTTCTTCCGCGCTGGCACCGGCACGTATCCGTGCCTGGATGTCACGCGGGCGGAGGTGGCTCTCCACCTCGATCTCGATCTGGCCGAGGCGGGGCCGGTCGCCGCGGACGGCCGCGCGCAGCCGTTCGTCGATCGGAAGCGTGTACTCCGTGCTGTCCGCAGCCTTCAGCACCAGCCGTGTGCCGTCGTTGCTGACGGCCACGACACGCAGTTCGGGCATGGGGACCTCCCGGGTGGTGCCTGCCGACGTCACGTGCGTCGCTGCTTCCGCTAGTCGAGTGTGGCCTGCCCGGGTGCAGCCTGCCACAACCTTGCCGAGTTGCCCGGCGTGTCGGGCAGGGGCCCTGGATCGCCGTTATGGCACGGTTACCGTTTCGCAACGCTAAGTGACGACGTTCGTCACCCTGTGCAGCGAGCCTCCCACCCGGTGGTTCTGGAAGGCCCCGGGCACCCTGGCGGGAGACCGGACCCAGGGCTCGCAACAGTACTCCATTCGGGCCACGCGGGTGGACCGCCGCGCCGCCGAACTTCTCATGGGGGAAGGGAGTTGGTGGCGTTTTCGGGCTCACAACCCCGCGCGCAGGTGGCGCACTTCACGGAAACCCCCGAAACGGAACTAATGGCTTCGCCCGTACGTCCCCTTCTCGTGTGGTCAGTCGAAAAGGTGAGAAAGGCAGGCAAGGGTCGGAGATGCGAATAAAGCCGGATTCCGGCAAGGGGTCGAAGGGTACGGACTCGAAGGGCACGGCCGCGAAGGACCAGGAGGAGCCGGAGGAGACGCGGCGCCTCGATCTCAGCGTGCCGCAGGTGGCGGGGAGCGCCATCGCCGCGGTCGTGGCGGCGAAGCTGGCCTCGAACCTCGGCGTCTACGGAACGATCCTCGGCGCCGGCGTCGTGAGCGGCATCGCCACCTGCGGCGGCACGATCTTCCAGCACTTCTTCAAGCGCACGGGCGAGCAGATACGCGTCGTCGCGGTGCAGGCCAAGCCGAAGGCGCACCAAGTGCCGGTGACCACCGCCACATCGGTGCCGGACACGTTCAGAACCACCGCCTACCCGGGCGCCGCGTCCACCACCGGGCCCGTGACCACCACGTGGGGCCGCCGTCAGGAAGCCGGAGCCGAGCCGGACGCGACCGGGGCGCCGGCGGCCGCGGCCGACGCCGACCCGACGACCGTACTGCCGTCGGTGGCCGCCGACCTCGACGCCGAGCAGACGCAACTGCTCGGCTCGGTCGACGCCACGCAGTCGATGCCACGCGAGGACGCCACCCAGCTCCTGCCCCGCGACGACGCCACGCGCGTGCTCCGCGCGGGGACTCAGGTGCCGCCTCCGGGGACACCGGTCGAACGGCCGCTCCCGTCGGACGAGTCGTCGGACGAGTTCACCGACGGGACCACACACCGCGCGCGGATCCGCAGCTGGAAGCGGCCGTTGATCGCGGGGGCAGTCGTCTTCGGTGTCGCGATGGCCGGGATCACCACGTACGAGCTGGTGTCCGGGGAGGATCTCAGCGGAGGCAAGGGCACGACGATCAGCAACGGCTTCTCGGGGCACAACTCCTCTCCGAAGAGGCCGTCCACTCCTTCCGAGCCGTCAGTGCAGCCCTCGGACAACGGCACTTCGGGGACCGATGACGGTTCCCAGGAGGGCGGCGGCACCGCGACGCCGGACCCGGACGGGACCGGCGGTCGGACGCCGGGCCAGGGCGACGGCAACGGCAACGGCACAGGCCACGACTCCGGTTCGGACAACGAGCCCGACAACGGCACCGGCACCGATCCCGGCAAGGACACGGGCGACGACTCCGGAGACGACGGTTCCAAGACGGACCCGACGCCGACGCCGCCTCCGGCCCCCACGCCGTCCAGCGGCACGGGGCCCGGCAGCGGCACCGGTCCGGGCGGCGACGCGCAGCAGGGCGAGACCACCAGCCCGTAGCCGGCGTCAGTCGCCGAGGACCCGCCGCAGATAGGCGTTGCCGAACACGCGGTCGGGGTCCAGGCGGTCGCGCAGGGCCGTGAACTCGCCGAAGCGGGGGTACGCCTCGGCGAAGTACTCCGCGTCGCGCGTGTGCAGCTTGCCCCAGTGCGGCCGCCCCTCGTGCGCGGTGAAGATCCGCTCGGCCGCCGCGAAGTACGCCTGGTACGGCGTGCCCTTGTACATGTGGACGGCGATGTACGCGCTCTCCCGGCCCGAGGCCGTGGAGAGCGCGATGTCGTCCGCGGGCGCCGTGCGGACCTCCACGGGGAAGCTGATCCGCAGCCGCGAGCGGTCCACCATGGCCTTCAGCTCGCGCAGGGTCTCCACGAGGGCCTCGCGCGGAACGGCGTACTCCATCTCCATGAAGCGCACCCTGCGCGGGCTGGTGAAGACCTTGTAGGGGATGTCCGTGTACGTGCGGGCGGAGAGCGCCTTGCTGGAGACCTTGGCGATGCCCGGGATGGTCGCGGGCACGGCCCGGCCGAGGGAGTTGACCACCTGGAAGAGGCCGTTGGAGAGCAGTTCGTCCTCTACGAAGGCGCTGATCCTGCCGGGTGGGGCCACCGGGCCCAGGCTGCGGTTGTTGCGCTTGGTGTTGCAGTTGCCGGTGTGCGGGAACCAGTAGAACTCGAAGTGCTCGTTCTCGGTGAAGAGGGCATCGAAGTCGCTGGTGACCCTCTCGAAGGTCATCGGCTCCTCGCGGGCCGTGAGGAAGAAGAGCGGCTCCACGGCGAAGGTGATCGCGGTGATGACGCCGAGCGCGCCGAGCCCGACGCGAGCGGCGGCGAAGACATCGGCGTTCTCGTCGGCGGAGCAGGTCAGGACCGTGCCGTCCGCGGTGACCAGCTCAAGGCCGGTGATCTGCGCGGCGATCGAGGCCGAGTCGCGGCCCGTGCCGTGGGTGCCGGTGCTGACGGCTCCGGAGACGGTCTGCTCCATGATGTCGCCCATGTTCGTGAGCGACAGGCCCTCACGGGCGAGCGCCGTGTTCAGGCGCTTCAGCGGGGTGCCCGCCTCGACGGTGACCGTGCCCGCCGCGCGGTCGATGCCGCGGATGCCGGTGAGCAGGCCGGGGCGTATGAGGAGGCCGTCGGTCGCGGCGGCCGCCGTGAAGGAGTGGCCCGCGCCGACGGGCTTCGCCCTGAGGCCGTCGGCCCTGGCCTCGCGCAGCGCCCCGGCCAGTTCGTCCACCGTCGCGGGGGTGACCTCCCTGGCGGGCCGCGTGGTGACGTTCCCCGCCCAGTTACGCCACGTCGCTGTGCTCTTCCCGCTTCCCGTGCCCGTTCCCGTGCTCATGGGTCCCTCCCCGTCGCGGAACCGGCCCGTTCAGCCGGCGATACCCCAGGAACCCGACCACGACCGCGGCCGCTCCCGAGATCCCCGGAACCGCATACCCGGCGTCCGGTCCCGCGGCGTCGATCACCCAGCCGGCCGCGGAGGAGCCGAGCGCGACGCCGACCGCGAGCCCGGTGCTCACCCAGGTCATGCCCTCGGTCAGTTTCGCGCGTGGTACGTGCTGCTCGACGAGGGCCATCGTCGTGATCATTGTCGGTGCGATGGAGAGCCCCGCGACGAACAGCGCCACGGCCAGAAACAGCAGGTTCCCGACCAGTTGAAGCGGGATCATACTCACGGCCATCGCACAGACACCCAGCAGCCACCTGGGGGCCGGCGCCCCCTTGAAGCGCAGCAGCCCGAAGACGGCCCCGGCGAGGCAGGAGCCGAGGGCGTAGACCGCGAGCACCAGGCTCGCCGCGGACTTGTGGCCCTGGTCCTCCGCGTACGCCACGGTGACCACGTCGATCGCCCCGAAGATCGTGCCGGTCGCGACGAAGGTGGCGACGAGCACCTGGAGGCCGCCCGAGCGCAACGCCGAACCCCCGGTGTGGTGTTCGCGAGGGTGCGGCACCGGCTCGGTGTCCCGCTGGGCCGTCAGCCAGAAGACGCCCACGGCGAGAAAGGCCCCGGCGAGCAGCGGCCCGGCCTCGGGGAACCACACCGTGGAGAGCCCGATCGAGATGATCGGCCCGAAGATGAAGCAGACCTCGTCCACCACCGACTCGAAGGAGTACGCGGTGTGCAGCTGCGGGGTGTCGCGGTAGAGGACGGCCCAGCGCGCCCTGATCATCGAACCCACGCTCGGCACACAGCCGACCAGCGCGGCGAAGACGAACAGCGTCCAGTCCGGCGCCTCGAACTTCGCGCAGAGCAGCAGACCCGACACCGCGGCCAGGGAGACCAGCGTCGCGGGCCTGAGCACCCGGCGCTGGCCGTGCCGGTCCACGAGCCGCGATATCTGCGGCCCCATCGCGGCGGCGGACAGCGCGACGGTCGCCGACAGCGCGCCCGCGAGGCCGTAGCGCCCGGTCAGCTGGGACACCATCGTCACGATGCCGATGCCCATCATCGATATCGGCATGCGGCCGAGGAACCCGGCGGTGGAGAACGCCTTGGTGCCGGGGGCGGCGAAGAGAGCGCGGTAGGGGCTGGGCACGTGGCCTCCGGTAAGGCGTAAAGGTGGCTGATACAGCTTACGGCTCCCGGGGTGCCGGACGCACCGTGATTTTCCGGCTGTCAGTGCCTGGTGGCAGGATCGGGAGCATGTCCGATGTGCTCGATGCCACGCCCTACGACGCCCTGCTGCTGCTCTCGTTCGGCGGCCCGGAGGGCCCCGACGACGTCGTCCCGTTCCTGGAGAACGTGACACGCGGACGCGGCATCCCCAAGGAGCGGCTCAAGGAGGTGGGGCGGCACTACTTCCTGTTCGGCGGGGTCAGCCCGATCAACGACCAGAACCGCGCCCTGCTCGACGCCCTGCGCAAGGACTTCGCGGAGCACGGCCTCGACCTGCCGGTCTACTGGGGCAATCGCAACTGGGCGCCCTACCTCACCGACACCCTGCGCGAGATGGTCACCGACGGCCGTCGCCGCGTCCTGGTCCTGGCCACCAGCGCCTACGCCTCGTACTCGGGCTGCCGCCAGTACCGCGAGAACCTCGCGGACTCCCTCGCCGCCCTGGAGGCCGAGGGACTCCCGGTGCCGCGGGTCGACAAGCTCCGGCACTACTTCAACCACCCCGGCTTCGTACGCCCGATGACCGACGGCGTCCTGAAGTCCCTCGCCGAGCTGCCCGAGGACGTACGCCGGGGCGCGCACCTCGCCTTCACGACGCACTCGATCCCGAACGCCGCGGCCGACACCTCCGGTCCGCCCGAGGACCACGGCGACGGCGGTGCCTACGTCAAGGAGCACCTGGACGTGGCCCGCCTCATCGTCGACGCGGTGCGTGAGGAGACCGGCGTCGAGCACCCCTGGCAGCTCGTCTACCAGTCGCGCAGCGGCGCCCCGCACATCCCGTGGCTGGAGCCCGACATCTGCGACCACCTGGAGGAGCGGCACGGCGCGGGGGCGCCCGCGGTGGTCATGGTCCCCATCGGCTTCGTCTCGGACCACATGGAGGTGCTGTACGACCTCGACACCGAGGCCGAGGCCAAGGCCGCGGAGCTGGGCCTCCCGGTCCGCCGCTCGGCGACGGTCGGCGCCGATCCCCGGTTCGCCGCGGCGATCAGGGAGCTGGTCCTGGAGCGGGCGGCGAAGGAGAGCGGCACGGCCGTCACCCCGTGCGCGCTGGGAGCCCTGGGCCCGAGCCACGACCTGTGCCCGGTGGGCTGCTGCCCGGCCCGCGCCCCGAAGCCCGCGGCCGCCGGCGCCGACAGCCCGTACGCGTGACCCCCGATCCCCGAGCTGGAGCCAGCACCATGACGGACCCACTGAAGGCGCTCAAGGCCGAACTGCTCGGCGTCGCCCTGGAGGCCGCGCACCGCGCCGGAGCCTTCCTGCGCGAAGGCCGACCCGATGATCTGGCGGTGGCGGCCACCAAGTCGAGCGCCGTGGACGTCGTCACCGAGATGGACATCGCCTCCGAGAAGCTGATCACCGGCTTCCTCGGCGAGCACAGGCCGGACGACGGCGTGCTCGGCGAGGAGGGCGCGAGCTTCGAGGGCAGCAGCGGCGTGCAGTGGGTCGTCGACCCGATCGACGGCACCGTCAACTACCTGTACGGCCGCCCGGACTGGTGCGTGTCCATCGCCGCCCGCAAGGACGGCGAGACCCTGGTCGGGGTGGTACACGCCCCGATGCGCGGTGAGACCTACCGCGCGGTCCTCGGGGAGGGCGCCTTCCTCGGCGAGACGCCCGCGCGCGTCCGCCCCGCGCCGCCGTTCGGACAGGCCCTGGTGGGCACCGGCTTCGGCTACCTCACCGAGCGTCGCGTCCGGCAGGCGGAGGTCGCCCGGCACCTCGTCCCGAAGGTGCGGGACATCCGCCGCGGCGGGTCGGCCGCGATCGACCTGTGCGACGTCGCGGTGGGCCGCCTGGACGCGTACTACGAGCGTGGACTCAACCCCTGGGACTTCGCGGCCGGTGACCTCGTCGCCCGGGAGGCGGGCGCGCTGACCGGTGGCCGCCCCGGAGAGCCCCTCTCGGGCGAGCTGGCCGTCGCGGCCCCACCCGGCCTCTTCGAGCCCCTTCAGGGCCTCCTGGAGGACCTCGGCGCCTGGCACGACTGACGGGCACACGGAAGGGCCCCGGCGGCTGCTCCAGCCCGCCGGGGCCCTTCCGTGCGCATGCGCTCGGACTGCTCAGACCTGCAAGGCGGCTACCTCGACTCCGTGCTCGGCGGCCAGGCGGTGCAGGTCCTCCAGCTCCGCCTGCTCGACCTCGGCGAGGAAGTCGTCTCCCGTCTCACGGGCCATCGTGAGGTCGGACTCCGTGGCCTTTATGCGCTGTAGGAGCCCTGCGGTGAATGCGTCCATGGTTGCGCCCCCTCGGCTTGGTCGTGGGTCGATGGCACGGGGGTGTGCCCTCAAGAAGGGTTCGATCACATCGTGAGCCGCCCTGGAGAAAGCGGTTTGTGGCGCACCACATACAAAGCGTGATCGCGGGTGTAAGGCCGTCCTCCCCTGGCTCCGTTCCGCAGAAACCTCAACAGCGGGAGAAAAACCCGCATTCCCGGGCCCTGAGACCGCCTTACAGCCGGTTTATGGCCGAAAGGGGCAGGATGGAGGCCTACCCCGAGACAAACCTGCCCGCAGGGGCACAGAGGAAGGACAACGACGTGCGCGTACTCGTCGTCGAGGACGAGCAGCTGCTCGCCGATGCGGTGGCCACCGGACTGCGCCGGGAGGCCATGGCCGTCGACGTCGTGTACGACGGGGCGGCCGCCCTGGAGCGCATCGGCGTCAACGACTACGACGTGGTGGTGCTCGACCGGGACCTCCCGCTCGTGCACGGCGACGACGTCTGCCGCAAGATCGTCGAGCTGGGCATGCCGACCCGCGTCCTCATGCTCACCGCCTCGGGCGACGTCAGCGACCGGGTCGAGGGCCTGGAGATCGGCGCCGACGACTACCTCCCCAAGCCCTTCGCGTTCAGCGAGCTGACGGCACGCGTGCGCGCCCTCGGACGGCGTACGAGCGTGCCGCTGCCGCCCGTCCTGGAGCGGGCCGGGATCAAGCTCGACCCCAACCGCCGCGAGGTCTTCCGCGACGGCAGGGAGATCCAGCTCGCGCCCAAGGAGTTCGCCGTCCTCGAAGTACTGCTGCGCAGCGAGGGCGCGGTCGTCTCCGCGGAGCAGCTGCTGGAGAAGGCCTGGGACGAGAACACCGACCCGTTCACGAACGTCGTCCGGGTCACCGTCATGACCCTGCGCCGCAAGCTCGGTGAGCCCGCCGTCATCGTGACGGTCCCGGGCTCCGGCTACCGGATCTGATCCCCGGTGGCCGCGACCCCGGCGCCGCCAGCCGCGCCGCCCAAGCCCACGTGGGACCCGAGGAAGGTCGAAGCACCCTTCCCGTGGCTGCGCCCCACCATCCGCATACGCCTCACGCTGCTCTACGGCGGCATGTTCCTCATCGCGGGCATCCTGCTGCTCTCGATCATCTATCTGCTCGCCGCGCAGGCGTTGAACGTGGGAAGTGACCTGCCGTTCAGGGTCACGGGCAAGTCCTCGGTGACGAGCGACAGCTGTGCCAACTTCCGGCTGCTCCCCGAGCGCCCCACGGAGACACAGCTCAACGCCGCCCTGAACGAGTGCGTCAACACGATGCGCCAGAACGCCCTGGACAACCTCCTCAGCCGGTCACTTCTCGCCCTCCTGGGCCTCGCCGTCATCGCCTTCGCCTTCGGCTACGCGATGGCGGGCCGCGTGCTCGCGCCGCTGGGCCGCATCACCCGCACCGCCCGCAGGGTGGCCGGCACGGACCTGACCCGGCGCATCGAGCTGGACGGCCCGGACGACGAGCTGAAGGAGCTGTCCGACACCTTCGACGAGATGCTGGACCGCCTGGAGCGGGCCTTCACCGCCCAGCAGCGCTTCGTCGGCAACGCGTCGCACGAGCTGCGCACCCCGCTGGCGATCAACCGCACGCTCCTGGAGGTGCACCTCTCCGACCCCGGTGCGCCCCCTGAACTCCAGCAGCTCGGCAAGACGCTCCTGGCCACCAACGAACGCAGCGAGCAGCTCGTGGAAGGCCTGCTGCTGCTCGCCCGCAGCGACAACCAGATCGTCGAGCGCAAGCCCGTCGACCTGGCCGAGGTCGCCGACCGCGCCGTCGACCAGGTGCGGGCCGAGGCCGACGCGAAGGCCGTGGAGATCCGCGGGGAGCGCGGCCCGGCCGTCGTACAGGGCAACGGCGTTCTCCTGGAGCGGATCGCCCTGAACCTCGTCCAGAACGCCGTCAGGTACAACGTGCCGGACGAGGGGTGGGTCGAGGTCACCACGGAGGCTCAGCACGGCCAGGCGGTCCTGGTGGTGTCGAACACGGGCCCGGTGGTGCCCGCGTATGAGATCGACAACCTTTTCGAGCCGTTTCGGAGGCTGCGGACCGAGCGGACGGGCAGCGACAAGGGCGTCGGTCTCGGCCTGTCGATCGCCCGGTCGGTGGCGCGGGCCCACGGGGGCCGTATCATCGCGGAGCCGCGTGAGGGGGGAGGGCTCGTGATGCGAGTCACGCTCCCCATCTGAGATGCTGCCGCGAGGGCGTCGGCGTGTTCGCTTTGCGCGGAATTTTCGGGACTCGATCCCGGGAAAATCGTGTGTGATCGATCACAGCGGCGATTTCATGGGTATCTACTCTCCGTGATCGTGAAAGTCGTCGGAAAGCCGGGAAAATCCGGGTTTTCAGGGGTCTTGATCACGGGAAGTACACGGGGTGACGCCCGTGAAGTGCGACATTCGGACCGTGTACGGTCCCGATCGCCATCCAAGCCGATCACCTCTTCAGGGGTGCGGTTGGGTGTCGATTGAGTAACAGACCTTGATGTGAGGCAAAATCTCCGCCTCGGGTCGGGCACAAGTCCGGCCTCTCACGCGTTACGTGCGCTGGAGACACCGCAGACACCCAGAGGGGGAGAGCGACATGGCAACGGACTACGACACCCCACGCAAGACCGACGATGACGTCAATGAGGACAGCATCGAGGAACTGAAGGCGCGGCGGAACGACAAGTCGACCTCATCGGTCGACGTCGACGAGTTCGAGGCCGCCGAGGGCCTCGAACTCCCCGGCGCGGACCTTTCCAACGAGGAGCTCGCCGTCCGGGTGCTCCCGAAGCAGCAGGACGAGTTCACCTGCATGAGCTGCTTCCTGGTGCACCACCGCAGCCAGCTGGCCAGGGAGAAGAACGGCCAGCCGATCTGTCGCGACTGCGACTGAGGCGGGGTCGGCCGTGACTGGCTCGACCCCGTCCAGGAAGCGCCGTTTCCGCAAGCGCGGAGCGGACGAAGCCGGCGCCTCGGGCGACGGCGTGCGTGACGACGAGCGGGGCTCTTCCACAGCCGGAACAGCCTCGCTCGAACCGGCGAGCGCCCTCGAGGTGGCGCCGGGCGAGGCGGCGGACGACAAGGCCTCCAGGACCACTCGGACAGCCGGGTCCCGGAGCCGCGTTGCCGCCGTCGCGGTCGGAATGAGAGAAGGCGTGCGCAAGGGCGGGCGCGGCGCCAAGGCCGGCATCGGCTATCTCGCCGACCGGCTCATCGAGAACGCCCCGCGGATCCCGGTCCGCGATCTGGCGACCCTCCGCAAGCAGTTTCCGGGCCTTGGCCCCGAGCAGCTGGCGGACAAGCTCGTCTCCGGCGCGGCCAACGCCTCGTCCACGGTGGGCGCGGGAGTGGGCGCCGCGGCGATGATGCCCGTGCCGCCCGCGATGCCCGCCGAGCTGGCGGCCGAGATCACCGGCGTCGCCGCCGTCGAACTGAAGCTCATCGCCGAGCTGCACGAGGTCTACGGCCAGCGGCCGGGCGGCAGTCTCAAGCAGCGCAGCACGGCGTATCTGACCTCGTGGACGCAGGAGCGCGGCGTCGACGTATCCAAGCCCACGACGCTCAACGCCGCCCTGGGCGGCCAGATGAAGCGGGAGCTGCGCCAGCAGATCATGAAGCGGATGGTCCGCAACCTCCCGAACCTCATGCCCTTCATGGTGGGCGCCGCGGTCGGGGCGGTGATGAACCGCCGGGACACCAAGAAGCTCGCCGCGAAGATCAGGGAGGACCTGCGGACGCGGCAGGTGCCGTGGGACGCGCTCCCGGAGCTTCCGCCTCTGGAGACGCCGGACGATCCACTGCGGGTGGGGGGCTCTCCCAAGGAGCTGGGCGGCTGAGGCCGGTGAGGTCTGCGGGCCCGGCTGTGGCTGGTCGCGCAGTTCCCCGCGCCCCTTACGGGGCGCCTTGGTTTACGGGGTGTTCTGGCGTACCGCGTTCAGTGCTTCCGCCAGAGCCTCCGGGTGCCTCGTCGAGAGGTACGCGTACGGCGTCGGGTCGGCCGGGTCCGTGATCTTCACGCGCAGGGCCGTGGGGATGTAGGCGCGCAGCAGCATGAACGCGCGCGGGTCGGCCTTGTAGGAGCGCCAGGCGCGGGTCTCCTCGCCCGTCAGGACCTCTGCCTCGCCCAGGGCGGACACCGGGATCCTCGCGTCGCCCGCGACCAGCGAGTCGGCCACCACGCGGATCCGCACCGAGCCGTACGCGCTGGTGACGACCGCGGCCACAGCCGTACCGCCGACCAGGCCGCCGAGGAGCGGGAGGGTGCCGAACGGCAGCATGATCAGGGCCATCGCGACACCGACCAGTATCGAGGCGAACCACCACGAACGGGGCGCGGTCAGGCGTTCTTCGTAAGGCTGCATGGAACCAAGCTTGGCACGGGGAGCTGGGAGCCCTGACGCGGAGGTAAGGTCTGCGCCTGTGAGTGGTACATCTTCAGCCTTGAAGCCCCCGGCCGACGCCATAGCGCCCGTCCGGCACCCCGACGCGCCCGCTCCCGGCGAGTTGATCGGCGCCCACTACGAACACTGTTTCGGCTGTGGCGAAGGGCAGGCGCACGGACTGCACCTGGCGGCGCGCGCCGGGGAGGGTGTGACCGTCACCGCGGAGTTCACCGTCCGCGAGGCGCACCAGGGCGCCCCGGGCCTCGCCCACGGCGGCGTGCTCGCCACCGCGCTCGACGAGACGCTGGGCTCGCTGAACTGGCTGCTGCGGGTGATCGCGGTGACCGGCCGCCTGGAGACCGACTTCGTACGGCCCGTGCCGCTGGGCACCGTGCTGTTCCTGGAAGCCGAGGTCACCGCCGTCGCGGGACGGAAGATCTACTCGACCGCCACCGGCCGGATCGGCGGCCCCGAAGGACCCGTCGCGGTCCGTGCCGACGCCCTCTTCATCGAGGTGAAGGTCGAGCACTTCATCGACAACGGCCGCCCGGAGGAGATCCAGGCCGCCATGAACAACCCGGACCAGATCCGGCGCGCCCGCGCCTTCGAGGTGAACCCGTGACATCCCGCCCCCCACTGGACGTGCTGATCAGGCGCGTCGACCCCGATGTACCGCTGCCGTCGTACGCGCGGCCCGGCGACGCAGGCGCCGATCTGCGGACGACGGAATCCTGTGAACTCGCGCCCGGCGAGCGGGTCGTGCTGCCCACCGGGGTGTCCATCGCGCTCCCCGAGGGGTACGCGGCCTTCGTGCACCCCCGTTCGGGGCTCGCCGCCCGCTGCGGTGTCGCTCTGGTGAATGCCCCGGGGACGGTGGATGCCGGGTACCGTGGAGAGATCAAGGTGATCGTCGTGAATCTCGACCCGCGCGAGGCCGTGCGGTTCGAGCGCTTCGACCGGATCGCCCAACTGGTCGTCCAGCAGGTCGAGAAGGTGCGCTTCCAGGAGGTGGCGGAGCTTCCCGCGTCGGCACGGGCCGAGGGGGGCTTCGGGTCCACCGGCGGCCATGCCGCCGTGGACGTCGGCTCGGGCGGAAGCGCGGGCGAACAAACGGGTGGGAATCGATACGCATCGGTCGTATCCGACCGGGAAGGACAGTGACGTGTTCGGACGTCGCAAGAAGGACAGTGCCGCCGAGGACGCGGCGGGCGCGGACGAGCAGGTCGTCGACGGCGTGGACAGCAATGACCAGGCCGACGTCGCGCGCTCGCGCGTGAGGCTGGAGCCGGAGCCCCGTCCCGACGGTCCCTGGGACATCTCCGAGGTCCGTGAGCCCGGCGAGGGCCGGGTGGACCTCGGCGGGCTCTTCGTGCCGGGGGTCGAGGGCATGGAGCTGCGGGTGGAGGTCGCGGGCGACGCGATCGTCGCGGCCACCGTCGTGCTCCAGGACAGCGCCATCCAGCTCCAGGGCTTCGCCGCCCCGAAGAAGGAGGGCATCTGGGGCGAGGTCCGCGAGGAGATCGCGACCGGCATCACCCAGCAGGGCGGTGTCATCGACGAGGTCGAGGGCCCCCTCGGCTGGGAGCTGCGCGCGCAGGTCCCCGTGCAGCTGCCGGACGGCACGGGCGGCGTGCAGGTCGTGCGCTTCGTCGGCGTCGACGGGCCGCGCTGGTTCCTGCGCGGGGTGATCTCCGGGCAGGGCGCGGTGCAGCCGCAGGCCGCCGGGCTCCTTGAGCAGATCTTCCGGGACACCGTGGTCGTGCGCGGCGAGGGTCCGATGGCGCCCCGCGACCCGATCGTCCTGAAGCTGCCGGACGACGCGCAGATGGTCGCCGAAGGCAGCGTCCAGCAGGAGCAGCAGGAAGGCTCGCGCTTCTCGGGCGGAATGGGGCAGCTTCAGCGCGGCCCCGAGATCACCGAGGTGCGCTGACACCGCCGCGCGTCGGCGCGACAGGCGCCCCCGCCGTCTGACGGCGGGGTGCGCGTCCCGCGCCTGACGGCGAGTCAAGTGCCTTGTGGCCCGCAGTGGTTCCGGTTCGTCCGGGCCATTGCGGGCCATCTTCGCGTACGCCCATACTGTGCCGGTCACCCGGGGGGAGACCGGTGCGGTGAGTGGACGGCGCGTGCCCGCCGCGGTGCGGGGGAGTCGGCATCACGGGGTGGTCCTGGGGGCCGCGGGGCTCGCGGTGCTGCTCGCGGCCACCGTCCTCGCCGCCCTCGCCGCGCTCTCCGAGAAGGCCGTGGAGGGCGGGATGCAGCGGCGGCTCGCCGCGGACCGCGAGGCCGTCGTCGAGGTCGCGGGACCCCACCGGACGGGCAGTGCGCGGAAGCTGGACCGTGACGTCCGCGCCGCCGTCGGCCGCGCCTACGGCGACGTACCCCATCACACCTGGTCGGCGCTGCGGGCGCCCGCGGCCCGCAACGGCGAACTCACCGTCACCGAGGCCGCCGGCCACCCGCGCCGGGACGCCTCCGTCACCGTGGCCGCCGTGCAGGGCGCCGGACGGCACGCCGCCCTGCGGGCCGGGCGATGGCCGCGCACCGGTGCCGGACCGGTCGAGGCCGCGCTGACCGAGACCGCCGCCGCCGAACTGGCCGTACGGCCCGGGGACGGCATCAGCGTGCGGGGCGCGGACGGACGGCCCGTGGCGCTGAGGGTCGTGGGACTGTACGCCGCCGAGGAGCGGACGCCGGCCGTGTGGGCGTCGTTGAGCAGTACGTTCGGGACCCCCGACTCGATCGCGGTCGTTCCGCGCGAGGCGTTCGCGCGCAGCCCGGGGCTCGCCCGGGACGCGGCGCGGCTGTGGCTCGGGGTGCCGGACGCGGGCGGACTGCGGCTCGGGGACATCGGGGGGCTCCAGGAGCGCGCGAGGCGGTTCGCGGGCAGCGATGCCTCGCTCTCCGTCGTGCGCGGCGGTGGCCCGGGGGACGACATCACCGTGTCGGCCGGGCTGCGACGCGCGCTGGACCGGCTCACCACGCCGATCGCCGTGGCCCGCGCCGGGCTCTACGTCCCCGCGACGCTCCTCGCCGCGCTCGCCGTGGCCGCCCTCGTCCTCACCGCACGCCAGTTCGCCGAACACCGGCGCCCGGAGCTGGCGTTGCTGGCCGCGCGCGGGGCGGGCACCCGGCGGCTCACCCTGTCGACGGCCGGGCAGTGGGCCTGCGTCGCCGTGCCCGCGGGGCTGGCCGCGCCCTGCCTCGCGGGCCCGCTGCTGCGCGGGCTCGCGGCGGCCGGGCTCATCGAGGGCGAGGTGCCCGGCTCGGCGGCGACCGGCGCGGGGTGGGCGACAGCGCTCACCGCCGTCGCCGCGCACGGCGCCGCGGTGCTGCTGCCGACGGTGTGGGCGGTGCGGGACCGGCGGGCGGTGGCCCGGCTCGGGCTGCGGGCCGCGCGGCTCGCGGGCGCCCAGCGGCTCGGGGCGGACCTGGCGCTGGCGGCGGTCGCCGTCCTCGGCTGGCTGCAACTGCGCCGGTACCGCTCGCCCGTGACCGGCGGCAACGGCGTCGACCCCGTGCTGGTGCTCGCGCCTGTCGCGATGACCGTGGCGGCCGCGCTGCTCGCCCTGCGGTTCCTGCCGTTGCTCGCCCGCCTGATCGACCCCCTCGCGCGGCGCGGCAGAGGGCTCGTCCTGCCGCTCGGCGGCTGGCAGATCGGGCGGCGCGCGGCGCGGCAGGCGGGGCCCGCGCTGGTGGTGACGCTCGCCCTCGCGGTCGCCGCGCTCAGCAGTACGGCGCTGGCCGTCCTCGACCGCGGCGACCGCGACCAGGCGGCGTTCCAGGTCGGCGCGGACCTGCGCGTCGAGCCGGGGGACGGGGTGGCGCCACGGGAGCGGCGTGCCGCCTACGAGGGGCTGCCGGGCGCCGAGGCCGCCACGCCCGTGATCACCTCGGAGGGGTACGTCGGGCAGGACGCGGTGGCCGTCACCGCCGTCAACACGGCGCGGGGGCCGGTTCCCGCGCTGCGCGGCGACCTCGCGGACGCACCCGTGCGTGAGCTGGTGGCGCCGCTCGGCAGGGAGGTTCCCGCGCACGGCCTGCCGGTGCGCGGTGTGGGGCGGGGGCTGCCGCTTCGGGTGCGGATGTCCGCCGACGGGGACGGTGAGGTCGTACCCGTGCGGCTCACCGTCCACTTCGAGGACGGGGACGGGCTCACGCGGTCGAGTTCCGTGGTGATCAAGGAGGGCCGCGCCCGGACCGTGCCGCTGGAGGTGCCGGTGCGCGCAGGGGACGTACGCGTCCTCCAGATCGATCTGAGCATGGTCGGCGAGCGGGTGCGGCGGACGTACCGGCTGACCGTCGACCAGGTGCCGGGGCTCGCGCGGCAGGCGCGGTGGCGTGACCTGCGGACCGACGCGCCGGACCGGCATGCGGCCGGCTGCCCGGGGGCGGAGCGGGAGCGGGACGCCTCGGGTCAGGCGCCGGGGCCCGTGCTGTGCCGGGACGGACCCGGTCGGGGCACGCTCCTCGACGCGGTGCTGCGCGGCCCCGACGGGCGGCTGAAGTACCCCACCTGGGGCGTGCGGCTCGGCACGGACCGCGCGAAAGGCCGGCCGGCCGCGCCCGCGCTCGCCGACGACGCGCTGCTCGCGTCGGGTGTGGTGCGGGTCGGGGACACCGTGACGGTACGGCGGAGCACGGGCGGGAGCGCGCGGATCGCGATCGTCGGGCGGATCGCGGCGGTGCCGGGAGTGCCGCACGACCGGCCGCGGCTGCTCGCCGACTCCCGTGCCATGGCCGCCCAGTGGGCCCTGAGCGGGGTGCTGCCCGACGCGGAGAGCGCGTGGTGGGTGGATGTGCGCGGAGCGGATACGGGCGGGGCTCTGGGGGCGGTGCGCGAGGCGCCGCGGCTGGGGAAGGCCGTCGATGTGGCGCAGGTCCGGGCGGAGTTGGCGGCCGATCCGCTGCGCAGGGGGGCGCGGGGCGCGCTCACGCTGTGCCTGGTGCTCGCGCCTGCCTTCGCCGTCATCGCGTTCGCGCTGCATACGGTGGTCTCGGCGCGGTCCAGGGAGCGGGAGTTCGCGCTGCTGCGGGCGCTCGGGATGCGGCGGCGGCAGTTGGCGGCGTACCTGTGGACGGAGCAGGTGGCGCTCGCGGGGGTGGCGGCGGTGCTCGGTACGGCCCTGGGGGTCGCGCTCGCCTCGGTGATCATGCCGGTGGTGACGGTGGACGCGTCCGGGGAGCCGGTCTTTCCCCCGCTGGTCACCCAGGTGCCGTGGGTGCGGGTGGCGGTTACGGCCGGGGTGGCCGCGGGGGTGATCTGCGGGGTGGTGACGGGGGCCGCGCGCATCTTGGGGCGGGTGGATCTGGCGCGGGTGCTCCGGGTGGGGGAGGGGCCGTGACGCGCGCGTGGCTGCGGGTGGGGCTCGCCCTGCTGGCCGGGCTGCTGGTGGCTGTCGCCGCCGGTGGGCCGGGAGCGCTGGAGCGGCTGGGCGGGGCGGCGCTCGGCGCCCGGCTCCAGCAGGCGCAGCGGGACGCGCCGGGGGTGGTGCACAGCGCGCGGTTCGATCCGGAGGAGGTGCGGATCGGGGCCGAGAGCGACCTCGGCGGGGACCTCGCACGGTACGCGCAGGTCATTGAGAACTCCTCACCCCGAGCGCTGCGACGCGGGCTCGTGCACGACTCGACTCGGATCCGGTTGCCCACGGTGAGGGGCGCGGGAAGCACGCTCTCCCTGATCTACGCCTCCGATGCGCCGGGGCGCACGGCGTACGTGGCCGGGCGCGGGCCCCGCGAGCGGGGCGAGGTCGTCGAAATCGCCGTGTCCACGCGTACGCGCGACGCGCTGAGGCTGCGGGTCGGGCAGCGGGTGCGGCTGAAGGCCGGCGCCCTGGAGAACGTCAACGCCGTGGGCCGCGTCGTCGGGGTCTTCCGGGCCGAGGGCGGGCGCCGCCTCTGGAGTGAACAGCCGTTGCTGGCGCGGCCGTTGCCCGCGGTGGCGGGAGGGGGGCCTGAGGCCGCTGCGCTGATCGCGCCCCGCGGTGTCGAGCTGCTTCAGAACCAGGCGGGCGCCGAGCTGACCGTCCACTGGAACATGCGGCTGGTGCTCGACGGCGGGGCGGCCGCCCGCTTCGTGGGGCGCGGGGAGCGGGACTTCCAGCGGGCCATGGCCCGGTACCCCCTCGCCGCACGGGAGTCGTACTGCCCATTCGGGGCGTACGGCGGGAAGCTGTGCCTCATCGGCGCCCACCCCGCCACCGAACTGGAGACCGACACCGAACTGCCGGACGTCGTCGAGGAGTTCCAGCGGCGCTGGCGGCAGGCCACCGTCGTCATCGCCTTCGCCTCGGCCTCCCTGCTCGGGGTGGGGCTCTCCGCCGTCGTCGTGACGTCGTTGCTGGTGGTGCGGCGACGGCTCGACACGGATCGGCTGCTGCGGGCGCGGGGCGCCTCCGCCTCGGGCGTCGCTCTGGCACGCGCCGTGTGGAGTGCGCCCGCGGTGCTGCTCGGGTTCGGCGGCGGCTGCGCGCTCGCCGCGCTGGGGCCCGGGAGTTCACCCGCGTACGGCGCGGGGGCGGGGGTCGCGGTGCTGTGCTGGGTGCTGCTGCCCTGCCTCACGTGGTGGGCGGTGCGGGACCGGGCCGTGCTGCGGGACCGGGCGCCGCGCCGGGGCGGGCGGCGGCTGGTCGCCGAGGCGGTCGTGCTGCTGCTCGCCGCGGGAGGCGTGTCCGCGCTGCGGGCGCGGGGCACCGAGGGCGCCGCGGGGCCCGATCCGCTGCTCGCCGCCGTACCCGTGCTGCTCGGCCTCGTGGCGGTCGCCGTGCTGGTGCGGTGCTACCCCTGGCCGGTGCGGCTGATGGCGCGGACGGCGGCCAGGGGGCGCGGGGTCGTGGCGCTTGTCGCGCTGTCCCGCGCCGCGAAGGAGGCCCCCGCGCGCGGGCTCGCGCTGCTCGTCCTCGTGGTGACGCTCGCCGGCGCCGTCTTCGGCGGTCTTGTCTCCGGGACGCTGACGGAGGGGCGGCGCTCCGCGGTGGCCTGGCAGGTGGGCGCCGACGCCTCCTTCCTGGGGGCCGGACGCGATCCCGGCATGGCCGCGCGGCTGGCACGCGCGCGTGGCGTGCGGGAAACGGTGGCGGTGCGGCAGCTGCGGGTGGATCCCGTCAGCGGTACGGACGGCGGGCGGTACGGGATCTCCAGCCTGATCGGCGTGGACGGCGCGAAGCTGCGGGAGGCGGCGGAGGATTCGGCGGCGGCCCGGGCGCTGGAGGGGGCGGGGCTCGCCGGTGGGGACGGTCGGCGTGGCGACGCGGGCGCGGGCGGGGGCGGTCGGCGGGGCGGCGCGGACGGGGAGATTCCGGTGCTTGCCTCCGAGGGGCACGCGGGAGGTCTGCTCACCTTCACCCGGCACGGCAAGGAGATACGGCTGAGGGTGATGGGGCCGTTGCCCGGGGCCGTGGAGCGTGACCCCGCGCTGGGGCCCGTACGCGGTGCCACGCAGGCGCGGCAGCACCTGCTCCTCGCCGACAACAGGGACCTCAAGGCCTTCGCCGCCCCGGAGTTCGAGGAGACCGCGCTGCTGCTGTACGGCGAGCGCCTGGACCCCGTAGCCCTGCGCTCGCTCGTGCCGCGCGCCGCCCCCGGGGCCGCCACCGGCGAACTCCGCATCCGTGCCGAGGAGCAGGCCGAGGCCGACGACGACGGGCTGATCGCCGCCGTGACCACCGCGCACACCGCCTGCACCGCCCTCGCCGTGCTCCTCGCGCTGCTCGCCCTCGTCCTCGAACTGCTGCTGTCCGCTCCCGCGCGCGGGCGCACCGCCGCCTATCTGCGCACCCTCGGCCTCGGCGGGCGTGCCACGTCCGCGCTGCACCTGCTGCAACTGCTGCCCATGGTGCTCGCGGCCGTCGTGGGCGGCGTCACGCTCGGCCTCGCGCTGCCCTCACTGCTCGGCCCCGCCCTGGACCTGCGGGAGTTCACCGGCGGGCCCACCGCGCCCGACCCGCACGTCGACGCCCTGTTCACCGCGGCCCTGGGGGCGGGGCTCGTCGCCCTGGTCGCTCTGGCGGTGGGCGTGGAGACCTGGTTCGGGCGGCGCCGGGGGCTCGGTGCCGTCCTGAGACTCGGGAGAGCCGATGACTGAACCGTCGTCCTACGAAGGAACCGCGTCCGAGCTGGCCGCCCTGGAGGCACGGGCCCGCGCCGCACGCCGCCCCGCGGGCGACGAGGGCCTGATCGTCTGCGACAACCTCGTCCGCGTCTACCGCACCGAAGAGGTCGAGGTGCAGGCGCTCCAGGGCCTCGACCTGAGCGTGGCCGAAGGCGAGTGCGTGGCCCTGGTCGGCGCCTCGGGGTCGGGCAAGTCCACCCTCCTGTCGATCCTTTCGGGACTCGACCTGCCCACCGCGGGCCGCGCGAAGGTCGCGGGCCACGACCTGCTCGCCATGGGGCGCCGCGAACGCCTCGGCTACCGCAGGCACACCGTCGGCTTCGTCTGGCAGCAGACCGGGCGCAACCTCCTGCCCTATCTGAGCGCGCTGGAGAACGTGGCACTGCCGATGAAGTACGCGCGCGTGCCGCGTCGTGCACGCCAGGAGAAGGCCGCCGAACTGCTCGGCGTCCTCGGCGTCGCGCACTGCCGCGACCGGCGGCCCACCGAACTCTCCGGCGGCGAACAGCAGCGCGTCGCCGTCGCGGTCGCCACCGCCAACTCCCCGCGCGTCCTGCTCGCCGACGAACCCACCGGGGAGCTGGACACCGCCGGCGGGGAGAGCGTCTTCGCGGCCCTGCGCCGCGCCAACGAACACCTGGGCGCGACCGTGCTGGTCGTCACCCACGACCCGCTCGTCTCCGGCCAGGTCCGTCGCACCGTACGCATCCGCGACGGCCGTACCTCTACGGAGACGCTCCGTGAACGAGACGGCAGGGGAGAGGAGTTCACGGTCCTCGACCGGGCGGGGCGGTTGCAGCTGCCGGAGGAGTACGTCGAGCGGTACGGGCTGCGGGGACGGGTGCGGCTGACGGCGGAGCCCGACCATGTGGGGGTGTGGCCGGACGGGACGGAGCGACCGGACGACGGGACACCGAAAGGGACATGCGAGACAGGGACGAGCGGGACCGACCGGCGAAAGCGGCGTTGAGGGGGAGCATTCCGTGCCAGAGGCCATGGTCCTCGTCGAGGACCTCCACCGTACGTACGGCGCCGGGGCCGCCGCCGTGCACGCCCTGCGCGGCGTCTCCTTCGCCGTCCCGCACGGCGAACTCGTCGCCCTGAAGGGCCGCTCCGGGTCCGGCAAGACGACCCTGCTCAACCTCGTGGGCGGACTCGACACCCCCGACCGGGGGGAGATCACCGTGGACGGCGTGCGGCTCGCGGGCCTCGCCGAGAGCGGCCTCCTTGAGCTGCGCCGCGACCGTCTCGGCTTCGTCTTCCAGTCCTTCGGCCTCATCCCCATCCTGACCGCCGCCGAGAACGTCGGCGTCCCGCTGCGGCTGAAAAGGACCGACCCACGCGCGCGGGAGGAACGCGTCGCCCTGCTCCTGGCGCTCGTCGGCCTCGCGGACCACGCCCGGCAGCGGCCCGGCGAACTCTCCGGAGGGCAGCAGCAGCGCGTGGCGATCGCCCGCGCCCTCGCCAACAAGCCCTCCCTGCTGATCGCCGACGAGCCCACCGGGCAGCTCGACGCGGAGACCGGGCTCACCGTGATGGAACTGCTGCGCGCGGTCGTCCGCGGCGAGGGCGTCACCGCCCTGGTGGCCACGCACGACGCGGCGCTGCTCGATCTGGCCGACCGGGTCCTCGAACTGCGCGACGGGGAGATTGTGGAGCGCTGAGAGCGCTGAGAGCACTGACCCCGGCGGGCATCAGGGTTCTGTCAAGGACGCCGGCCCCGCACCCCCTTGTCCGCGATGCCGGAATTGTTGGCCGTAAGGTCGACGCTGCGTACACAGTTGTTTCGGGAAGACAATGGGGCCATGGCACGCGGCAAGCTTCGGATATACCTCGGTGCGGCACCGGGCGTCGGCAAGACGTACGCCATGCTCTCCGAGGCGCACCGGCGCGTGGAGCGCGGCACCGACTGTGTCGTCGGCTTCGTGGAGCACCACGACCGTCCGCGCACCGAGGTCATGCTGCACGGCCTCGAACAGGTGCCCCGCAAGGACCTGGAGTACCGCGGCACGGCCTTCACCGAGATGGACGTCGACGCGGTCCTCGACCGCGCCCCCGCCGTCGCCCTGGTCGACGAACTCGCCCACACCAACGTCCCCGGCTCCCGCAACGCCAAGCGCTGGCAGGACGTCGAGGAACTGCTCGCGGCGGGCATCGACGTCGTCTCGACGGTGAACATCCAGCACCTGGAGTCCCTCGGCGACGTCGTCGAGTCGATCACCGGCGTACGCCAGCGCGAGACGGTGCCCGACGAAGTGGTGCGCCGCGCCGACCAGATCGAGCTGGTCGACATGTCGCCCCAGGCGCTACGCCGCCGCATGGCCCACGGCAACATCTACAAGCCCGACCGCATCGACGCCTCCCTCTCCAACTACTTCCGGCCCGGCAACCTCACCGCCCTGCGCGAGCTGGCGCTGCTGTGGGTCGCCGACCGTGTCGACGAGTACCTCCAGCAGTACCGGGGCGAGCACAACATCCGCTCCACCTGGCAGGCCCGCGAGCGCATCGTCGTAGGACTGACGGGCGGACCCGAGGGGCGCACGCTGATCCGGCGCGCCTCCCGGATGGCCGCCAAGGGCTCGGGCAGCGAGATCCTCGCCGTCTACATAGCCCGCAGCGACGGCCTGACCGCCGCCTCCCCGAAGGAACTGGCCGTCCAGCGCACCCTGGTCGAGGACCTCGGCGGCACCTTCCACCACGTCATCGGCGATGACATACCGGCCGCGCTGCTCGACTTCGCCCGGGGGGTCAACGCCACCCAGATCGTCCTCGGCTCGTCCCGCCGCAAGACCTGGCAGTACGTCTTCGGGCCGGGCGTCGGCGCGACCGTCGCCCGCGACTCGGGGCCCGACCTGGACGTGCACATCGTCACGCACGGCGAGGTCGCCAAGGGGCGCGGCCTGCCGGTCGCCCGCGGCGCGCGCCTCGGCCGTTCCCGGATCATCTGGGGCTGGCTCGTGGGTGTCGGCGGCCCCGCGCTCCTGACGCTGCTGCTCACCCACGTCGACGCCGACCTCGGCCTCGCCAACGACATGCTGCTGTTCCTGACGCTGACGGTCGCCGCCGCCCTGCTCGGCGGACTGCTGCCCGCGCTCGCCTCCGCGGCTGTGGGTTCCCTGCTCCTCAACTACTACTTCACGCCGCCGCTGCACCTGTGGACGGTCTCCAACAACAAGAACATCGTCGCCATCGCCGTCTTCGTGGGTGTCGCGGTGTCCGTGGCCTCGGTGGTGGACCTCGCCGCCCGCCGCACCCACCAGGCCGCCAGGCTGCGCGCGGAGTCGGAGATACTCTCCTTCCTCGCGGGCAGCGTCCTGCGCGGCGAGACCAGCCTGGAAGCCCTCCTGGAGCGGGTCCGCGAGACGTTCGCCATGGAGTCCGTGGCGCTCCTGGAACGCGCGGGCGACACCGCGCCCTGGACCTGCGCGGGCAGCGTCGGCGACGGCCGCCCGCTGCTCCGCCCCGAGGACGCCGACGTGGACATGCCGGTCGGCGACCATCTGGCCCTCGCCCTCTCCGGCCGTGTCCTGCCCGCCGAGGACCGCCGGGTGCTCGCCGCGTTCGCCGCGCAGGCCGCCGTCGTCCTGGACCGCCAGCGCCTGAAGTCCGAGGCCGACCAGGCCCGCACCCTCGCCGAGGGCAACCGCATCCGCACCGCGCTGCTCGCCGCCGTCAGCCATGACCTGCGTACGCCCTTGGCCGGCATCAAGGCGGCCGTGACCTCGCTGCGCTCCGACGACGTCGAGTGGTCCGACGAGGACGAGGCCGAACTCCTCGCCGGCATCGAGGACGGCGCCGACCGCCTGGAACACCTCGTGGGCAATCTGCTCGACATGTCGCGGCTCCAGACCGGCACGGTCACCCCGCTGATCCGCGAGATCGACCTCGACGAGGTCGTCCCCATGGCGCTCGGCGGCGTCCCCGACGGCAGCGCGGAGCTGGACGTCCCCGAGACGCTGCCGATGGTCGCCGTGGACAAGGGCCTGCTGGAGCGGGCGGTCGCGAACATCGTCGAGAACGCCGTCAAATACGCCCCCGAGGGCGAGCCCGTCAAAGTGTCGGCCAGCACCCTGGGCGAGCGCGTGGAGGTCCGCGTGGTCGACCGCGGCCCCGGCGTCCCCGATGCCGCCAAGGACCGCATCTTCGCGCCCTTCCAGCGTTACGGTGACGCTCCGCGCGGCGCGGGCGTGGGCCTCGGTCTCGCCGTGGCCCGCGGCTTCGCCGAGGCCATGGGCGGCACCCTCGCCGCCGAGGACACCCCCGGCGGCGGCCTCACCATGGTCCTCACCCTGCGAGCGGTGGCCGGGCGGCCGCCGGACCGCGCGGACCTCCCCGATCCCTCCGCCCAGGTCACCCAGTGACCGCGAACCAGAAGCCAGAAAGGCAGGCCGGCATGACCCGGGTGCTCGTGGTCGACGACGAGCCGCAGATCGTACGTGCCCTCGTGATCAACCTGAAGGCGCGCAAGTACGAGGTGGACGCGGCCCCCGACGGCGCGACGGCGCTCCAGCTGGCCGCCGCCCGCCACCCCGACGTGATCGTGCTCGACCTCGGTCTGCCCGACATGGACGGCGTGGAGGTCATCAGGGGCCTGCGCGGCTGGACGCGCGTCCCGATCCTCGTGCTGTCCGCGCGGCACAGCTCGGACGAGAAGGTCGAGGCCCTGGACGCGGGCGCCGACGACTACGTGACCAAGCCGTTCGGCATGGACGAGCTGCTGGCCCGCCTGCGCGCCGCCGTCCGCAGGGCCGAGCCCACCGGCGCGGGCGAGGACGACATCATGGTCGACACCGAGGACTTCTCCGTCGACCTGGCGGCCAAGAAGGTCAACCGCGGCGGCCGTGACGTGCGCCTGACCCCCACCGAGTGGCACCTCCTGGAGGTGCTTGTGCGCAACACCGGCCGCCTGGTCAGCCAGAAGCAGCTGCTCCAGGAGGTGTGGGGGCCCTCCTACGGCACGGAGACCAACTACCTGCGGGTCTACATGGCGCAGCTGCGCCGCAAGCTGGAGGCGGACCCGGCGCATCCCCGGCACTTCATCACGGAGCCGGGGATGGGATACCGCTTCGAGCGTTGAAGTCAGCCGTGAGCGGGCATAAGCCGTGAGCGGGCACAAGCACAGATGAGCGCACCCCTTTCCGGCGTGTCGGTGCCCCCCGGTACGCTTTCTGTATGAGTGCTGTTCCTGGTTCCGAAAAGCCGGCAGGCCGTTTCCGGCGCATGCTCGACCGGCTGTCCTCCTCCCAGGAGGATCTGGAGTCGGAGGAGCTGCGTGAGGACTCCGAGACGGCGGGTTGCGTCCGCATCTGTGACTGCCAGGACCGCCAGATAGTCACCGTTACTGGTACCTTGCGCACGGTCACCCTGCGTCCACGAGCCGGGGTCCCCGCGCTGGAGGCCGAGCTGTTCGACGGCTCCGCGGCGCTGGACGTGGTGTGGCTCGGCAGGCGCTCCATCGTCGGGATAGAGCCGGGGCGCAAGCTGATCGCATCGGGCCGGATCTCGATGAGCCGGGGCCGCCGGGTGCTCTTCAACCCCAAGTACGAACTCAGACCGCTCGGACGGGAGTAGCCGGTGACGTCCCTCGACAAGCCGACGGACCAAGGGAAAGCGGAGCAGGAGGACGCCGACTCCAGGGCCGTGACCGAGGCAGCGCTCTTCGAGGCCTTCGGCGGCGTGCGGGGCATGGTGGAGACGGTCGTTCCCGGCCTGCTCTTCGTGACCATCTTCACGATCAACAAGGACCTGCACATGGCGGCCATCGCGGCCCTCGCCGTGTCCGTGGTGCTCGTGGTGGTCCGCCTGGTCATGAAGGACACCGTCAAGCACGCCTTCAGCGGCGTCTTCGGGGTCGCCTTCGGCGTGGTCTTCGCGATGATGACCGGCAACGCCAAGGACTTCTACCTGCCGGGCATGCTCTACACCCTGGGCCTCGCCCTGGCCTACATCATCACGACCCTCGCGGGCGTCCCGCTGATCGGCCTGATCCTCGGCCCGGTCTTCAAGGAGAACCTCTCCTGGCGCACCCGCAACCCCGGCCGCAAGAAGGCGTACGCGAAGGCGAGCTGGGCCTGGGGCCTGATCCTGCTCGCCAAGTGCGCGATCCTCTTCCCGCTGTACTGGTGGGCGGACACCACGCAGTTCGGCTGGGTCCTGGTCGCCCTGAAGATCCCGCCGTTCCTGCTCGCCGTCTACCTCACCTGGGTCTTCCTGTCGAAGGCCCCGCCGCCGATCGACGTGTTCGCCGAGATGGAGGCCGCCGAGAAGGCGGAGAAGGAGCGCAAGACCGCGGCGCGGGGCCAGGAAAGCGCCCCGTAAGGGGCGCGGGGAACTGCGCGCCCGGCCCCGACGGACCCGCAGAAAAACACACGAGATGGGGGCGCCCGGTATGAATCACCGGGCGCCCCCATCCACGTACAGAGCCCCGGGGCTAGCTCTCGCGACGCACCGAAAGAAGATCCTCCAGCTGCTCCTCACGCGCCTGCGCGGCCACGAAGAGAAGCTCGTCCCCCGCCTCCAGGGAGTCGTCCGGCGTCGGCGCGAGGACGCGCGTACCGCGGATGATCGTCACCAGCGAGGTGTCCTCGGGCCATTCGACGTCGCCGACGCGCGTGCCCGCGAGGGCCGACTCGGGCGGCAGCGTCAGCTCGACGAGGTTCGCGTCGCCGTGGCTGAAGCGCAACAGCCGGACGAGATCGCCGACGCTCACCGCCTCCTCGACGAGCGCGGACATCAGCCGCGGCGTGGAGACCGCGACGTCGACGCCCCAGGACTCGTTGAAGAGCCACTCGTTCTTGGGGTTGTTCACGCGGGCGACGACCCGCGGGACGCCGTACTCCGTCTTGGCGAGCAGGGAGACGACGAGGTTGACCTTGTCGTCGCCGGTCGCGGCGATCACGACGTTGCAGCGCTGGAGCGCCGCCTCGTCCAGGGAGGTGATCTCGCAGGCGTCGGCGAGCAGCCACTCGGCCTGCGGGACGCGCTCGACGGAGATGGCCGTCGGCGCCTTGTCGACGAGAAGGACCTCGTGGCCGTTCTCCAAAAGCTCACCGGCGATGGAGCGGCCCACCGCGCCGGCTCCGGCAATGGCGACCCTCATCAGTGACCGCCCTCCTCGGGGCCTTCGGCGAACGCCGCTTCGACCTTGTCGACCTGATCGGTGCGCATCATCACGTGCACCAGGTCGCCCTCCTGGAGGACCGTCTGCGAGGACGGCAGGACCGCCTCGCCCAGCCGGGTGAGGAAGGCCACGCGGACGCCGGTCTCCTCCTGGAGCCGGCTGATCTTGTGCCCGATCCAGGCCGGTGAGGCGTGCACCTCGGCGAGCTGGACGCCGCCGGTGGGGTCGCGCCACAGCGGTTCGGCCCCCGAGGGGAGCAGACGGCGCAGCATCTGGTCGGCGGTCCAGCGGACCGTGGCGACCGTGGGGATGCCGAGGCGCTGGTAGACCTCGGCGCGGCGCGGGTCGTAGATGCGGGCCGCGACGTTCTCGATGCCGAACATCTCGCGGGCGACGCGCGCGGCGATGATGTTCGAGTTGTCGCCGCTGCTGACGGCGGCGAAGGCGCCCGCCTCCTCGATGCCGGCTTCGCGCAGGGTGTCCTGGTCGAAGCCGACGCCGGTGACGCGGCGGCCGCCGAATCCGGAGCCCAGACGGCGGAAGGCCGTGGGGTCCTGGTCGACCACGGCGACCGTGTGCCCCTGTTGTTCCAGGGTCTGCGCGAGAGCGGAACCGACTCTCCCGCAGCCCATGATGACGATGTGCACGACCGTCCTTCCGGCTGTGTCAATACTTTGTGCTCAGGTTGAACGGTAAAAGCGTCTCAGACCGGAGCCCAAGCTACACACGCGCGGTCCGCCGAGGGCACCCCCGTGCACGTCCCGGACGGGTGGCCCGGCGCTCAGTCCACGCTGCGCAGCAGCCCCTCGACGCTCCGCAGCCGGTGGCCAAGATCGACGAGCTGCAAGCGGGTCGCCTCCTGCTCCGACCTGGCGCGTTCGACCGCCTCGCGGTACTCGTGCATGGCCTCGGCGTACTGCCGGTCGCGCTCGCGGTTGCGCTGCGTCTGGAAGTAGGCGACGGCGACGATCGCGCCGGCGAGTATCAGGAAAAATGCGACCGGGATGATCACGTCGTCCACTAGGGCGTCCCTCTGTCCGATTGCTGTCCTTCGTCGCCCGTCCGGCCTCGCTGGACGGCCGCGACGATCGTATCCACGTTCAACCGCACGTCGAACGGCGCCAGTTCGAAGTACTTGAGCGCCTTGCCGTCGTCGGACAGCTCCAGGCGGCCGACGACGAGGCCCGCCTTCTCCATGCGTTCGAGGTGCATGTAGAGCAGGGGGCGGGACACCCCGAGCCGCCGGGCCAGTTCGCTGACGTACAGCTGGCCGGCGGCTAGCTCGCTGATGATCCGGATGCGCTGCGCGTGGCCGACCGCCGCGAGAAAAGCCAGTAGCTCCTCGCTGTCCATGGTCCGCCTTCGCGCTGGTCCCGATACCTGTCAGTCAAGGCTTACGTATGACGGGTTCCGCTGTCAATCCGGGTCAGCGAACTCTCGAATGACAGTTGACGGCTCATTCCTTCACCTGTCAGTCTCCACTTACACATGGCAGACGGAGAGAGCGGGCGGGGATGGACATGAGGAAGCGATCGGCCACGGTGCGCGTGGCCCGATGGAGCGCGCTGCACCCGTGGCGGGCGGTGATCGGCTGGTTCGTCTTCGTGGTGCTGTGTCTGGGCGGCGGGATCGCCGCGGGGATGAACAGCGCCACGACGGAGGACTTCCGTGTCGGCGAGGCCGGCCGGGCCGAGGCCCTGGCGGCCGAGGGCGGTGTCCAGCTGAGGCCCACCGAGCAGGTGCTGATCCGGGCCGCTTCGGGACGGCAGGGACGGCCGGGACAGACCGGACAGCCGGGGCGGCTGGACAAGGCACAGGCCGAAGCCGCCGTGCGGGACATCACCGCCCGTATGAAGGCCCTGCCCGAGGTCGCCTCCGTGGCCGCCCCGGTGCGCTCGGCCGACGGCCGCGTACTGCGGATCCAGGTGGAGCTGAACGGCTCCGAGCAGGAGGATCAGGAGCACGTACCCCCGCTGCGGGAACAGACCGCGCAGGTGGCCAAGGCCCACCCGGACCTGGTGATCGAGGAGACCGGCGACGCCTCCGTCAGCAAGGGCGTCGACGACCAGCGCAACGAGGACCTGAAGTTCTCCGAGGCGATCACACTGCCCATCACGCTGATCACGCTCGCCGTGGTCTTCGGCTCGGTCGTCATGGTCGGCGTACCGCTGCTGCTCGCGATCACCTCGATCGCGGCGACCATGGGGCTGGCGATGCTGGCCTCGCACCTCCTGCCCGACACCGGCGTCGGAATGAGCATGATCCTGCTCATCGGCATGGCCGTCGGCGTCGACTACACGCTCTTCTACCTCAAGCGCGAACGTGACGAGCGGGCCCGCGCGGGCGGCCGCCTCACCTCGGAGGCGCTGGTCGAGGCCGCCGCCGCGACGGCGGGGCGCGCGATCGTCGTCTCCGGACTCGCCGTGATCGTCTCCACCACCGCGCTCTACCTGGCCCGTGACGTCATCTTCGACTCGCTCGCCACCGGCACCATCCTGGTCGTCGCCGTCGCCGTGGCCAGCTCGGTGACAGTGCTGCCGGCGCTGCTCGTCATGCTCGGGCGGCGCACGGAACGCCGGGAGGCCAAGCGCCTGGCACAGGGCAAGCCGGTGCGCGCGTACGGGGAGAAGGGGCCCGGCCGCGCCTGGAGCGCCCTGCTCGCGCCCGCCCGCAAGCGCCCCGCGCTCACCCTGTGCCTCTCGGTCCTCGTGATGCTGGGGCTCGCGCTGCCCGCCCTGACCATGAACCTCAAGAACCCGGCGCGCGACAGCTTCTCGCGGGAGATACCGGCGATGAAGGGATACGACCGGCTGCTCGACGACTTCCCCGAGCAGCGGGTCCGGCACCTCGTCGTGGTGCGGGCCGAGGCCTCACGGGCCGCCGACGTACGCCGGGCCCTGACGGCGCTGGACCGCGCGGCGCAGGCCGACCCGCTCTTCTCGCGCCCCTCAGGTGCTCCGCTCCTGCGCTCCTCCGAGGACGGCAGGACCACGACCCTGGAACTCAACGCGGCGCACCCCACGTACTCCAAGAAGGCCGAGGACTCGCTCGCCCACGTGCGCGAGACCTATCTGCCCGCGACCGTCGGCAAGCTGCCCGGCGTCGAGACGGCCGTCACCGGCGAGGTGGCGCGCGGTGTGGACTACGTGCAGCACCAGAACGAGAAGCTGCCGCTCGTCCTCGGCTTCCTGCTCCTGATGACCTTCGGCATGACGGTCTACGCGTTCCGCTCGGTCGTCCTCGGACTGCTGGGCGTAGGACTCAACCTGCTCTCCGCGGCCTCCGCGCTCGGACTGCTCGTCCTCGTCTTCCAGGGCACCTGGGCCGAGGACCTGCTCTCCTTCGAGTCGCTCGGCGGGATCTCCTCGCGCGTACCGCTCTTCCTCTTCGTGATCCTCTTCGGGCTCTCGATGGACTACCAGGTCTTCGTGGTCAGCCGGATCCGCGAGGCCGCCCTGAACGGCGTACCCACCCGGCAGGCGGTCCTCGACGGCATCGCGTCCTCCGCCAAGGTCGTCACCAGCGCGGCGATCGTCATGGTCACCGTCTTCGCGAGCTTCGTGATGCTGCACATCCTGGAGATGAAGCAGATGGGGTTCGTCCTCGCGGCGGCCGTGCTGCTCGACGCGTTCGTGATCCGCGTCATGATCCTTCCGGCCGCGCTGCTGCTGCTCGGCCGCGCCACCTGGTGGCCGTCCGGGGCGATCCGGCGAGCGGAGGCGCGGGCCGCGGCGCAGGATCGCACAGGACAGATAACCGGGGCAGATGGGGGTGGTGGGTGGGCGGGCGCCCATTCGAACGCTTACGATCCTCTGCGTGTCCAAACTGACCGACGTGCCCAAACGGATCCTCATCGGGCGCGCACTGCGCAGTGACCGGCTCGGAGAAACGCTCCTGCCGAAGCGCATCGCACTCCCCGTATTCGCGTCCGACCCGCTCTCCTCCGTTGCGTACGCACCGGGAGAGGTCCTTCTCGTCCTCTCCATCGCGGGTGTGTCGGCGTACCACTTCAGCCCGTGGATCGCCGTCGCGGTCGTGGTGCTGATGTTCACCGTCGTCGCGTCGTACAGACAGAACGTGCACGCCTATCCGAGCGGTGGTGGTGACTACGAGGTCGCCACCACCAACCTCGGACCCAAGGCGGGACTCACCGTCGCGAGCGCCCTGCTCGTCGACTACGTCCTGACCGTGGCCGTGTCGATCTCCTCGGGCATCGAGAACCTCGGCTCGGCCGTCCCGTTCGTCGTGGAGCACAAGGTGCTCTGCGCGGTCGCCGTCATCGTCCTGCTCACGCTGATGAACCTGCGCGGCGTGAAGGAGTCCGGGAAGCTCTTCGCCATCCCGACGTACGTCTTCGTGGCGGGCGTCTTCATCATGATCGCGTGGGGCGCCTTCCGCGGCATCGTCCTGGACGAGACCATGAAGGCCCCCACCGCCGACTACGAGATCAAGCCCGAACACCAGGGCCTCGCCGGTTTCGCGCTGGTCTTCCTGCTCCTGAGGGCCTTCTCCTCGGGCTGTGCCGCCCTCACCGGCGTCGAGGCGATCAGCAACGGCGTCCCGGCCTTCCGCAAGCCGAAGTCCAAGAACGCCGCGACGACCCTCGCGCTCATGGGCGGCCTCGCCGTCACCATGTTCTGCGGCATCATCGGCCTCGCCATGGTGACCGAGGTCCGCATGGCGGAATACCCGGGCAAGGACCTCATCCACAACGGAGTCCCGGTCGGCGCGGACTACGTCCAGAACCCGGTGATCTCCCAGGTCGCCGAGGCCGTCTTCGGCCACGGCAGCTTCCTGTTCATGATCCTGGCCGCCGCCACCGCGCTGGTCCTCTTCCTCGCGGCCAACACCGCGTACAACGGCTTCCCGCTGCTCGGTTCGATCCTCGCGCAGGACCGCTACCTGCCGCGCCAGCTGCACACCCGCGGCGACCGCCTCGCGTTCTCCAACGGCATCGTGCTCCTCGCGGGCGCGGCGGCCCTGCTCGTCGTCATCTACGGCGCCGACTCCACCCGCCTCATCCAGCTCTACATCGTCGGTGTCTTCGTCTCCTTCACGCTCAGCCAGATCGGCATGGTCCGGCACTGGAACCGCCACCTGGCGACCGAGAAGGACCAGAACAAGCGCCGCCACATGATCCGCTCCCGCGCGATCAACACCTTCGGCGCCTTCTTCACGGGCCTCGTGCTGGTGGTCGTACTCGTCACCAAGTTCACGCACGGCGCCTGGGTCGCACTGCTCGGCATGTGCATCTTCTACGTGACGATGACGGCGATCCGCCGCCACTACGACCGCGTGGCCGAGGAGATCGCCGCCCCGGAGACCCCCTCCGACGACAACATGCGTCCCTCCCGCGTGCACTCGATCGTCCTGGTCTCCAAGATCCACCGCCCGACGCTGCGCGCCCTGTCGTACGCGAAGCTGATGCGCTCGCACACCCTCGAAGCGCTCAGCGTCAACGTCGACCCGGCCGAGACCAAGGCGCTCAAGGACGAGTGGGAGCACCGCGGCATCACCGTGCCGCTGAAGGTCCTCGACTCGCCCTACCGCGAGATCACCCGGCCGATCATCGAGTACGTGAAGAACCTGCGCAGGGAGAGCCCGCGCGACGTGGTCAGCGTGATCATCCCCGAGTACGTGGTCGGCCACTGGTACGAGCACCTGCTGCACAACCAGAGCGCGCTGCGCCTCAAGGGCCGCCTCCTGTTCACGCCGGGCGTGATGGTGACGTCGGTCCCCTACCAGCTCGACTCCTCCGAGGCCGCGAAGAAGCGGGCCCGCAAGCGCCAGGAGTGGAACGCGCCGGGCGCGGTGCGCCGGGGCCCGGTGGAGAAGCCGAGGCGTATGAAGGAGCGGGAGCCGAGCAAGAAGGCGTGACACGTCACGCGTTCCCGCGCCGCTTGTGGTGAACGGCCGGACGACGCCCACGTAGACTGGTGGGCTGTAGTAGTCCGGCCGTTCCCCTCTCACTTTTACGTTGTGGAGTCACCCCGCCATGCAGGCAGAACCGAAGAATCCGCAGGCGGGGAACGCTCAGGCGGCCGCGTCGCTGGTCGGCCAGGAGTACGAGGTCGAGATCGGGCCCGTCGCGCACGGCGGCCACTGCATCGCCCGTACCGCCGAGGGCCAGGTGCTCTTCGTGCGGCACACGCTGCCCGGCGAGAAGGTCATCGCACGGGTGACCGAGGGCGAGGAGGGCGCGCGCTTCCTCAGGGCCGACGCGGTCACCATCCTGGAGCCCTCCAAGGACCGCGTCGAAGCGCCCTGCCCCTACGCCGGCCCCGGCCGCTGCGGTGGCTGCGACTGGCAGCACGCGAAGCCGGGCGCGCAGCGCCGCCTCAAGGGCGAGGTCATCGCCGAACAGCTCAAGCGCCTCGCGGGCCTGACCCCCGAGGAGGCCGGCTGGGACGGCACGGTCATGCCGGCCGAGGGCGACAAGCTGCCGCCCGGCGAGGTCCCGTCCTGGCGTACGCGCGTGCAGTACGCGGTGGACGAGGACGGCAACGCGGGCCTGCGCCGCCACCGCTCGCACGAGGTCGAGCCGATCGAACACTGCATGATCGCGGCGGAGGGAGTCTCCGAACTCGGCATCGAGAAGCGCGACTGGTCAGGCATGGCGTCCATCGAGGCGATCGCGGCGACGGGCTCCCAGGACCGCCAGGTGATCCTCGCCCCGAAGCCGGGCGCGCGCCTGCCCATCGTGGAGCTGGACAAGCCGGTCTCCGTGATGCGGGTGGGGGAGAAGGACGGCGGCGTCCACCGCGTCCACGGCCGCGCCTTCGTCAGGGAGCGGGCCGACGGCCGCACCTACCGCGTCGGCAGCGGCGGCTTCTGGCAGGTCCACCCGAAGGCCGCCGAGACGCTGATGCTCGCCGTCATGCAGGGCCTGCTGCCCCGCAAGGGCGACACGGCCCTCGACCTCTACTGCGGGGTCGGCCTGTTCGCGGGCGCCCTCGCGGACCGGGTCGGCGAGGCGGGCGCGGTCCTCGGCATCGAGTCCGGCAAGCGCGCGGTGGAGGACGCCCGCCACAACCTCGCGGCGTTCGACCGCGTCCGCATCGAACAGGGCAAGGTCGAATCGGTCCTCCCGCGCACGGGCATCACCGAAGCGGACCTGATCGTCCTTGACCCGCCCCGCGCGGGCGCGGGCAAGCAGACGGTACGCCACCTGTCGGGACTGGGCGCGCGCCGCATCGCGTACGTGGCCTGCGATCCGGCGGCGCTGGCGCGGGATCTCGGGTACTTCCGGGAGGGCGGGTACAGGGTGCGGTCTTTGCGGGCGTTTGATCTCTTTCCTATGACGCATCATGTGGAGTGTGTGGCGATTCTGGAGCCTGCTGAGAAGGGCCGCTGACCCCCCCGGCCCCACGCCGGCCGGGGCGACTCTGCGTGCCCCGGCGGCGGCTGACCGTGTGACAGGTCGGGCCTAGGGCCTGTCCGGCGGATCAGGCCGTACTTGGGTGGCGGTCACCTTTCTGTGCAGGTGAGTGGGGTCTGGTGCGTCGAGATGCAAGGCGGAGGGGGGCGGCAACGCGATGGGGGCGCCCCCTGCTCGAGCGAAGCCGAGAGCTTGGGGGAGTTGTCAACCGACGACAACGCCGCAGTGATGGGGTCTCCCCTGGATCGCCTCGGTCACCTCCTTGACGAGGGCCTCCTTCTGGTCGGCGGTACGGCCGGGGAACATCTGTACGCGGATCATGGGCATGTGGTTCTCCTCAAGGGGTTGGGGATTGGGTGGGTCAGGTGAGCGGGGCGACGAGGTAGGGCCTGCCGAGTCCGGCCGCGTACGTGAGCGTCTCCCAGGTGCCCGACCCGTCATCGGTGCCGGTCAGCGGGAAGCCGATGACGAGGTCGCTGTGGTCGACGAGCCAGCGATTGCGTCTGGTGAACGCGGCCGGGCCGATGCCCTCGGGGTGGTCCAGCTCGACGATCCGTTCGACGCGGCCCGCGGCGTGCGCCTGCTCGATCGCCTCCCGTGCGTCCGCCGGCTGGTCGGCACACCGCGCGGGGACGGCCACGACCAGCCGGCCGGCGTCGCGACCGGCCAGGAAGCGCAGCGCCGAGGTGTCGACGCCCGCGGCGCCGCCGAGCAGCCAGCCGCGGTCCGCGGCCGGTCCGTCGGCGAACGGCGCGAGCACCCGTTCGAACAGCTCTGCCAGGGCGTCTCGTCGCGACTCGACCTGACGCGTGCCGGTGATGGCGATCGTCAGGCCCCGGTGCACGGTGCGGGCCGCGCCGGTCACGCCTTCGCGTCGGTCAGGCGGCGCGGGTCGAACAGGGAGATGTCGTGGGTGCTGGCACCCTCCGTGGCCAGCTGCGCGATCACCTCGCCGAGCGCGGGGGCGAACTTGAAGGCGTGGCCCGAGGTGCCGGCGGCGACGGTGATCCGGTCGCTCTGGGCCGACGGGCCGATGATGAAGCCCATGTCGGGCGAGTTGTCGTACATGCAGACGCGGCTGCGCAGGTAGCGGCCGGGCAGCGCCGGGATCCGCTTGGCCAGGAACTCCCGTACGGCCTCGACGTCCCGCGTGCTGACGTGGCGGTCGAGGGAGTCGGGGTCCGCGGGCTCGCCGCCGCTGTGGATCCCGGCCTTGACGCCGCCGGAGGGGCCGTCGACGGCCGGGTGGCCGTAGCCGACCGTGCCGTTCTCGCCCTCCCAGACCCAGTACGGCTGACGGCCGGCGTAGAAGTCCTCGGTCCGCGAGACCGGATCGAACCAGAGCATCACCTTCCGCAGGACCTTGATGTGCGGCCGCAGTTCGGGGAGCAGCTGCGGGGCCCAGGCACCGGCGGCGACGACCAGGCGGTCGGCCTCGTACACGCCGGTCTCCGTGCGCACCCGCACACCGCTGCCGGTCTCCGAGAAGTCCAGCACCTTCTCGTCGAACCGCAGGTCGGCGCCGTGCTTGCGGGCGAGGTCGAGGTGCGCGGTGACGACCTGCTCGGGACGCACGTATCCCGAGGACGGGTCCCACACGGCGACGTCACCCGGTCCGGGGTTGAACTGCGGGAAGCGCGAGCGGATCTCGTCGCTCTCCAGGTGCTCGAACTCCAGGCCCGCCTCCCGGGCCGAGGCGAGCGCGGCGGGCACGAGCGCACCGTCGGCCGGGCCGACGCAGATCCCGCCGGTGCGGTGGAACAGCGTCTCGCCGCGGATCTCGGCCAGCTCGTCCCAGAGGTCGTAGGCGCGGTCGAGCAGCGGGACGTACCCGGCGCCCATGAAGTACGCCTTCCACACCCCGCGGCTCTCGCCGTGGCTCGCACCGCGCGCGTGCGCGGGCCCGAACCGGTCGATGCCGATCACCCGGCTGCCGCGCGCGGCCAGGTGGTAGGCCGCGGCGCTGCCGAGCCCACCCAGGCCGACTATGAGGACATCAGCGGTTTCGGTCACGTTCTCACTCACTCTCCGGTGGTGGCGGTCGGGGCGGCGGTCCTCATCAGGTGGCTGACCTCCCGTTGCAGTCCGACCGGGCTGGCGGCGAAGTGCGCGGCCACCTTGTCCCTGGTGCAGGCGGCCTGTTCCTGGCTGAGCTTGAGCATCGTGTCGACCGAGTCGACGGTGAAGCGGAAGGCGCCGACACCGTCGACGATCTTGTCGAAGTAGTCGAGCGACGGGCCCGGGTCCCAGCCGAGGCCGTGCTTGGCCTCGAAGGCCGCCACCGTCCAGCGCACCACGTCGAGCGCGTCCTCCCGGGCGGGCATCGGGTGGATGCGGCCGTGGACGTGGGTGGTGGCGAAGTTCCAGGTGGGGGCGGCCGGGGTGCGCTCGTAGACGGCGGCGGAGACGTAGGCGTTCGCGCCCTGGAAGACCAGGGTCGCGTGCTGCTCCTCGTACAGCGTCTCCCAGTGCGGGTTGGCCCGGTTGAGGTGGCCGTAGAGCGTGCCGCCGCTCAGTGACACGATCTTCTCGGGCTCGGAGGCGGGCGGGAAGATCACGGGCAGGTGGGTGGCGAACGGCGCCGCGGGTCCGTTGGTCAGCAGCAGGGCCAGCGGGTACTCGCGGATCAGCCGCACGGCGTCGGCGTCCGGGGACTGGTAGATCTTCGGAACGTACATCTCGTGCGTCTCCATTCTCCTGGGCACCCGCCCGGCCTCCCGGAAGCCTCCGGGATCCCGCTCAGCGGGCGGACGCGGTGAGGACCTGGGCGGGAACCGCGGCCGTGACGGCCGCGAGGATCTCGCCGGCGCGCACCGCGGTGACCGAGAGCAGCGTCGAGGCCAGGCCGTGGGTGTGCTCCGTCGGGCCCTGTAGGTAGATCCCGGCGCGGATCCGGTCGGTGGTGACGAGGCGGTAGTCGCGGTCGAGGTGCGGGCGGGACTGGTCGTCCAGCTTGAGCTGGTCGGCCAACGGGCCGAGCAGGGCGAGCGGATCGGCGGGGCGGTACCCGGTGCCGAACACGACCGCGTCCGTCTCGAACTCGGTCCGCTCCCCGGTGGGCAGGTGCTCCACGGCCACCCGTACCGCGTCGGCCTCCTGCGACAGCGAGGCGATCCGACTGACGTTCATCATGACCAGCCGCGGCTGGTCGCCCCGCACCTGCTCGCGGTAGGACCGCGCGTACAGGTCCTGGATCAGTTCGAGGTCCACGACCGCGTAGTTGGTGTTGCGGTGGTAGTCGTCCAGCCGGCGGCGGACGTGCTCGGGCGCCACGTAGTACGCGTCGACGGCGTCGGGGTCGAAGATCTGGTTGGCGAACGGGGAGTCGTCCGCCGGGCTGTACCCGTAGCGCCCGAACACGGCCCGCACCTCGGCCTCCGGGAACCTCCCGTGCAGGTGCGCCACCGCCTCGGCGGCGCTCTGCCCGGCACCGACGACGGTGAGGCTGCGCGGCGCGACGGACTCGAACTCCGGTAACCGGTGCAGCAGTTCCGAGGTGTGCCAGACCCGGTCCGACCGCTCGATGCCGTCCGGCAGCCAGGGTTGCAGACCGGGGGCGAGCACCACGTTCCGGGTGCGGTGCACCTCCTCCACCCCGTCGCGGCGGGCCACGACGTCGAGCAGGTCGACGGATCCGTCCGGGCCGGGCACCGGGCGGATGTCCACCACCTGCGTGCCGTAGCGCACCAGGTGACCGACCCGCTCGGCGCACCACGCGAGGTAGTCGTGGAACTCGGTGCGCAGCGGGAACAGCGACTTCTGGTTGATGAACGCGGCCAGTCGGCCCCGGTCCCGCAGGTAGCACAGGTAGCTGTGCGGGCTGGCCGGGTTCCGCATGGTGACCAGGTCCTTGAGGAACGAGACCTGCATCGTCGCCTCGTCCAGCAGCATTCCGGTGTGCCAGCCGAAGGCCGGCTGCCGCTCCAGGAACAACGCGTCGCATCCGGCCTGCGCGCCCGCTTCGTCCAGTGCGAGGGCGACGGCCAGGTTCGAGGGTCCGAATCCGACACCGACCAGGTCGAGCACCGCTTCCGGCATGGTGGGGCTCCTCTGACGAAGTGGAGAACGGGTTGCGTCTCGGTGTGGGCGATGCCCCTGTGGACCGTGGTGCAGCCGGGGCGGAACCGGATTCATCCTTGATCGAGCCCTCCGCTCAAACAAGCCGAGCTGTCGGCGATGGCCCGATCGCGATCGGCTTTGGCCGGTTCGAACCCGTCTCCGATGGGTGGCTCCAGTCGTCAGATTGCTTGTCAACAAGGAAGATTGACGACCCGTCATATGCGCCGGAGCGCAAAGCCCCTGATCGCCGCCTGCCCGTGCGCCCTGTGACCGCCGTCATGCCTACTGCCGCCCGGGTCAACCCACCCGGCCGCAGCCAGCAGTAACACTGGCTCAAAGATTCTTGGGCCAACATGCCCTTAAAATCTTGACAGTTACCCCCCGCTCCCATGTTCGATCTTCGCTACAGTCGGCTTGGGCACTACCGGGCCTGAAGCCTCCTATCGGAGCCGACCGGGCGCGGGACTGGCCATGCGACCACGGGGCAAGGAGACACGGATGGCTGCGCAAAACAGAGACCGCACACACCCCCTGACCAACCAACAGACAGATATTCCCGTCGCTCAGGACGCAACGGCGATGCGCCCGCGTCCGCGACGAGCAGAGGCTCGAACCGCCCGCGCTCATCAGGGGGGAGTGGCGACCGATCATGGTGAACCGGCCGACGTGAAGTCTCCATCCAGCGCCCTGACGCCGCGCCAGCTCGAAGTTCTCGCCTTACTCACCGACGGTATGACGAACCGTCACATCGCCCGGGCACTCGGCATCACGGAGAAGACCGTCAAGAACCACATGCAAGCGATCTTCGCCCGGCTCAATGTGTCCGATAGGACCCAGGCCGCGGTCTACGCGGTCCGGCACAACCGAGCGGCATGACGGCTGCTGCTGCCCGGCCGTGCCGTCACCGGGCCGGGCAGCAGCTTTCGCCGTTGGCCGCGGCCCGATTGGGCGCCGTAGCGCGTGCAGGCCCGCGCGGCGCGGAAAGGCGCCCCTACCTGCATTGTTGACTGACTCGTACTCCTGCGGAATGTAAGTTTTATGGGCCGCCGAGTGTGTTCGTGGCCTATTCGATCTTGGCGGCCGATGGGTCTTAAGGCCTATGTACGGCCCACTTGACGATCTGGCAACCTGCTCGTGGTTGCAAGTCGCCACTGTGGTCGCCATCCACCGCAGTGGCGCAATCCACCACTCGGGAGGGCTGGAGTGTTGTGAGCGGCCCCCGGTGGTTGGGTTTTCTGTGTCCCCGTTTTGGTGTGTGTGGTCCCGCGTGTCGGGGGGCGGGTGTGTGCCGCGTAGCTGGTGTGCGGTGGTGCTGCCGCGCGCGCGGTGAGTGGTAGTCGTCAAGGACC